>DAOUKW010000042.1:0-9631 GCA_034420915.1 Dehalococcoidia bacterium
GACAACCGGGTGACGGGGCTGACGATTGCCGGCTCGGACGGTGCCGAAGAAAAGCGCAATTATGATGCTGTTCTCGCTACCGTTCCGAGCTTCCTACTGCCGCGCCTTGTGGACTTGCCTGAAGACTATCTGAATAAGGTCAGCACTATCGACTACGAGGGTGCAATCGCCGTGATCTGGGTGATGAATCGCAGCCTCTCGCCCATCTATTGGCTCAACATCGCAGACGCGGACATCCCGTTCCTGCTCGCGCTGGAGCAGACCAACCTCGTCGCGCCGTCCGTCTATGGGGGCAAGCATATCCTTTACACGGCGGACTATGTGACGTCGGACGATTCCCGGTGGTCGCTCTCAGATGAGGACCTTATCGATAGCTACGTCGAGCACCTGAAGAAGATCAACCCGGAGTTCGACATGTCATGGGTGGAGCGGACATACGTCCACCGCGAGGGCGCAGCGCAGCCGATCATGACCACGCATTTCAGCGACAAGATTCCGCCCAATAAGACACCTGTCGACGGTCTTTGGCTCGCGGCCATGAGCCAGATCTACCCGGAAGATCGGGGAACCAACTACAGCATCCGTCAGGGGCAGGACGTTGCCCGGATGATGATGGCGGAGGACTCTACCGCACCTTGAAGTTGGTTTCCACCTCAACGCAGGAGCCGCGTGGAAGGGATCCCATGCCGATCGCGTTGCGCGCATGTCGTCCCGCCTCGCCGAGAACTGCGACAAGCAAATCTGATGCGCCATTCGCAACGACCGAGTGCTGATCGAAATCGGGCACGGCATTCACGAAAACGGTGATTCGCGTCACTGACTCAACTGCGTCAAGGCCACCATCCAGCGCGTTCTCCACTGCCGAAAGCGCATTGAGCGTCGCGATTCGGGCAGCCTCCGCCGCCTGTTCAACCGTTACGTCCGCGCCCACCTTGCCTGGCGAGATAAGTTCACCGTCCTGCGTGGGGAGCTGTCCGGCAACGTAGAGAGTGTTGTGGACGCGATTGGCCGGCGTGTAGTTGCCGCCGGGCGTGGCGGGTGGAGGAAGAGTGATTCCGAGCTCCTTGAGCCTGTCCGCTACTGTCATTGTTGATTGCCTCCTATGCGAATCTGCTGAGCGCTTGGTCGTTGAGTTTCGGGCCAGATGTTGTCAAGTTCAGAATACTGCGGATAGCGCCCAGCGAGCAGTGGCATATGGTCGGGTGTCAGCAGGACGGGCGGGAGGCCGTCCAACCCGCCGCGCGCGCGGCTGATGACAATCTCATCCGCACCAAAGGACTCGCCTTCCTCCGTGCCCGTGCTGTGGATGAGGACGCCGAACCCGCCGAACCCGCTCGGCTTGGTGAGTTCAAGGATTGCCATGCGGTTGGCCATGATGTCCTGCGGCGGCAGATCAAGCTCCCGCAGCGCATCGATGAACGCCTGCGATCCGAGCTTCTTGAGATACCGCTGTTGCGTCAACAGGCCCTCCGTCAACAGCCCTATCTCTTCTCCTGCCTGTGCCAGCGACGTGAAATCCACGTGCGCCGTGATGTCCTGCCTGCCCAGCCGGATATAGGGGTTGGTGGATGACGTATGGCGGTGGTAGCAGAGCAGGGTACCCTCTCGTCGCGAGCCGTCATACAGCGTCGCGGCGGGATAACCGTAATCAATGGTGAAGACGAATCCGCGTTGCAGCCGGGATGCACTTTCTCTCAGATGCTCGGTTCCTTCAAGGTCGATCTCCGCCTTGCTGCCGTTAGGCAGCGTTACGTCTAACTGCTTCAGGCGCTCCGCAAGTGCGGGCGTCGACGGCTCCGCAATCGTCTCGATGAATCCCGCGTCCGTTGCGTCCACCAGCAACTCGTAGAGCGTTTCACCCTGTTGAATCACGCGATGGCGAGGCATGGCGTCATATAACTCGTTGGATATGATTGCGCCTGCCTCAATCTCATCCGGCAGGGCGTCCCCGTCCCAATTGATGACACACTCCGTGCCGCCATCCTGCGGCGGGGTTATGCGCCCATTCCGCTCGAACTCCACGATGCGGTAATCGATAGCCCTGCTGAAATCCGGAGCCAGATAGCGTACGTAGTTGAAAACATCCTCGGCGAGACGCCCCTTGCCGCCGCCTTCTTCGACAATCGTAAAGGTCTCCGGCCTGCCCAGTAGTTCCCAACAGCGCTCAAGCTGCAAGGCGAGCAACGCCCCGAATGCAGGATGCGTGGCGGGCGCGGTGTAGAAATCACCCGCCGGTCCGATGTGCTCGTCGAGGCTGCTGTAGTAGCCGCCGTCCGGGTCATAGAGGACGACGCGCATGAAATCGGCGAAGGGGATTGGACCCCTTCGCCGTATTTCGTCTCTAAGCCGGGCCTCCAGCGTCTGCGGGGCCATGGGCGTATGTGTTTCCGTGTCTACTGGATTGCGAACGACGCGATCATCTCATCCACGTCCCGGGAGCGCAGCCGGGAGTTCAGGCTACTGTAGCGCTCGTCGAGAGGCTCGGAGTTGTCCGCTGCATACAGGACGCCGAGCGGAATACCCGGATCCTGCGCAATCCTCAGCGCTTCGCTGAAGTCCGTCGGATCATGGCTCTCCGGGATGTCATAGGTCAGTGGATCAATGCCCTTCTTGGCGTTGCCTCGGAGGACGTCGTAGTTGTCGTTATAGGTGGTGCAGGGAGACTGCACGTGGACGATGGAGAAGCCTGGATAGTCCATGCCTTCTCGAATCATCTGCGCCATCTCTCGCGGCTTGCTGGAGAAGGCCGATGCGACAAACGACGCGCCCAGTGACAGGTAGTACTGGAACGGCTTGACCTCACCCTCGATCTTGCCGCCGGGCGTGGTGCTGGTCACGACACCGAACTGCGTGGTGGGAGAGCTCTGTCCCTTCGTCAGGCCGTAGACGCCGTTGTCCATAATCACGCAGGTCACGTTCAAATTGCGCTGCGCGGCAGGGCCGATGTGCTCCGCGCCGATGCTCAGGAAATCGCCGTCGCCGGCGACAACCATGACCTCAATCTCCGGATTGCCGCTCTTGATGCCAAACGCGACGGGCAGGGTACGCCCGTGAATGCCGTGGAATCCGAACGGCTGCGGGCCGTCCGTCAGGTGAACCAGGTTGCCCGAGCAACCGATTCCGGCGACGATCACGTTGTTCTCAAACGGGATGTCCATCTCGGTCGTGCGTGCTGCGATCGTCAACTCAATGGCGCGCTTGACGCCGAAGTCGCCGCAGCCGGGGCACCACTTGAAATCGTACTCGGGGTTCCGCTTCGTCATTGTCTGCTACCTCTCTCTTTCGACTTGGTCCATGCGCAGGGCGCTAGACTCCGACCTTGCTGTCCGCCATGGCCTCAACCTCAGCGGTGACTCTCTCAACCAGGTCTGCCACCTTGAATGGCAAGCCCGTGTACTGCGTAAGGGATTTCGCGTTCACGCCGTGCTGGCGCAGGATGGAGGACAACTGCCCAAGGTAGTTGAGCTCAGGAACCAGCACGAGCTTCTTCGATCGAAGTTCATCCAGCAGCTTGGGATTGAGCGGGGAGATGAACATGGTGTAGTACCAGCCCACCGGCACGCCGTTCTCCATCATCTGCTCATACGCCTCGTGCGCGGGGCCCTTGGAGCCGCCCCACGGCAGGATGACCACGTCATTGTCCGCGTTACGCGCCTCATACGGCGTGTCCTCAAGGAGCTTCAACTTGGCGAAACGGCGCTCCGTGCCACGGACGTGATGAACCGGCAGGTGCGTTGTGTCGCCGATCGTATCGTGCTCGCTCGCGTTGGCGACGTACGCGCCAGGGCCGCCGGGCAGCGGCATGGGTGTAACGCTATCGCCTTCGTAGCGCTTGTACCCGTTCGTGCCGGTGTATATCTGCCTCGCCTCCACCTCAACGAGGGAGGGATCAGGCTTGCGAATGTTCTGCACGCGCTCAGAGAGCATGTGCTCGGAAAGCACAATCACCGGCCCCTGGTACCGCTCAGCCCAGTTGAGGGCGTGCATGGCTGCATAGAAGCACTCTTCAATGGTGCCGGGGGCAATGACCGGCAACTGTGAGTCGCCGTGCGCCGGGTGCATCGCCATGTACAGGTCGGACTGTTCAGACTTGGTAGGTAGTCCGGTGGCGGGGCCGCCGCGCTGAACGTCGACGATGACACATGGAATCTCCATCATCCATGCCATGCCCAGTCCCTCACTCATGAGCGAGAAACCTGGCCCTGCGGTAGACGTCATGGCCTTCTTGCCAACGAATCCTGCGCCGACGATGGTGCTGATGGACTCGATCTCGGAGCTTGCTTGGTAGACGAACGTGCCCTCGCCACGGAGGTTCTGCTCCATGAAGACGAGGATGGACGTTGCCGGCGATATGGGGTAACCGACAAAGAAATTCAGGCCGGCGGCCAGCGCGCCCAGTCCAAAGCTCTCGTTGCCCTTGATGATGATCTGCTCGTAATCGGGCGGATCGGGAGCGGCCAACTCGCCGAGCGAGAATCCGCTCTCCTTCGCCGCGTCGCGCCCAAGTCCGAGGCCCATGCTATTGGCCGCAACGACCTCGGCATCGTTCGGGCGGCCTCGTGTGAAGCGCTTGACGTTGAAGTCCTCAAGGTACTGCTCAGGCCATGCAACGAACTGCGCGACGGCGCCGAGGATGACCATGTTCGCGGCGCGCGGGTTGCCGGTCGACTTTCCAAGCTCCTCGTAGGGCAGGGCCACGATGTTCATCGAGCCCTTGTCTTCCTCCGGCACTTCAAAAACTGCGGAGTCATAGACGAGGATGCCGCCGTCACGAAGCTCTTCCTTGTGAACCTCGTAGGCCTCCTCGTTGAACGCGACGAGCACATCAAGCGTGTCGCCGTTGCTGAGCGCCGGTGTCACGGAAATGCGACACTGGCTCCACGTGGGCCCGCCCATGATCTGGGACGGGAAAGTAACGAATGTCATTACGTGGTATCCCACCTGCGCGGCTGCTGCGGCGAGGGCCTCGGATGCGGTCACCATGCCCTGTCCGCCTTCGCCCGCGAAGCGGATCACAAAGTCTCGTGTGGCTGCCACTAATTTCCCCCTTGCGACTTCAATTCTCGACAGGCCAACAGTGCATGACGATTGCTTGAAAGGCTGTGGTTACCGAGCCCCCGCAAAGCGTCCGCCATAAACCTGCCCCGTGCATTATGACGCAACGTATTTGAGTATAACAAACGTTTGGATAGCGCGGCGCATCTAGCGGCCAAGATTATGGAACGTTTAGAGGCGATTTTAGCGGGGCTAGGGACCGCGTCGGCTGATATAATCGGCGGCAACATGGCATGCGATACGCGGCAGCGCGTGAGAGGTACCTACGTAATGTCAGAATCCGTCAATGAAGTAGCCCCGGGCATCTTCCAGATGCGTATTCCGATGCCGGAGAATCCACTCGGCTACACCCTCCCGTATCTCGTTACTGGCCCCGACAAACCCATCCTCATTGATACCGGCCTCCGTTCCGAGGAGGGTATCGAGGCTCTTGAAGATCAGCTGGTGGGGCAGTTGGGAATCAAGCCCGGCCAGATCGATTTCATTCTCATCACACACAATCATCCGGATCACTACGGCCTTGCCATCGATGCCAAGAAGCTCACCGGTGGGCGCACGGCCATGCACCGTATCGACTGGGAGCAGAGCCCGTTCCGAGAGGCGATGGAGGCGATAAAGCGCAACCCCAAGGCGGCGCGAACCGGCGGTGAGGATCGTATGAAGGCGTGGTATCGCCGACACGGCGTGCCGGAAGAAGAACTGCAAGGCGAAATATATGGGGGGAGGCGAGGCCGCCGCGCAATACAAGAAGAAGAGCGGCGAGGGGAACACCCGGAAGGTATCCCGTCTCACGGCGACTCCGCAGAACGCGGCGCGGGAGAAGAGCGCGAGGCGCGGCAATGGGCTCTATTCCGGGAGTTTGAGCCGCCTGATCTGCTGCTGGACGGTTCAGAGACCTACAAGACCGGCAACCACAATCTGCGCGCGTTCTGGACGCCCGGCCACACGCCCGGCCACCTCTGCTGGGTGGATGAGGAAGCCCGAATCGTTTTCACCGGTGACCACATCCTGCCCATCATCACGTCAAACGTCTCTGTACGGATGACATCGGATGGAGATCCCCTGGGCGACTATCTTGATTCGGTCGCCAAAGTGGGTGAACTGGACGTCGACCTCGTCCTGCCCGCGCACGAGCATCACTTCACTGACCTCAAGGGACGTGTGAATGAACTCCATAAACACCATGACGCGCGCCTGGATGCCGTCCTCAAGGCGGCGGACGGCTCCCCGCGCACAGCCTATGAGGTCGCGGAAGGTGTGCCCTGGGATGTTGGTTCGTGGGAAGAGATGGACGAATTCCTGCGGCGGGCCGCGGTTGGAGAGACACTTTCGCACCTTGAACACCTGAGCCGTAAGGGAACAGCACGACGTATCCGTGACGAGGGGTCGTCCATTGTGAGGTGGCAGACAGTGCAATAAACGTCAGAGAGAGTACAATTGAGACGAAAGAGCGCGGGGAGATGACATGGCGGACGTAGAGACTGCCGTACAGGCTCTCAAAGAAACGGCGTCGGCGCATGAAGGACGGAATATCGTCGACCGCGCATTCGCTCGCGAAGTTGATACCCTTCTCGACGGCTTCTACGCAGACATCACCCAGCTGAAACGGATTGAACTTCAGAGCTTGTTTGATCTGTTCCTCCTCAAGGCGCTTTACATAGACCGCCACAGCACCAGTATCGCCACGCTTGACTACCTTGGAGGCTTGCTCGCGCGCCATGTGCGTATGCGGGAGATCTTTCCGATTCCGGACCTCGCCGCCCATTTCGGCAACCTGCTGGAGAGCCTCATGGAGGAGGCGGAGCATGGTGCGGCACGGGAGGCGCAGAACCTCTTTGAGGCCAACCGCAATATCGCAGATAGCACACTCTTCCTGATCGGCATCTTTCCCGCGAGCCTGACCGGACGCCGCAGCAGGTGGCGCCGTCGGCGCAGTCCCGCAATACAGGCCATCCCCCGGCTGGACATCAGCTACTACACGCGGCTGGGGCGGAGTCACTACGCGCTCGCCTCCGAACATGAACTGGCGCGATGGACAGGCTTGGACGGCGTGCTCAGCCGTCTGTCCAACAACTTCGATATCTATGCGGAAGTTCTATCTGAGGTCGCGCAGACTTTCATCCACGGCGTTGACGTGCAGCGCGTGACGAATCTCATGCTGGACAGCTATAACGCGTGGCGTCGGACGGGCGATCCGCAAAGGATGGAGGAGCTGCGCAAGTATGCGGCTTTGCTCGCCCTGGACCCGCGGCGGGCATTCTCACGTTTGCGCCGCCGCCAGCGATACGTCCTGCTTGACCCCGCCGGCAAATAGATTTTCTGGCTTGCGGCTAAGGGAGCGTGAATTCGCGGCGCAGCCGCTCTTCGTTCTCCGGCGCCTCCGGCTTCGCTTCGTCCGCCCACAGGCTGCCTGCAACTTCGGTGACAACTAGGACGGGCAGGGGGCCATTGGCAGGCCCTGCGATCAATTCGCCGAGCCGGTTGAAGATTGAAGCGTCCCGGGAACAGTAGAAGCGGCCAATTGGAGCTAACGTATCCTCGGAACGTTCGTCGTCTCGCCATGCGATTAATGCATCGTCATTTGGGCAGCGTGAGCGTAGGGCAAGAATGCCGGATGCCGTGCGGACGGCGTGGATGTCTGCACGGCGGGGCGATGTGACAACCTCGCCGACTGCCAGATCACGCAGGCTCTGGATGCTGCCGAGCAGGACGAGATTGTCGGCGGTCGCGGCGCGTGACGGCTCTGCGGGCGCAGCCGGATTATCGCGCCGCCATGACATGGTGAGAAAGGCGCGGCGGCTTAGTTCGTTCTCGTCGTTGCCAGTCATTTCAATCTCGTGTGCGCCATTCCGGTTGAATCTTTGGCCTTTCCTGCAACCGTTGTATCATGGTGAACGCAGTGTAAACGAGGGCAATGACCTCAGAACACGGCAGTTCGCGGAGGGATCGCATAGCCAGGTCTAGTGCGGCCGCCTGCTAAGCGGTTTGTCCTTTAATCGGGACACATGGGTTCGAATCCCATTCCCTCCGCCATCGCTTATAATCCGCCCGCAACGGGTAATCGAAACAGGGATGTCGAGGGACGAGAATGGCGAGTTATCACCTGTGGACGGTCGGTTGTCAGATGAACGTGGCCGACTCAGACCGTCTCGGCCTCTCCCTTAACGAGCTAGGGTACGAGTCCGTCCAAAAGGCAGAGGATGCCGACATTGTCGTCCTCAATAGCTGCGTCGTCCGGCAGGGTGCGGAGGACAAGGTCGTTGGAAGGCTGGATTCCCTCAAGTCCTACAAGAAGAGCAACCCGGACGCGACCATTGCCCTGATGGGCTGCATGGTCGGTCCCCGAACCGACGCCCTGCGCGAGAGGTTCCCTCATGTGGATTTCTTCCTGCGCCCACAGGATTTCACGGCGCTGGTGGAATTTGCGGCGGACCGACAGGGCCTCTCGTGCGACACGGACCAGGCACTTCTCGTCGCGGCGCGTCCCACGGTGAGCACCTTCGTGCCCATCATCCAGGGTTGTGATGAGTTCTGCACCTACTGCATCGTGCCGTATCGGCGCGGCAGGGAAACCAGTCGTCCGGTTGATGAACTGGTTCGGGAGGCCGAGATGCTGGCGGCGCGGGGCGCGAAAGAAATAACCCTCCTCGGCCAGATCGTTGATCGCTACGGCCATGACTTGCCTGATAAACCTGACCTTGCCGACCTGCTCCGCGCCATCCATCCGGTGGACGGGTTGGAGCGCATCCGGTTCCTGACATCCCATCCGCGTGACATGACGCAGCGAATCCTCGATGCCGTCGCGGAACTCCCCAAGGCGTGCGAGCATCTCAATCTGCCATTCCAGGCCGGCTCGGACGAGGTCCTGGAGCGAATGCGCCGCCCGTACACCATCGCGCAATACATGGAACTTATCGAGCGTGCACGCGAAACGATCCCGGGCGTGGCCATCAGCACGGACGTGATCGTCGGTTTCTGTGGCGAAACGGACGAAGAATTCCAGCGGACGATGGACGTTTTAGAGCAGATGAAGTTCGACATCGTGCACGTCGCGCCGTACTCAACGCGGCCCGGAACCATCGCGGACCGCAAACTCGTGGACGATGTTCCGCCCAAGGTAAAGATAGAGCGGCGTAAGGCCGTTGAAGAACTACAGGAGCGAATTGCTACGGATCTGAACGCCCCGTTGGCCGGTACACGGCAGGAGATTCTCATCGAGCGGCGTGTGAAGGATGCGTGGACGGGACGGACACGGACGAACAAGATTGTCCACGTGCAGGGTTCCGATGCCAGCCTTGAGGGCCACGTCGTGGACGTCGACATCGTGCGCGCCGGGCCCTGGTCCCTGACGGCGGTTCTTCCTGATTCTGATGTAACTGATACAGTCAACGAGCCATCCCGTGAAATTGAGTTGATGCCGGTGTAACTCCGCTGCCATTCTGAGCGTAGCGAAGAATCCAAAAAGAAGGGGCGGCCATTTGGCCGCCCCTTTTGTTATCTGCGAAGTAAGTCGCTTGGCGCGATTACTCCATGCTCTCGACTTCGATGTCCTTGATGGTGATCTCACCCGCCACCA
>DAOUKW010000043.1:0-11894 GCA_034420915.1 Dehalococcoidia bacterium
GGCAGAGCGGACACCGGCGGCGCAGTAGAAGACGATGGGTTGATCCTTGGGCAGGTCATCGACGGCGCTCATGTTGATGATGTCGTTCACGGAGATGCGGGTTGCGCCCTGAATGTAACCCTCGTCCCATTCCTCCTGCTCGCGGACATCGATCAGTGCGACGCCGCCGCCGTCGATAAGCTCTCTTGCCCTATCGATGTCAACTCGCTCAAAGGGCTCTGCCGCAGATGTCATCGTTGCCTGTCTCCCTTTTGCCAGAAGGATTCGTCGTCCCTACAGACTATAGGGATTTTTTACACGCGGTGATAGGGGGAGGCATCAAAAACGTGTATCCGCGGCAGGCATTGCCCGCCGCGGATACGTCCCCCACTCGCCTTTCTCCCCGTCAGATGGCATCCTCGCCGGTTTCACCTGTGCGGACACGGATGACATCCTCTACAGGAGTGACAAAGATCTTACCATCGCCAACCTCGCCATCGCCCGGACTTCGGGCGCCGCGGATGATGGCGTTGATCACGTCATCTTTCATGCCGTCTTCGATGACGGCCCGGACAATGGTTCTCGGGCGCTCATGGCGGCGGGTCATCTGCCCCGCGCGGCCAACGAACACTTCGACTCCACCCTGTCGACCGGTGCCGGTGACGTTGGCGTAGTAGAACTTGCGGCAGCCGACAGCTTCCAACTCTCCTACCACGTCCTCAATTGTTTCAGGCCTGATTATCGCCTCTATACTCAGCATCGTCGTCTCCTATTCCTTCTGCGCGACCCGACGGGTCGATACCGTCGGGCCGCGGGATTGTTCCCCGCTCGTGCGCTGCTCCTGATTCTAGTCTTTCCTGCTGGCAGGTCTAGTCCGCGCCGTCTGCGACGTATGCGCGCTCACCATGCGCGGCCAGGTCAAGACCCTCATCCTCGGCGGGCTCCGGCTCTCTGAGTCCCAGTCCCGGGATCAGATCCAGTACCTTGAGGATGACGAAGGTGGCGACGCCGGAGTAGACGAGGGTGGCGACAACACCGATCACCTGCACTCCCATCTGCTCCGGGTTGCCCTCAAGCAGTCCCGCCGTTCCGCCAATGGCCTCGACAGCGAAGACTCCGGTGCCAAGCGCGCCCCAGATTCCCGCGACGCCGTGCACGCCGAAGACGTCAAGCGCATCGTCGAAGCCCATTCGCGGCCTGTAGAGCACGAAGAAGTACGGGATGATTCCGGCGCCGATGCCAAGGACAAGCGCGCCCGTGACATTGACGAATCCGGCGGCCGGGGTGATGGCGACCAGACCGGCCACCGCGCCCGTGGCGATGCCGACGGTACTCATGCGCCTGGTCTGGATGTAGGAGAGGATGCCCCACGTCAGCGCTGCGGCAGCAGCAGCCGTGTTAGTCACGAGCAGCGCGTTAGCGCCCTGCCCGTTGGCCGCCAGCCCGGAGCCGGCGTTGAAGCCGAACCAACCGAACCAGAGGATGCCCGCGCCCAGAACGACGTAGGGAACGTTGTGCGGCTCAAGAGCCGGCCTGCGCCTGCGTCCCACAAGGACGGCGGCGATGAGGGCCGCAACGCCCGCGTTGATGTGAACAACGGTGCCGCCCGCGAAGTCCAGCGCGCCCATGTCAAAGAGCCAGCCGCCCTCGGCCCAGACCCAGTGACAGATGGGGGCGTAAACGAGGGTCAGCCACAGGACGAGAAAGATGATGTACGTGGTGAACTTGAACCTCTCTACGATCGCGCCCGTGATAAGGGCGGGTGTGATGATGGCGAACATCATCTGGAAGGCAACGAAGAGGAGATCAGGTATGTTCCCTCCGTCATCGATGCCGATTCCGGAGAGACCGATATAGGAGAGATCGCCTACAAATGCGTTGAGGTCACCGCCGTCGCCGAATGCCAGGCTGTATCCCCAGAGCACCCAAACAATGCTGGCCACGGCCATCGACACAAAGCTCAGTGAAATGGTGCTGATGGCGTTTCGCCCACGCACCAGTCCGCCATAGAAGAAAGCAAGGCCCGGTGTCATGAACAGCACAAGTGCTGTTGATATCAACATCCAGGCAGTATCGCCGCTATTGAACTCGCCCATCCTGTCCTCCTTCCAGAACACCCATAAACGCGGCTTTGGCCGCGTATCACCATCAATCCTGTAATCGTTCTGTGACGCCTCAGTTACACGAGGGTTACAATCGTGTTACGCGGCATGGACAGCCGCGCAGCATACATGAGCACCAACGATCCGATAACACTTCGACCTGAGGGTCGCCTGCTCACCGCCGTTCTCAGTCGCCCTCCCGACAACTTTATCGACCGCGCAGTGGCCTCCTCACTTAAGGAGTTGTGCGCGACGCTGCGCGAGGACAGCCCGTTCGACGCGCTGATCATCACCGGAGACGTTCAGGAGGCGGGACAGCGCGAGGCAGGCGCGGTTGCTTTCTCACGAGGCACAGACGCACCTTTCCTCTCTGAATCCGCGGAGGCTGCATCAGGAAATGCTGCTCAAGCGCTGTTTGAGAGCTATCGATGCGCGAGCGCCATTGCCTCTCTCCCGTTTCCCGTTATCGCCGCCATCAATGGAGACGCTTTCGACCAGGGGCTTGAGCTGGCACTGGCAGCGGATATCCGTGTTGCGGCGGAGACGGCTCAGTTCCGGATGGGCCAGGCGCTGCAGGGAATCATTCCGTGGGACGGCGGCACCCAGCGCTTGCCGCGCATCGTCGGGCCTGCCCATGCGACAGATCTTCTACTGACCGGCCGAACTATAGGAGCCGCAGAGGCCCTGGACATGGGGCTGGTCAATCGGGTTGCGTCGCCTGCCGACGTTTTCAGCACCGCGCAGGAGATGGCCGAGCAGGTACTTGCCGGCGGGCCAATTGCGGCGCGCTATGCGAAGGAGGTTATCCTGGCGGGCTCTGAGATGACGCTTGACCAGGGCATCCTGCTGGAAACCGACCTGACAATGATCCTCCAGACAACGAAGGACCGCGAGGAGGGGATTCGGTCTTTTCTTGAGCGGCGGGACCCGGAGTTCACGGGGGAATAGCAACTACTTTGACGCTCTTGTCTACTACAGCCACAATTGGTGGCGTTGGTTGAGCAGGATCGAGGTGTGCCATGACACAGGGACAGCAGGATAGGCCGGATGACGAGCCTGAGGAGCAGCAGCCCCGGGCGGAGGAGAGTCAGGAAACAGACTACGTTCCCGGATCAGCCGCTGATCCACGGATGGGACAGGGCTCGACGGACATGGGCGGCTCGGCATATTACGGGCCGGTGAGCAGTCCGGAGGAACGCAACTGGTCCATGCTGGTTCACCTCAGCGCCCTGAGCGGCATCATCTTTCCGTTTGCAAACATCATTGCACCGTTAGTCGTGTGGCTGCTGTTTCGGGCACGTTCAGATATGGTCGACTACCATGGCAAGCGGGCATTGAACTTTCAGATCAGCATGACCATTTGGATTGTGATTGCCGCACTTTTCTCAATCATTCTTATCGGCATTCCGTTCCTGATTGGTTTGGGCCTCATCTCAATCATTTGGACAATCATGGCTGCTGTTCGCGCCAGCCGCGGTGATCCGCCCGGTTACATCTTGTCGATTGGGTTCTTGAAGTAGAAAGTCTGTCCAGATGCAGAACGAATCACCTGCGCCTGAGAGGCCACCCGGGCCGGTCTACGGCGATCTCTGGAGTCCGGAAGAACGCAACTGGTCCATGCTGGTCCACCTCTCGGCACTAAGTTCACTGGTGACGTCCGGACTTGGCGGCATCCTGGGACCGCTGATCGTATGGCTTGTCTTTCGTGGAAAGTCGGATATGGTCGACTACCACGGGAAGAAAGCACTCAATTTCAATATTAGTTTCTTCATCTACTTCATCGTCCTGCTCATTGCGATGATTCCGTTCTTCATCATCGGGACTATCGCCGACATAGAGCAAGAAATCGTCGCGGGATTTTGGGAAACGCTTGCGCTGTTGGGCGTTTCGTTGTTCCTGATGGTCATTCTGGGCATCGTCTGGATCATCTGGACGATAGTTGCGGCAGTGCGCGCGAGCCGGGGCGACCCGCCGGGATACATCCTCGCGATTCCGTTCCTGCGGTGATCCGTGGCAGAAATCGAAGAACCGGCGGCGCTGTGCGAGGTAGATGAGTCGGGTCTCGCACGCATCACGCTGAATCGTCCCGAGCAACTCAACGCATTCAACGTTCAGATGCGGGATGACCTTTTCGTCATTTTGACGCAGCTTCACGCGAATCCCGATCTAGACGCAGTGCTGATAACCGGCGCGGGTGAGCGGGCATTCTGCTCCGGCGCGGACCTGACGGAGTTCGGCAGCGCGCCGTCGAGAGTGATTGCTCGCGAGGCTCGCTATCTGCGGGATGTATGGTCGCTGCTGCGGTCGCTACCCGTGCCGACGGTGGCGGCGATGCACGGGTTCTCCATCGGTTCCGGCCTTGAGATGGCGCTGTGCTGCGATTTTCGTATCGCCGCGGACGACACGCGATTCCGCCTCCCGGAAGTGGCATTGGGGATGATTCCGTTCGCAACGGGAAGCCAATCCCTGCCACGTGTGATTGGACGAGCACGGGCGCTGGACCTTCTGCTGACGAGCCGCTGGTTTGATGCGGACGAGGCGCTGCACATGGGAGTAGTGCACCGAGTAGTTCCCGCGGAGCGCCTGGCAGAAGAGATAGATGCGTTGTTGGCGGAGACACGGCAGCTGCCACGTGAAGTACGCGCTGCGGCGAAGGCAGCACTGCGGCGGGGAACGGACGTAAGCCTCAGGGATGGGCTGAGGATAGAAGCGGCGCTGGCGGCGGCTCTTTAGATTCCTGCTCTCACGGCGTGAGCTTTGGGCTCACCTTAGACTGATTACATGTCTCCTACATACTTAGGGGGCAGGAAAGGTCTTATATGTGAAGAATAGAATTCCGGTAACCGGCGCTATAGGGATTGTCTTTGTCGCGGCCATTCTATTGTTCGCGGCGGCGTGTGAAGGGGATCCAACTCCAACACCGACGCCTGAGCCAACAGCGACACCAACTCACACGCCAACTCCTGTCCCTCCGACGGCGACGCCAACCCCCGTTCCAATCGATATCAACGAACTCGTGTTGACCGAGGCGACAACGGTCGGCGAACTGCTTGCTGCCTTCTCACCTGACGAGGTCGATTGCATTCGAAGCACCATTGGCTCCGAGGCCGTTGACACGATGTACAACGTTCCGCTTCAGTCACTTCCCGGAGGGACTACGGATTTCCCGATTCACTGCCTCTCCATAGAGAACAGCGTTGGGCTTGCCGTCGCGTTCATGTCCTCCGAGGCCGGCGGCCTCAGCGCGGAGACCCGCAGTTGCATTACCGACATCGGGACTGAGAATCCGGGCATCCTGGGCATGGGCCCGCCACCGGAGAATCCGGGAGCCCTGTTCGCAGGCGCAATTCAGATGCAGTTGTGCCTGACCGATGAAGAAGCTGCGGCATTTGCCACCCTGCAGGGAGTTGAACTCCCTTCGCCATCAGAACTGCAATGTCTTGAGGAACAGTTCGGCGGACGGGAAGCATTCATGGCGTCACTGACTGATCCGGAGGCCGGGGAAGAAGCAATACTCGGCATCTTTGCGGCAGCCATAGCTTGCGGCCAGCCCGTTGGGCCGGATACGACGCCGACCGGCGGCTGAGGTACCATCCGGGCTCTGCATCACAGTTAAAACTGGTGACATTGGAGCGGCGCTCTGCTAGTATCTGCTAGCTACACTCGCCACTGTGGTGGGGCAATTTTGAGGGAGTTCTTAACTCCCACACTTGCGGGAATGACGGGGAGGGGATTTCACGGATGAACACTGCTGAGTTTCTGACAATCGCGAACCTGGTCTCGCCGGATAAAGAGGCCATCGTTTTCGAAGACAAGCGATACACATACAGTGAACTGGATCAGCGGGTGAACCAGTTGGCGAACCGGCTGGCGTCATGGGGCGTCTCGCAAGGCGACCGCGTGGGCATCATGCAGGTCAACTGCAACGAGGTCATCGAGACCTACTTTGCCAGCGCAAAGATCGGAGCGATCTTCGTGCCGCTGAGCTTCCGCGGCCGCGCCGAAGAGATTCGACACATGGTCAACGCCTCCGAGTCGAAGGTTGTCATCGCAGGCTCGCGTTACCTGGGCATGGTGGATGAGCTTCGGCCCTCGCTGAACACGGTGGAACACTACGTTTCGCTTGAGGGAACGGGTGATGGCTGGGAGGCGTATGAGGACGTCATCGCGGATCAGTCAACCGAGTTTGACGTGGCCGTCGTTGATGATGAGGACACAACAATCCTGATGTTTACGGCAGGCACGACCGGCCTGCCCAAGGGCGTGATGCTCACGTTCGGCAGTGTCAGCAGCTACAGCCTGAACAATGTCTCGCAGCTCGATCCTGACGAGATCGAGAAGAACATCCTCACTGTGCCTCTGTACCACGTGGCGGGAATGCAGGCCGTGATCTCCGCGGTCTGGGGCTTCCGCACGCTGGTGATCCAGCGCCAGTTTGAGGCGGAGTCATGGATGAAGCTCGTGCAGGATGAACAGGTCTCGCGCGCCATGATGGTGCCCACAATGCTCAAGATGCTGCTCGACCATGAGGCCCGCCCAAACTACGACCTCTCCAGCCTCGCCGTGCTGACCTACGGCGCAGCGCCGATGCCCAAGGAGGTCATCAAGCGCGCCATCATGGAGATGGAGGACACGCAGTTCATCAACGCGTTTGGGCAGACCGAGGCCTCGGCAACGATTACGGCGCTGATGCCGGAGGACCACAACGTGAAGGGGCTGTCGGAGGAGGAGCGCGAGAAGAAGTTCGAGCGCCTGAGCTCCATCGGCAAGCCGCTTCCCGGCGTCGATATTCGCATCGTGGATGAGGACGGCAACGACGTCCCCACCAACGAGCAGGGCGAGATCATCGCCAGCGGTCCGCAACTCATGAAGGGCTACTGGCAGCAGGACGACGTGACGGCAGAGACTATCAAGAACGGTTGGCTGTTCACAGGCGACCTCGGCTACCAGGATGATGAGGGTTACATCTTCCTGACCGGCCGCGCCAAGGACTTCATCAAGCGCGCCGGCGAGATGATCTCCCCCGAAGAGGTGGAGCAGACGCTGATGTCCCATCCCGCCGTCGACGAGGCGGCAATCATCGGCATCCCGGACGAACAGTGGGGCGAGCGCGTTCGCGCTGTCGTTGTGCTCAAGTCCGGTCAGGCGGCGACACAGGATGAGTTGATTGAGTACTCACGCCAGCGGTTGGCGAGCTTCAAGAGGCCGGAGCATGTGGTGTTCTCCACGGAGCCTCTCCCCCGCAATCCGCTAGGCAAGGTTCTGAAGCGCGATCTGAAGCAGATTTACACGGAGCCGATCACGGACCCGGCGTAGGATAGGCAAAGCTCAGCAATAACCCAGATGAAAGACGGGGGCGAGTATTCGCCCCCGCTCTCATTTCAGAGAATCCCCGGGATCACTAAGAAATGTCCCAAGTTAATCAACACGTACGGTTCGAGCCTGACGAGCATCCACCCCTGCTGATGACCGTGGGGGCCGGGGTACAGGGCGCAATGATCATCGTTGGCGCCATCGTCCTTGGTGTTGTCATTGTGATGCGCGTTGGGGATCAGCCTCAGTCATATATTTCCTGGGCGGTCTTCGCGGCGCTGCTGGTAAGCGGATCCACGACAATCCTGCAGGCAGTTCGCTTATGGCGCTTCGGTTCGGGTCACATTCTCATCATGGGAACATCCGGGGCATTCCTGGCCGCATGTGTTGCCGCGCTTGCAAATGGCGGGCCGGCACTGATGGCCACGCTGATTGTGGCATCGTCCATCATGCAGTTCCTGATCGGCATGAAGCTGTCCCTGACGAGGCGGATTTTCACGCCAGTCGTGACGGGAACGGTCATCATGCTCATCGCCGCGACGGTGATGCCCATCGCTTTCAGCCTGCTGGACGCTGTGGAACCCGGGCAGCCCGTCGAGGGGGCCATGGCGGCCGCCGGCGTGACACTGGTGATCACCGTCGGGCTCGTTCTCAGAGCGCCGCCTTCACTGCGGCTGTGGTCGCCAGTCATAGGTATTGCGGCGGGAACGGCGACGGCTGCGGTGTTCGGGCTGTATGACACGAACATCATCACGGAGGCGGCCTGGATTGGCGCGCCAATCCAGGAGTGGCCGGGTTTGTCGCTGAACATCGGAGCGGAGTTCTGGGCACTGCTGCCCGCCTTCGCGATGGTCACAGCAGTTGGGGCAATAGAAACGTTGGGGGACGGCGTGGCGATTCAGCGGGTGTCACGCAGAAACCCGCCCGCGCCCGATTTCCGCGTAGCACAGGGGGCAATCAATGCGGACGGCGTGGGGAATCTCCTTTCGGGGCTCTCCGGCACGGTACCGAACACGACGTATTCCAGCAGCGTGGCGATGGTGGAAATCACAGGCGTCGGGGCTCGGCGCGTCGGCGTGGTGATTGGCCTTACATTCATCCTGTTTGCGTTTTTCCCCAAGATCTCGGCAATCCTGGTGGCGATACCATCGCCGGTGGCGGGCGCATACATGACTGTGCTCATCGGCCTGCTGTTTGTGCAGGGGATGAAGATTGTCATCAATGATGGCGTGGATCATCGGAAAGCCGCCATTATCGGACTGTCATTCTGGGCGGGCGTGGGCTTTACAAACGCGCAGATTTTCGGCGAATCAATGGGAGACGGTTTCATGAGTCTCCTTCTCGAGAACGGCATGACGGGCGGAGCGATTGTGGCGCTCATCATGGTCTTGTTCCTCGAGTTGACCTCTCAACGACGTAAACGACTTCGCCTGGAGGGTGGAACGGCGGGATTCTCCCAGTTACGAGACTTCCTGGAGGAGTTTGCGAGCAATTCCAGGTGGTCGGACGATGCCGCAAGCCGCCTGACCCTGGTGGGTGAAGAAGCGCTTTCCGGGCTTGTTGCGGAAGACGGAGCACAGTCCGACGAAGGCAGGAGAACGGTGGTGTCCGTCAGGCGTACAGGCACCTCGGCCGAACTGGAATTCGTGTCCGGGCCCGCGGAGGGTAATCTCGAGGATCGACTCGCCCTCCTTGGGGAATCACCGGAGATCACGGACGAGAATGAGTTGTCCTATCGTCTTTTGCGGCACTACGCTGCATCCGTCCGGCACAGCAAGTACTACGGGCTTGATATTGTGACGGTTCACGTGGAGCGGCGGGTCGACTAATCAGGAACGGGGCAGGAGCAGGGAGACCTGTTGCGTGGCGGGCTGGTTTGTGGGGGTGACGGAGAGCCGCTCATGCGGGGTCAGGGAGCGGATGCCCAGTTCCCGGAGGAACGGCTCAAGCGACGGGACGTTGACGGTCTCAACCGGCGGCGGAGCGGCTTCCTCAGCGTCACCCTCCCCATCTTCAGTTTCGTCCTGTGCCGGCGCGACCGGAACGGCTTCCGTAACCGAACGCTCGACTTCGCCTTGCCAAAGCATCGGAATAATGATCTTAGGGCCAAGTTGCGTGGCGACCTGCGCGGCAAGATTGGGAGCAAGGGTTTCCTCGCCGCCCACCGGCAGCAGGACAACGTCAGCCTCGCCGAGTTCCGAGACTTCTGCGGTGGTGAGCACGCGGCTCAGATGGCCGAGATGGCAGATGTCGACACCATCGATGGAGACGGTGTAGGCCATGCCGCCAAGATTGGATGCGTCATCCGCTGAGGCTCTGCTGGTTCGGATGGCGCGAATGAGGATGCCGGAAACCTCGTATTCGCCCGGTCGGCTGATGATGCGGGCATCGCCCACGTCGACACTGGGCTCTGCGCCGTAACCACTCATGAGGATGGCGCGCGCGTTGGCGCGGCGGTCAGGGGAAGTCGTCGGATCGACGAAGAGGGATGCATCCCTGCCGCGCAATTGAAAACCTGATCCGCCCAGATAGGTTATATCCAACGTGTCACCGATTCCCGCGCTACGACGTTTCGGTCAACCTAAGGCAACAGCATTCTGATGCCTATATCACTCTAGCAACGACGTGGATTGGGGGTCAACGAGGGGATGAATCGGCTTGACATGGGCAGCGCGCGTGAGTAGGCTGAACGGGAATTAGCAGTCAATGGTTGAGACTGCTAAAGGGGGTTTAAAGCGCTTGACGAACACGAAAAGGGCGGTCAGCCGCCCGTCCGGTGTCAAGTGAATTAAATCACGATTTAATGGTGAAAAGATGACACAAGGGCTTGCAGAGCGGCAGTCAGAGCTGCTGCGACTGCTGGTGGAGCAATACATCGCCACGGCCATGCCGGTGAGTTCCGGCGGGCTGGTGGAGCAGCATGATCTCGGCATGAGTTCGGCGACGGTCAGGAACACGTTCGCGGAGCTTGAGTCCGAAGGCTACGTGCAGCGCACACACTCGTCCGCGGGGGCGACGCCCACTGGTCGGGCCTACCGGTACTACGTTGAGGTCCTGCTGGAGTCATCGGAGGTACCGGCCAACCGGCAGCAAACGATCCGCCACCAGTTCCACCAGGTTGAGTCGGAGGACGTTTTCCTGTGGGCGCGTCTCGCGGCGGCAACGCTGGCGCGACTTTCAGAGGCGCTCGCTATCGTGACGCCGCTGCCGGGCCGAACCGAACACGGGATGGACGAACCCGTGGTGTACGGAATCAGCCAGGTTGTGAATCAGCCTGAACTCATCGACCGCATCGACATGGTGCGCGAGTTGTTGGACGCCGTTGAGAGCGGTCGGCTTGCGCCCGCGCTCCATACGGACGACCTCCCGGCCAACGGGCTGCGGGTCGTCATTGGAAACGAGCATGACGAGCCGTTCCTGCACCCGTATGCGGCAATCATGTCGACGTACGGCCCGGCAGAGTTGAGCGGCGAACGCGGGGCCGTTGTGGCCCTGGGGCCAACACGGATGGATTACGCGGCGGCTATCCCGGCCGTTCGGTACCTGGGAGAGTTGCTGTCGAACATGACGGAAACGCTCGATACGGTCTATCAGAACAGGGAGTACGTTTAGGGCATGGTTGACGAGAGGAAAGACGACGCTTCGGGAGTCGCGGAGCCGGATGCTGAGGACGGCGGCGATGAGCAGTCCGTTCTTGAATCGCTCCAGGCGCAACTCGATGAGGCAATAGCGGAGAAGGACAAATATCACCGGGCATATTCGGACGCGGTCGATTTCTCGCGGCGCGCCGGAGAGCGGCATTCGGCGGAACTGCAATACGCGACTGCGCCGGTGCTGACACAGCTGCTCTCAAGCGTGGACGACCTGGAGCGGGCATTCGGCTCAATGCCGGACTCGATGCTGCGGATGACGTGGGTGGAGGGCATTCTGCTCATCTACCGGAAGCTGCAGGGAGCGCTGGAATCAAGCGGGGTTACTGAGATCGAGACGGCAGGCGCGGCCTTCGATCCGAATCTGCATGAGGCGATCTCACGCGTGCCCGGGCCTGAGGGGCGCATCGTGGAGGTACTCCAAAAGGGGTACATGCTCCATGACCGCGTTCTGCGACCGGCGCTTGTGCAGGTGGGGGACGGTTCGGCTTCCCGCGAAAGCAACGACGAATCTGACACTGACAACTCGACGACCGACGAGTAATAGCGACAAGACAGAAACCACATAAGGAGACACGCAAAGAATGGCACGGGCAATCGGAATCGACCTGGGAACGACGAACAGCGTTGTCGCGGTCATGGAAGGCGGCGAGGGGACGGTGATCCCGACGCCGGAGGGGAATCGGCTGACGCCGTCGGTCGTCGCCCTGAACAAGACCGGTGAGCGGCTGGTGGGACTTGTCGCCAAGCGGCAGGCAGTGACGAACCCCGATCAGACGATATTCAGCGTCAAGCGGTTCATCGGCCGCAAGCACAATGAGGCGGACGTGCAGCAGGACACCAAGCTGGT
>DAOUKW010000044.1:0-10454 GCA_034420915.1 Dehalococcoidia bacterium
GTGGGTGAGCTCTCCGCGAAGATCGACCGCGCGCGCCATCGCCTCCTCCAGAAGTTCGGCCGTGAAGCCACGCCGGAGGAACTGGCGACAGAGACGGAGATCCCGCTGGAGAAGGTTGAGCAGCTGATCTCGCTGGCGCAGCAGCCCGCATCCATCGACGCGCCCATCGGTGAGGACGGGGCGACGCTGGCGGACTTCGTTGCGCAGGATGAGGCGGAGTCGCCCATCGACATGGCAGCGCAGACCATGCTGCGGGAGCGCATGGCGGCGGTGCTGGCGTCGCTGTCGCCGCGAGAGCGGCTGGTGCTGGAGCTGCGCTTCGGAATCATGGACGGCAAGGAGTACACGCTGCGTGAGATCGGCGACATGCTGAGCCTGACGCGGGAGCGTGTGCGGCAGATCCAGGCCGGCGCGATGAAGAACCTCCGGCTGCAGCGCAACCGCGAACGCTTGGAGAGCTACATCGAGGATTAGTTTCCCGGTTCGCGATAGACCACGCAAAGAGAGCGGGGCGGCCTTACAAAGGCCGCCCCGCGAGTGTGTTTTGAGGGTACGAGTCAAGCGCGTGGCAGCTGTTCGATCTATACTCCGATCGGAAGAATCGGATCAGTGACGGGGGCACGGCAACGATGGGCAGTAGGCTAACTGGCGGAGGCGTTGAAGAGGTCTATAAGGCCGCAGAATTCTGGGTGGAGCAAGCACTTCGGAGAGATGATTCCGTGTTCACGCCGGGTGAGCGCATCTGGTCGAAAGAATACCTTGCCGAATTGCGGGAGCATTACTTGGATCAACCTCTCGGGGGTGACAGACGTTTTCTTGTGAAGCTGGGAGAACAGTTGGAGGGTGCCTCAGACCAAGCGCATCAACTAATAGCGGAGGTGATGTATGTGCACCAGCTTATATCCAAAGGCCATATTAAGTTCGCAAGGAAAAAACAGCTAATAGAAGATATCCTTGGTTGGGGAGCGCCCATTCGGGCCATGCCTGATGATGTTGCGCGGGGACTTGAGTCCGGTATAGCTACTAATCAAGCAATGAACCGATACAGGCCGTTCCAGATTGCCTTTATCCTTGAGTTCACTGAACAATGGAAGGCTTTGGAGACGACTGAACAGCAACACTTGCTGAGCAATCCATGGGATTTCAAGCAGTTTGTCACAGGATTGCAATTCACCGGTAGGCATTTCTCTAATGGCAGCGGTCATGCAAACCCTCAACGTGAAGCGATACTCCATCTCGTCCATCCAGATACCTTTGAGGCGATTCTTACACCCTCGACAAAATCTTGGATCGTTAGGCAAGCAGTTGCCAAAAGCCTCCTAGATGAGACGTCAGATAACATTGACCGGGACCTGAAACAAGTCCGGATGCAGTTGGAGGGAGAGTTCGGCTCAAACCTTACTTTTTTTGACGATGCCGTTACGCAATATCTTCAAGCAGATGATTCCCCGCCGCCTCCTCCACCCCCGCCGCCACCCGACACTAAGTACACCATTGGCTCCATCATCGAGGATGGCTGCTTTGTGTCTAGAAGCCAGCTTGAACAGGCGCTGGAACGACTAAAGACAAAGCAGAACCTCATCCTGCAAGGCCCGCCGGGGACGGGAAAGACATGGCTGGCGAAGCGGCTGGCTTACGCGCTCATCGGTCACGAGGACGAGACACGAGAGTTCGTCCGACCAGTACAGTTCCACGCCAACATGTCATATGAGGACTTTGTACGCGGGTACCGACCGACCAGCAGTGATGGTGGCGACGCAAAGCTGGAGTTGATGGACGGCCCGTTCATGCAATTGATTGACGATGCCAAGAATGACGAATCAAATGCGTACGTCATGGTCATCGAGGAAATCAACCGCGGGAATCCGGCGCAGATTTTCGGAGAAATGTTGACCCTGCTTGAGGCGGACAAACGCAACGAACGTGAAGCGCTGTCGCTTGCATATCCCAAATGTGAAGGGGAGCGCGTCCACATACCAAAGAACGTCCACGTCATTGGCACAATGAACCTTGCGGATCGGTCGTTGGCGTTGGTGGATTTTGCGCTACGCCGCCGGTTCGCTTTCCTTGATCTGGAACCGACTTTCGGTGATGAGTGGCAGGAGTGGTGCCAGAAGAATTGCGAGGCCGATGAGGAATTTCTCAGGGATATTCAGCAACGCATGAACGCGCTCAATGAAGCCATCGCCGCTGACTCAAGCCTCGGCAAGCAGTTCTGCGTCGGCCATAGCGTCGTCACTCCAGCCCCAGAGACACCGATGAACGCCGAATGGTTCAAGGGGGTGGTTGATACGGAGATTAGGCCACTTCTGGCGGAATACTGGTTTGACGCGGGTGGCGCAACAACGGTTCAGGAGCATATCGCCAGATTGGAAGAGGGTCTGTAGCAGCGATGGTTTCCACGGCTGAGGGGGTTGAGTTAGCACAGCCCCGTAACGGGAACGCTCGTATCCCCATCCGTAATGTGTGGCTGTTGCTACTGTGGGCGTCCGCGCTGTACCAAGAGCATCTGACAGACGCTCAGTTGGCTGGGGCTGAAGACAACCCGGATAAGATACTCGACCTGGTCGCGGAGGTACTCGCGTATTCCGTTGAACGGCGACTCAAGCGCAATCTGAGCTTTTCATTCCACTGGCGAGAGGCAGATTTGCGGCGAGTGCGCGGCCGTATCGATTTGCTCCGTACGGAGCGGCGCTCGCTGCTGGACAAAGGATTCGTCGCTTGTCGCTTTAGCGAGTTGACAGTGGATACGCCGCCGAATCGTTACGTCATGACGGCATTGTCTCGCGCGTCGCGTTTAGCGACAGATCCGACACTGGCCTCACGGTGTCGAAACGCGGCTGCTGCGCTTGCCCGGTCGGGCGTGACTGCGGATCCCACGCTAGACAGTCTGCGAGGTCGTACTGACGCGCTCCGTACAATCCAGCGCGAGCATCATCGAGAAGACCGGCTGATGCTTGCGGCGGCGCAACTGATGTTTGATATGGCGATACCCACGGAAGAGGCAGACCGGTCGCAGATGTTTTCAGTAGAGCGGGGCAACTGGTTGCGGCAAGTTTTTGAGAGGGCAGTTGCCGGTTTCTACACTGTGCGCTTGGAGCCGAAAGGGTGGCACGTCCAACACGGAGCGCGTATCCGATGGGAGACGTCCGGACAATCGGCAGAGCTAGATAAGGTACTGCCGTCCATGACACAGGACATCGTGCTTGAAGACAACGCGACACAGCAACGGATCGTAATTGACACGAAATTCACGGACGTTACAACTCCTGGCTGGCATCGTTCGGAGACTCTGCGGAGCGGATACATCTATCAGATCTATGCCTACGTGCGCTCACAGGAGCGGGATGACGATCTGCCGTCATTGAATAGCACAGGCATCTTGCTGCATCCGACTATCGACAACGACGTGGACGAATGGGCGGACATTCAGGGGCACCGGTTTCGGTTTACAACGGTGAATCTGAATATGGACTCTAATGCCATCCGCGAGCGGTTGTTAGATATTGTCGGGGCATGAAGGACTCTTTAGATTCCTCAGCTGCGCTCGGAATGACGGGGTGGATGTGATCCTTCGACTACGCTCAGGCTGAACGGCTTGGATGCTATCATTGGTGGGTGGGGTGAGGGGGGCTGAAGTTTCCCTGCCTGGTCTGCTGTAAACGCCGCGTAGGCATCACCGATTCACGTATCCAATGTTGAAGTCACATAGTTGTGGAGAGCTTTCGCCTGCTGAGGCGGGGCAGGTCGTCCGTTTGGCCGGGTGGGTTCACCGTCGGCGCGATCACGGCGGGCTGATTTTCCTCGATATGCGGGATCGCACCGGGTTGGTGCAGGTTGTCGTCGATCCATCGGCGGCAGAGGCCGCTTATCAGTCCGCGGACGCGCTGCGGAATGAGTGGGTGGTGGCCATCACGGGCGAGGTGCAGGTTCGACCGGCGGGCACGGAGAATCCGCGCATCGCGACGGGCGGCATCGAGATCCACGCGAGCGAAGTAACGGTTCTCAACCCGTCAAAGACGCCGCCTTTCTATATCAACGAGGAATCGGACGTCGATGAATCGCTCCGGCTGCGGTATCGCTATCTCGATTTGCGCCGTGAGCGGATGGCAGCCAACCTTGCGCTGCGGCATCGCGTCGTGAAGTACATCCGCGATTTTCTCGACGGACGAGGCTTTTTGGAAGTCGAGACGCCCATGCTGATGAAGAGCACGCCGGAGGGCGCGCGTGACTACCTTGTGCCGTCTCGTGTCCACCCGGGACATTTCTATGCCTTGCCGCAGTCGCCTCAGCAGTTGAAGCAGTTGCTCATGGTGGCGGGCGTGGAGCGGTATTTCCAGATTGCGCGGTGTTTCCGCGATGAGGACCAGCGGGCGGACCGTCAGCCGGAGTTCACTCAGCTTGACCTTGAGATGAGCTTCGTCGACGAGACGGACGTGCTCGATCTCATGGAGGAGTTGTACACAGGACTGGCGCGTGAGACTGCGCCGCACATGCGAGTGACCTCGCCGTTTCCGCGCATGACGTATGCGGAGGCGATGCGTCGGTTCGGCTCGGACAAGCCCGATCTGCGCTTCGGGATAGAGATTACGGATATTTCGAGCATGGTCGCCGGCAGCGGCGTTGGCGTATTCACGTCGGCGCTTGCGGAGTCGGGCGGCACGGTGCGGGGAATCGTCGCGCCGGGATGCGCGGGGTACAGTCGGCGCGAGCTTGAGAACCTGACGGATATCGTGCGCGGGCAGGGCGCGCGAGGCCTTGCGACTATCGGGCTGGACGCGGAGGCAGGCACTGCAATATCTGAACTGCAGCCGGACAATGTGCGTTCCGCGTTGGCGCGGCACCTGGATATCGAGACGGTGCGGTCGATTGCGGAGGCGATGGGAGCCGGTGCGGGCGATCTGCTGCTTATCGTAGCGGCGCATGAGAATGTGGCGAGCGCGTCACTGAGCGCGCTGCGGACGGAGTTAGGAGAACGCCTGGAGCTTGCTGACCCGGATGAGCTTGTATTTGCGTTCGTGACCGAGTTTCCACTGTTCGAGGCCGGGGATAAGGAGGGCAGTCTGAACTCCGTGCATCACCCGTTCACTGCGCCGACGCCGGAGGATGCCGGACTGCTGGAGGAATCGCCAACGGCGGTGCGTTCACGGGCATATGACCTTGTGGTGAATGGGCTGGAACTGGGGTCGGGTTCGATCAGGATCCATGACCGTGAACTGCAGGACAGGATATTCGCGCTGCTGGGACATTCGCCGGATGAGATACAGGAGCGATTCGGCCACATGCTGGAGGCGTTCGAGTACGGGGTACCGCCACACGGGGGATTCGCACCGGGGATCGACCGCACTGTGATGGTGCTGGCGGGGGAGCCGAATATCCGTGAGGTGATTCCGTTCCCGAAGACGCAATCGGCGCAGGACCTGATGATGAGCGCGCCCTCAACGGTGGATGAGCAGCAGCTTGTCGATCTGAATCTGCGGCTGCGAGAGGCGGCGCAGGAAATCGCGGCGTCAGACTGAGTGTTCCACGCCCCGATGTATAATGTTGTTCCTGCCTCTGAGCCAATCCGAATTCTAAGCGAATCCGAATACGGAGTTTCCACGCGTGAAGATAACGACTGAAGATATGCCTGACCGACAGGTCGGGCTGCTCATTGAATTGGAAGAGGCGGAGATCGAAGATCACAAGCAGCGGGCGTACCGGCGGCTTGTGCAGCGGTACGTTATTCCCGGTTTTCGCAGGGGCAAGACGCCGCGCGTCATTCTGGAACGCCACATCGGCGCGGAAACGCTGATCCAGGACGACATTGAGGGGCTGCTGGAGCGATCTGTGGCGGATGCCGTGGAGCAGCAGGAGCTTGAGCCCATTGGACGGCCGCAGGTGACGGACCTGGAATCGCTTGACCCCATCACGTTCCGCGCCACGGTCTCGCTGAGCCCGGAAGTGGAACTCGGTGACTATGAGTCGATTCGCGTCGACTGGGAGGAGCCGGAGGTCACTGACGAACAGGTTGAGGAAGTCCTGAACAATCTGCGTCGACAGGGCGCGCCGTGGGAACCGGTGGAGAGACCCATACAGCTCGGTGATCTTCTGACCGTGGACATGCACGGATATGTGGACGAGGACCCGGAGGACGCGGCGGAATCCGAGGACGGTGGTGATGATGCCGATGCGGGGTCAGAGCCTGTCGCCGAAGCCGATTCCGAGTCTGAATCTGATGATAGTGATAACTCTGAGGGTGAGCCGGAGGTGCCGGGCCGACGCACGTTCGTGGAGGAGACCGGCATCAGCTACATGGTGCAGGAGGGCATGACCTATCCTGCGCCCGGGGTGCCCGAGCAGCTTGTCGGCATGAACGCCGAGGAGACGAAGGAGTTCACGGTCTCCGTGCCGGATGATTTCACTGTCCGCAATCTGAATGGCAAAGACGCGCATTTCACCGTCACGGTTCGTGAGGTCAAGGAGCAGAACCTGCCCGATCTTGATGATGAGTGGGCGCAGGGCGTCGAGGGTTTCGGCGATGACGAGTTCGAGACGGTGGATGCGCTGCGGGGCCGGATCCGGTCTGATCTGACGGAGCGAACGGAGGCGCAAACGCGCGCCGAATATGAGGAGAACATCCTGGAGAAGTTTGCCGACGTGGCGACGGTGACCTATCCGCCCATCGTGGTGGACATGGAGGTCGACCGCATCCTGCAAGACCAGGATGAGCAGATGCGGGGAATGGGCATGTCGCTCGCCGCATACGCGCAGTCGACGGGTCAGGGTGTGGAGCAGCTGCGGGACTCCGTGCGGCCGCAGGCAGAGCAGCGTGTGCTGCGGGGACTGCTAATCACAGATTTGGCGACGGCGGTTGGCATCGAGGCCTCTGACGAAGAAATCGATGGGGACATCGCTGAGGTCGTCGGCGCGCAGCAGGACGAAGCTACACAGGAACAGGCACGGCAGGTATTTGAAAGCGAGGCGGCGCGTGAGAGCGTGCAGCGCAGGATTGTCGCGCGTAAGACAATGGATATGCTGGTAGAGATCGCGCGAGGGGAGCGCAACGGGTCGGAAAACGCGGCCGAGACCGAGGCGGAGGCCGACACCGACGAGGATTCGGATAACGGGGACGAATAGTCTAGGCGTCGACCCCGTGGAAACGTCAGAGGAGAGTTAGCGACATGACAACGTGGACAGGCGGAACGGGCGAAGGGCTGCCGCAGGGTATCGTGCCGGCGGGGCCGCAAGGCATCGTGCCGATGGTGATTGAAACCGGGGCGCGGGGCGAGCGGGCATTTGACATCTACTCCCTCCTGCTCAAGGAGCGGATCATCTTTCTCGGCACGCCAATCAACGACCAGGTTGCGAACCTTGTCGTGGCGCAGCTGTTGTACCTGGACAGGGAGGATCCTGACAAAGACATCTCTCTGTATATCAGTAGCCCGGGCGGCGTCATCACGTCCGGCCTGGCCATCTATGACACCATCCGTCTGATTCGCGCGGACGTTTCCACGATCTGCGTGGGAATGGCGGCGAGCATGGCGACGGTGCTGTTGTGCGCGGGCGCCGCAGGCAAGCGGTACGCCCTGCCGAACTCGACGATTCACATGCACCAGGCAATGGGCGGCGCGCAGGGACAGGCGGCGGATATTGAGATCGCGGCGCGTGAGATCCTGCGGCTGCAGGAGATCATCCGTGGTATCCTGTCGCGGCATTCCGGGCAGCCGGTGGAGAAGGTGGCGCGTGACATGGATCGCGACTACTATCTCACCGCAGACCAGGCCAAGGAGTACGGCATCGTTGATGAGGTGCTCGCCGGACCGGAGGGCGAAAGCGACGACGCCAGCGCCGCATAACTGCTAACGATAGAGGCTCGTGCGGGACGGGCTTGTAGGTTGCCTTAAACTCGGTGATGGGGGAGGAGTAAAGGCAAGGGCATGGTGGACGAGACTAACGGTCGAGGCAATGGTGGCGGCCAGGGTGAAGGGCCGCATCGATGTTCCTTCTGCGGCAAGCCGGAAGGCACGGTCAGGCTTCTGGCCGGACCGGACCACAAAGCCTACATCTGTGATGAATGCGTTCGAGTCTGCCTGCGCATTCTCGAAGGAAAGCCTCGTGGAAAGGGCCGCGAGCAGCCGGCCGATGAAACACAGGAACAGGAAGAAGAGCCGCAACCGATCCCCGCTCCGAAAGAGATCTATAACCTGCTGAGTGAGTTCGTTATCGGGCAGGAGCGCGCCAAGCGTGTGCTCAGCGTTGGCGTCTATAACCACTACAAGCGCAGTTCAGTCAAGAGCGATGAGGAACCGGACGTCGAGCTGGACAAGACGAATATCCTGCTCGTCGGACCAACGGGGAGCGGCAAGACGCTCCTGGCTCAGACGTTGGCGCGCATCCTGAACGTGCCGTTCGCCATCGCGGATGCGACGTCGCTGACTGAGGCCGGGTACGTGGGGGAGGATGTGGAGAACATCCTGCTCCGCCTTATCCAGGCGGCGGACTACGATGTCTCACGGGCGCAGCGGGGCATTATCTACATCGATGAGATTGACAAGACGGCGCGCAAGAACGCAAACCCGTCCGTAACCCGTGACGTGTCCGGTGAGGGCGTGCAGCAGGCGCTGTTGAAGATTGTCGAGGGATGCACGGCGAATGTGCCGCCGCAGGGGGGGCGCAAGCATCCACAGCAGGAGTTCATCCAGATTGACACCCGCGGCATCCTGTTCATCTGCGGCGGGGCGTTTGAGGGGATGGATGAGATCATCGCCGCCCGCGTGAACAAGGACAAGCGCAGCATCGGGTTTGGATCGGAGCGAATGAAGTATGATCCGGCGGAGCGCAGCCGCGTGATGGCGCAGCTCAGCCACGACGATATTCTCGCGTACGGAATGATTCCGGAGTTCGTCGGACGGATGCCCTTGGCGGTCGCCCTAGACCCGTTGCAGAAACCCGATCTCCTTGAAGTGCTGACGAAGCCCAAGAACGCGTTGGTGAAGCAGTATGCGAGTCTTCTGGGGCAGGATGGCGTGACGCTGGAGTTCACGGATGAGGCGCTGGAGGCGGTGGCGGATCGGGCGCTGTCACAGAAGACGGGCGCGCGCGGCCTGCGAACGGTTGTGGAGGAAGTCCTGCTCGACGTGATGTATGAGCTGCCGAGCATGGAAGGCATTACACGCTGCCTGATCACCGCCGATACCATCCACAACAAGGTTCCGCCGCTGCTGTTCAATGCCAAGGGCGCGACCGTGACGCTCAGACCGGAAGAAGAGAGCGCCTAGCAGCGATCAGGAGTCGGGCTGTTCGCCGAGCAGCCTCTCGATTTCGTTCGTAATATCGAGGCCGTTTTCGAGCGGCTGACCTTCCTTGTTCCTGACTACTCGGTCATCGCCGATGGTCACGTTGCCGTCCGCAACTTGGCGGAGCGCCTCCACGAGTGTCAAGGCTTCTCTGCGGAGCCCCTCTTGACGAATCTTGGCAAAGAGCGGGTGATCCTCACCGTATTCTCGCCGCAGGATGTCGACAGACTGGCCCTCAACTTCCTTCCAAAGAGTGGCAAACTCCGGTCCGCTTATGGGAAAGCGACACCAGGCAATCACGGGGCCCTTGTCGACTTCTGCCGTCGAAAGCTGCACCATGACGCCGGTCTCGGTCGCGTTCTGTCGGATGAGTTCCCAAATCACGTCCTGCCACGCGCCTACGGGCCCGCCGGGAAGGGCGGGGTGAAGGTTGAGGACAGGGTAGGCATTAACGATGTCCTCGCTGACGATGAGCATGAGTCCCGCAAAGACAAGCGCATCGACGGGTCTGTGCTGAATAGCGGATAGCAGGTCAGCGTTATAGCGGTCTCGCCAGGCGGGGTCGTTGGCGCGATGTTGACGATAGTCGCGGATTGAGAGCGAGACAACGGTCAGGCCGTAGCTCTCCGCCTGGTCGAGGAACATGTCGCTGCCCTCTGCCTCCCCGCGTGCGCGTGTGCAGAGAACGTAGTCGATGGATGCGTTGAGCCCGCCGTCGGCGATTGCCTTGTGTGCCGCTGCAAGGAGCCCCCGGGAACCGGGGCCGCGTCCGGTCGACAGCCAGCCGAGGCGCAAGGGCGGACGCGATGCCGTTTCGGTGTCAGTCAGCATTGGCTAAGCGTAGCATCCGGCACCATGTACGATAGTCCTCGGAGGTAGCTCACATGGATATTGCAGCACTTCGGTCTCAGATTCCGGCGTTAGGCCAACAAGTGTGGATGAACACGGGTTGGTCGGGGCCGTCGCCGCAGTCGGTGGTTAACGCCCTGAAGGATCGCATCGATATGGAGGCGATGGAACCGCCGGCCAGCATGCGGGTGATCGAGACCGCGCGTGAAATCAGGGCGCAGATCCTGGAGTCGGTGGGCAGGCTGATGAACGCCGACCCTGAGGCGCTGGTGCTGACGCGCAACACCACTGAGGGTTTGAACATTGTCATGAGCGGGCTGGATTGGC
>DAOUKW010000045.1:0-4325 GCA_034420915.1 Dehalococcoidia bacterium
TGGCCGAATCAAAGATTCGCCCTTAGATACTCAAGATAGGAGCCGTGTGCCTTAGCGGGCGCGCACGGATCTGCGCGGGGGGAACCGGGTAACCGGTTTCCCTACCGCAATCACTCATTTTGGTGGGAACATTCTCCCTTCGCGCCTCGTCATGCCGCCTCAACGATCCCGTCAAGAGCCTCGAACAACCGCTTGCAGTGGCGGCATCGCTCCTTGACTCGTGCCCGGTCGAGCCGCATCAGCAACTCGCCAGCGTGTCTGACCTTGTGATAGACGCCCTTGCCGGTGCGCTTGGTGGAGTCCTTGAGTGCTTTATCGACTCTTGTCTTTGGCACCTGTTCAAGATCCTGCCGCTTAGGCAGCTTTCTGAGGTTGAAGCCTCGGCCATAGTACTGAGCCACTGCCTTCGGATCCGCGACGATCCAGGTCTCCATCACCTGAACCATCAGGTGAATCGTCTGATCTAGCGCAAAGCTCAAATTCCATCCGTCCGTTTCTCGCAGGTGCGCTGGGGCTGGGAGCGTCACCAGCGTCTCCGAATCAACGAGCAGAATCTGCGTCTCGTTGGGATCGGCGTTGTCTACGGTATCCCGGAAACGACGGAACGTGTTTTCCCTCGAACCGCACGGAATAACGTTGAAAGACAGGGACTTCCGTCTGGCCGCTTCCGCGAGCGGTTGCAGGAAGACACCCATCCCAATGCGAAGATCTCGCTTGCTCCCGCGGCCGCCGCCTTCCATGAGGATGGTGATCCCTCCCAATGAGGTCACGGGTTTGCTCCAAGCACACCCATGGCCCACAGATCTCCCAGACGGTAGTCATCGAGCCAGCTCCCCAGCTTCGCGGGATCCAAGCGCCGCAGCACCGTGGAAGCTCCCGGACGTTCGCAGGTGACAATGGCGTCCGGCTGATTCGTCAACGCGGAGACCAAGGCGTCGGAATGCGTGGTCACCACGAGTTGCATGCGTTGTGACGCCTCAACCAGCACCTCGGCCAGCAGTGTCATAGCGTCGGGATGCAGTCCAAGCTCAGGTTCCTCGATGCAGACCACGGGCGGGGGCGAAGGCGAAAGCAGCGTCGCCAGCAGCGCAACAAACCGTAGCGTCCCATCCGAAACGCGGGTCGCGGGGATTGGCGCTCTGAAGCCGTCCTCGAAGAAGTAGAGCTGTGCCGTGCCAGCCGAAACCCGAATCGACAGGCGCTCGAATATTGGAAAGAACCGCGTCAGCAGGGCATTGACGCGTGTTTCGCCCGAAAGATCGATCTGGTTGAGAACCAAACTTAGATTGCTGTTGTCCGGAAGCAGCCGGTCTTCGGGCAGATCTGCACGCTGCGGATCGCGGGGAGGTGCGTGCGGGCCGAATGTCCACTCACTGAAGGTCAGGATGTTGGAGAATGTCTTCCCGACCTCGGTGACCTCTGGATACTGGTCTGGATCCCTCCGCTGTGCGAGCACGGACTGATCGGGGAGCAAGTCTTGCCGATCAAGGCGTCGTTGTGTCCATTCGCCATTGACGGCCTTGACCCCGATTACTGGGTCTCCGCGCTGGAAGCGGTAGTGGAAATCGAGGTCCTCAACAACGGCGCTTCTCGGATTCCGTGGGGCCTCCTCTATGGCTTCGTCGAGAAGTTCCAACCGAGTCTGTACGGAGCCCAAGCTCAAGCGATACCTGATGTCTTCGCCGTTCTCTCGTTCCAGCACAGCGTCGATCTCCGCGGAATCCGCCGGAGGGACGCCTTTCCAGATCCACTCGCTTGAGCCGCCCCCTTTCCGGACAGCCCCCGCCAAGTCGGTCGGCGTCGCCGCGAGCAGGCCCAGTGCCTCGATCAGATTCGACTTGCCCGCTGCGTTCGGGCCGATCAGCACGTTCAAATCCCGCAGCTCGAACGGCTCCGAACCCGGTGCGAACGACAGGAAGCCGTCGAGGCGGAGGGAGCGGAAATTCATCGAATTGCTCCTGTGATCGTCTCCCGTTTATCGGATGCTGCAGGGCAGGGATCCGACTCCGAACTCGCGGCCGCTCTCGACCGTCCGCTGAGGTGTTCCCAAGCCCGAATCCCATTGTCCATGCGGAGCCTTCGTTTCATTCCACGATCACCGCGCCGTCACGCACCGCCTTCATGAGCTTCTGTTCATGTTCGGTGAGCCACTTCCGCACGGCCTCGGCGTTGCTCAGTGTTCCTCGCCTCACACGAACGCGTTTCACGGTGCCGGGACCACCGCCCCTGCCCCGCTTGCCCGCCTCGGCCAGCGCTTTGGCTTCCCGCCTAGGCACGGCGTCAATCTCCGAGCGCCAAGCGGCAAGGCCACGCGCATCAAGCTCCGCCCTAAGATCCTCGTTCGTCCCCACACGAAGTTCCCAAGGCGTAGTCAGCCCAAACTTGCGCAGAATCCCGCTCCGGTCGGAGGCACTCAGCTTCCGCCAGGTCGCATCCGCGGCGAGCCGTGTGGTTGCCGCTTCCACTGCAACGGCCAGCCTCTTGCGAAGTTCACTGAGTGCTCCGCGCAATGAATCGCCCAGCCGGGCCACGCACGGCCCGGCATGGTCGATATCATCCAGCAGCGTTCGCTGGCTCCGAATCGCGTCAAGCTGCTGGCCAGCCTCGTCGGCGACATCACTGAGTTCACCATCGGCATGGCCGTGAAGTGCCGTGGCCAGATCCCAGGCACGGCTCCGTTGCCGGGCTCGCTCGCCGAGCTTTTTCCACCGCGCCGCGGAAGTCTCGATCCGTTCCCGCTCCTTGAGGATCGCGGCCAGCTGCTCGTTGCCGGTCAGCCCCGACAGGTCCTCGATGAACCGCAGGTCTGGAGTCTGCGGCAACGGCGGATTGCCTCCGGCCGCACGTGCCAGATCCCTACACTTTGCCAGAAACTCCGGTGCCCGCTCCGCCTCCTCCCCGCTCCGCCGCGTCCCGACTCCCAGCCCCTGAAAGAGTTGTCGGATTTCCAGCCGCTGCGAGACCGTGAGTCGCACGCTCTCCGGGAGAAAGCGCGTCTTGGGAATCAGCTGCTGTGTGAGTGCGGCAACCCGCGCCGACTCGCCGTTCCGCTCCGCCCTCAGGTGGCCGTCCGCCAGTAGTCCGAGGAGTGCCGCGTCAATCGCGTCGCGCGGCCATCCGTACGGCGCGGCCTCAAGCTTCTTCCGAACGTGCGCACCGCTTTTTCCCGACCCCACTTTCGCCGCCACCTCCTTGGCGACGGCGTGGTCCGTCACTTTCCCCTGCCATCCCACCGCGCCGAAGGGCGTTCCACTCCCTTGGCGGATGCGCTTCAGCGCGACCGCCCATGCCCGGTGGTCCCCGTCCGGGAAGCGGGGGAAGAGCCGTGCAAGCGACGATTCGGCGCCGGATTCGATCTTCTTTTGCAGTCCCTCCCCGTAGACCTCCCCGCCGCCGCCTTGGAAGACTTGTGCCGCCCGCGCGATCTCATCGACGATGCGCTCCCGCACGCCCTCGGCTCCCTTGCGCCGGCTCCTCATGCTCGCGCGCGCCTCCTTGCCCTCCGGCGAGGAGGGGACGCCGCGCGCGGCCAGCACCCTCTTCGCGGCCTCGGCGCTCGTGATGTGCCCAAGTAGTTCGTCGGCGCTCCGCTTCGGGAGATGGACGTGAAGGACGGCGTCCTCCATCCCCATCTTCCGTGCATCTTTCAGCACCTCGGCCTCCGAACACGACCATCCGTCGCGCACCCACACCTGGACCGCGTCGCCGCCGCCCTCCGCAACCGGAGTCGGAGCTTCTGCTCCAAAGTGCAGCAACAGCCGGCGCCGCACCATCGCTTTGCCGTGAGCGGGCCGCATTCCCCGCACTTCTTTCTGCACGGCCTCGCCCAGCAGATGATCGCGGAGCCGTGCGATCTCCACTTCGCTCCGCGTCAACCGCGTCCGTTCCTCCCTGAACGCACGCTCCCACTCGGTGCCCTCCCGCGTCTGAATGCGGTATTCGTCGGCCATCCTCATGAGGACGCCTTCGTCCGCTAGAGTCTCCAACGTGCGCTCGACCTTGGTTCGGAAGGCCCCCGAATCCCGCTCGATGTCGTCAAGCAGCAGGTCGGCCAGCGTGGGCGCGTCGGCGCGTACTCCGTCGTCCGCCCCTTCTTGGCGGGGAAGCTTGCCGATCAGAAAGACCACACCGGAAAGGTCGGCCTTCAGCCTGCCGTCGCCTCCCTCGGCTCTGAGCTTGCGGATGCGGGTGTTGATCTCGTTCAGGAGCACGCTAGCCTGAATTTCTCATACCCATAAGAACCTCTGGGTTCTTGGGCGGGGTGTTTGCGAATTTACCAGGCCCCACTTCGTGCTGGAGCATGGCACCCATGCCACGAGAACAAT
>DAOUKW010000046.1:0-8470 GCA_034420915.1 Dehalococcoidia bacterium
GAGGATGAATTGCAGCCGTTCGGGGTCGACGTCCAGTGCCCTGACCACGGCCTTCATGCGCGGCACGTGCCCCTGGTGGTCCGCGCCCCATACGTTGACGACGCGGTCAAAGCTCCGGCCCAGGAACTTGTCGTAGTGGTAGGCGATGTCTGAGGCGAAATACGTTGGCGCGCCGGTCTGCCGCACCAGCACGCTGTCGCGCTCGTCTCCCAGATCGGTGCCGGTGAACCAGACCGCGCCCTCGCGCTCGGCCGTGTAGCCGTTTGCGCGGACCTCGTCGATCGCCTTTTCGTACGTCCCGTCTACAAACAGGGAGCGTTCGCTGAACCAGCGGTCAAAGCGAACGTCGATGCGTTCGAGGTCTTCGCGGATGGAGTCGATCATCCGCGCCATGCCGATTTCGCCGATCTCACGGATGCCGTCCTCGCCGTCGGCAAACTGCTCGCCGTACTCCGAGGCCAGTTCCTGACCGAGTTCCACGAGGTACGCGCCGTGGTAGCCCTCCGTGGGGAACTCCGCATCCCTGCCCAGCGCCTGCAGGTACCGCGCGTGGAGGGACTCAAAGAAGTTGTCCATCTGGCTGCCGGCGTCGTTTATGTAGTATTCGCGCTGGACGGTGTAGCCGGACGCCTCCAGCACGTTCGCGACGGCACTGCCCTGTACCGCGCCTCGTCCGTGGCCCACATGAACGGGACCCGTTGGATTCACGCTGACGAACTCAACTTGCGCGCTGATGCCCGCGCCGACCGTTCCGTGTCCGAACCGGTCGCCCTCAGCGAGGATCGTGCCGACTTGCCGCATGATCCAGCGGCCATCCAGCCCGAAATTGACGAACCCGGGCGGCGCGACGGTTACCGACGTGACCTCTTCCTGCTCCGGCAGGCGTTCCCGCAGGATTTCGGCAATGGCCAGCGGGGACATTCGCGCAGAACGCGCCATCTTGAGCGGCAGGCTGGAGGCGTAGTCGCCGTGCTCCTGGTTCTGGGGCCTCTCAACGGCGGGGTCCTGGTGCTCAAGGGCAGGCAGCGCGCCATCGGCCTGCGCGCGGCGCAAGGCCTCGGAGAGCATGTCAGAGATGGTGTCCTTAATCATGGGAACTTAAAGTATGCCACCACCCGTCATCCGGAGCAGGCTGCTTTCCCCATTCGGGCACAGGCAGCAACGGTCAGGCGCTGTCTCCCGTGTCAGTCGCCCGCTCCCAGAACCGCCGTAATTCCGCCTTCAGCGGCGCGTGCTTGTCCTGCGACAAGTCCGGGTCATCCGCCGTGACGGCCAGCGCATGACGCCGCGCCTCCTCAATCAGCGCCAGATCGCCGAATGTCGCCACCTGCAGGTCCGGCAGGCCGCTCTGCCGCGTGCCGAGCAACTCTCCGGGCCCGCGCAGCTTAAGGTCCTCCTCCGCCACCTCGAATCCGTTCCGCGTCCTTTTCATCACCTCCAACCGCCTGTTGACTTCCTCCGTGTCGGACTCCGAGACGAGGATGCAATAGCTGTTCTCGGTGCCGCGCCCCACCCGACCCCGGTATTGATGCAGTTGAGACAGGCCAAAGCGGTCGGCTCCGTCAATCATCATCACCGTCGCATTTGGCACGTCGATGCCAACCTCCACGACCGCCGTCGAGACAAGAACGTCAACATCCCCGCCGTGTAGGGCTTCCATGACGCGGTCCTTTTCAGCGGCCCGCATCCGGCCGTGAAGCAGCTCAACGTTCAGATCAGGAAAGACGTCCCGTGAAAGGCGCTCGTGCTCTGCAACAGCAGCTTTGGCGGCCACGGCCTCGGACTCCTCAACAAGCGGGCAGATGATGAACGATTGGCGACTTTCCGCCGCCTCCCTGCGGATGAACCCATATGCTCGCTCGCGCTCATGTGGGGGGACGATAGCAGTCCTGATGGGCGGCCTTCCGGGCGGCATCTCGTGAATCGTTGAAACATCCAGATCGCCGTAGATGGCGAGCGCCAGTGTGCGAGGAATGGGTGTCGCGGTCATGACGAGCAGGTGCGGAGCAAAGCCCTTGTTGCGGAGCGAGGCCCGCTGCTCCACGCCGAATCGATGCTGCTCGTCCACCACCGCAAGCCCAAGCTTATTGAACGCGACTCCCTCCTGGATCAGCGCGTGCGTGCCGATGACGATGTCAACGTCGCCCCGGGCGATGAGATCGTGCAGCTGCGACTTTGCGCCCGCCGCCATGCTGCCCGTCAGGCGCGCGATGCGGAGCGGCCTGTCCGGCAGGATTCCGCTGAAGCCCCGATAGGGCCCCCCGTCGTTCGCCTCCCGGTTTCCGTGGCTGAAAACGCCCGTGAGTGTACGGAAATGCTGTTCAGCAAGCACCTCAGTCGGTGCCATCAACGCTCCCTGGAACCCGTTTGCCGCGGTTGTTACGAGAGCCAGCGCCGCAACAACCGTCTTGCCGCTGCCCACGTCGCCCTGCAAGAGCCGCATCATGGGCGCGCTCCCGCCGATGTCCGTCAATATCTCTTCAACAACGCGGTCCTGATCCGCTGTCAACGTGAAGGGCAGGGCGCTCAGGACGTTGTCGACGGCCTCGTTATTGCGTGGGATCGGTGCGCCGAGCTCGTGTTGTTGCTGCCTCCGCCGCTCCAGCAGGCCGAGTTGGAGGAGGAAGAGTTCATCGAACGCCAGCCGGCGGCGTGCCCGCTCATCGTCAGATAGATCCGAGGGGTGATGGATAAGGCCGAGAGCCTGTCGCAGCCCCGGCAGTTTCGCTGTTCGAATGATGTCATCGGGCAGGAATTCCTGTACGAGCGGCAAGGCCCGTTCCGCCGCCGGGCTAATAAGACGCCTCATCCCGCTCTGCGTCACTCCCTTGGTGAGCGGGTAGATGGGTACCAATTCGCCGGCATCCATGCTGTCCTCAGCCCGAAGCTGTTCATACGTTTCCACCTGGAACTGCGCCCGGTTGCGGTACTCTCCCAGCCGGCCGATTAGCAGCAGCCGCGCCCCCTTCTTGAGATTCCTCAGGACCCACGGGTTGCCGAACCACACCGCTTTCACCTGCCCCGTGGCATCGCTGACTGCCGCCTCGACGCGCATCACCTGCCGGCCCCTCGTGTAGCCTCCCCCGCCTGCCCTCTCAACGCGAACGGAGATTGCCGTCTGCTCTCCGTAGGTCAGGCGTGCGATGGAAGAGACGGGCACATACCGCCGTGGGAAGGCCCACAGCGCATCGCGATACGTCTCAACGCCCAGTTTTCTGAGGCCCGCTTTCATGCGGGACGGCGCATCCAGGGGCTCATCGAGCGACTTAACCGGCGTTGCCTTTGGGGCGGGTCGTACAGGCTTGCGCCGCGCCGGTTTTGGAGGCGCGACTCTCTCTGCCGGGGATTGATGATCCGTTCTTGAACGAGTAGTCGAGACTTCTTCCACCCGATCCCACCCGGGGTCGGGCGGCACATCCATGCGTCGCGGAGGCTGCCGTTGTTCGGCGTTATCCGCCACGGCAGGGCGCTCCGAATCCGTGTTCGGCTCGGAATCTCGCAATCGTTCCAGTGTTTCGCGCACCCACGCGGCGCGCCCGTCCGGCTGCAGGCCGTCATAGCTCGGCAAACCAATGCCCGCGTCTTCCAACGCGCGCTTGATGTCCGGGTCTTCAATCCATCTCTCAAGGAACGCGTCCAGACCGCCGATGACCGCGCGGTTTGCGTGGTTCTGGTCGCGTTCGAGGCGCAGAACGTGGCGGATTGTCTCCACTTTGCGGGCGACACGGTCGTCGGGCGCCGCAGGTGCGGACGACGACTCGTTTCGGGATGCGTGGCCGGGGCCGACAGGCAAGCGGCCCTGTGTCATGGTTGAATCCCCGTCACTGCCCGGGTGATGAGACTATTGCAACGCCGACACAGCCCGGTCCGGCGTAGGTCCCTACCGCCGCGCCGATAGTATAGACGGGCACATCATCAAGGCTGAGGCGCTCCTTGGCGCGGTCAGCCATCTCGCGGGCCCGCTCGTGATCTGTCGTGCTCGCATAGGCGAGTTGCTCAGGGGTCCCGCTCTTTAGCGCGAGTGATTCAAGGAGGGCGTGGGCCTTGGCGCGAGAGCGTACGCGCTCCAACGGGTGTACCTCGCCATCCCGGAACTCCAGGACCGGCTTGACGCTCAGCAGGCCGCCGAGGAACCGCTGCGCCTTGCCGATTCGTCCGCCACGCGCCAGGTACTCCAGGGTATCGACTGCGAAATAGAGGCTGGTTCGGCTAGCCGTATCGCGCGCCCACTCAGCGAGGTCCTCGATTCCCATGCCGTCTCTCGCCCGTTGCGCCGCGCCCTGCGCGAGGACCCCGAGGCCCATCGCAACCAGCAGGGAGTCCACAACCTCAATAGTCGCGTCGGGATGGTCCTTCAGAGTCATATCCCGGCCAATCAACGCTGAGTTGTAGGTTCCGCTCATCTTGGACGAGACGGTCAACGCCATAACAGGGCCGTTGGGCGCCAGCTTCCCAAATGCATCCGCAAAATCTTGTGGCGAGGGCTGCGCCGTCTTGGGGAAAGCGCCTTTCTGCTGCAGACGGCGATAGAACTCTCCACCGCCGATGGTCACACCGTCGCGGAACTGCTCCTCGCCAAAAAAGACATACGCCGGAACAATGGTGATCCCGGCTCGCTCAGCATCCTCTTGCTTGATGTCGGACGTACTGTCGGTCACGATCTGCACCGTGCCCTGAGATGCGCTTGTCACATCAACCTCCGAATGTTCCCCGCGCGCCCGTTCGGACGCTATTGGCACAATGCCAACAACCCCGTCCCCTGTCAACGCACGTGAGACCCGGCCGGTTGAGACAGCGCTTGAGTAAGCAATTAGCTTGCGCGGCGAGCTCCGCGTCGGCGCTCCGCTGGGGATGGCGTCTGCCTGAGGCCCCACTGCACCTCGCGCCGATACCGCCCGGGGCCGTAGGTTGCGGGATTCCGAGAGGCCGCGCTGCCGGCCGACGGCTTGTTCTGTGGCCTCGTTGGTGTCGTCGTCATATCTATCCCTTGTCTCCCTCTGAACGCCCCCTACTGCCATTCAACGCAGGCATGCAAATGAGTCACGCTCTTTTGTTCTATTTCATACAGAATAGCACGAACGTTCCATAATGCAACCCCTGTGACGATGGGCCCTACTACGGCGATTCGGCGGATGTATAGTGAGGCGAGTTGGAGGCTAGTAAGGATGCAGTCGTGATTGAACTGGAAGGTATTGCCAAGCGCTACGAGGTTGGCGCCATCACCGTCACTGCCCTGGAAAACGTGGACCTGACCATCAATGAGGGCGAATTTGTTGTCGTTCTCGGCCCATCCGGCAGCGGCAAGACGACGCTGCTGAATATGATCGGCGCGCTGGATACGCCCACCGAGGGACGCATCACCGTCGATGGACAGGAAGTCACGGGGGCTTCAAAGGGCCAACTCTTCGCCTACCGCCGTTCAAAGGTGAGTTTCATCTTCCAGAGCTTCAACCTGTTCCCCGGCCTCACTGCTCGGGAGAACGTGCAGTTCGGCATCGATGCCGCCGAAAAGCGCAACGGTGATGGACCCGGCGCCGACGATGTTCTGACGGATGTCGGTCTTGGCGAACGCGTTGCTCATTTCCCGCACGAACTTTCCGGCGGCGAACAGCAGCGCGTGGCCATCGCCCGCGCCCTCGCCACCGGCAATCCTGTCGTTCTTGCCGATGAGCCGACCGGTGAACTTGATTTCACCACCGGCGCCCAGATCCTTGAACTGCTGCGGCAGCAGTCGGAATCCGGAAAGACGATCCTGGTGGTCACGCACAACAGGGAGATTTCCCGGATGGCCGACAGGGTCATTGAGTTGAGCAGCGGCAACATCGTGCATGATGGGCCGCCTGAGGGCGGACGTGCCGCCATCTCCGATCTGCGCTGGTAGCCGGGCCCGATCAATGACACTCCACTTGCTGATTAAATGGTCTCTGCGCGACTTGCGTTCGCGTTGGATCCAGACGGTCACCATCGCCCTCGTCATCGGCCTGGGCATCGGGAGCTTCGCCTCGTTCAACAGCATGGCGGAGTGGCGAAGGGCGTCCAACAGCGCCAGCTTTGAAGCCACCCAGATGTATGACCTCCGGGTCAACCTCAGCGACAACAGCTTTGTCCCTAAGGGTGATCTCACCCGCGCTATCCGGAGCATCCCCTCAGCCGATGCTATCGAGGGCATCGAGGAGCGGTTGTCCATCCCCACACAGCTAAGACTGGATTACGAGGCGGAGGACGCCGAGACGGGAGATGTGACGACCGAGAGACTGCTCGTGCCCGGTCTGCTTGTCGGCATGGACTATGCGGACCCGAACGGGATCTCCGTCAACAGCGCGCACATAACCGCAGGCAGGGACCTCAATCCCTCAGACTCCGGCCAATTCAACGTCCTCCTTGAGCAAAAGTTCGCGCTCGCCTATAACCTGCCCGCGGAGGGAAAGGCATCCATCGCAGGAGGCCGTCCTGTCAACTATGTCGGCCATTTCCTTGCGCCGGAGCACTTCATCGTTCTCACGGAGGGCGGCGGCTTCTTTGCCCATGCCAACTATGCCGTGGTATTCGCCTCCCTGGAAACCGTCCAGACCGTTGCCGAGCGACCCGGACTGGTCGACGAGGCCATCATTCGTATCAGCGATGGTGCGTCGCGTGACAACGTCATCCGCGAGATTGAGGCTGCCGTCGGCGGCGCACTGTCCGACGTTGGGTTCGATGTGACCGAGGACATAGATGATCCGTCATTCCGCGTCATCACGGAGGATGTAGAGGGCGACCAACAGACGACGAATATCGTTGCCTTTGCCATCCTGATTGGCGCGGTGTTTGCGGCATTCAACCTGACGTCCCGAATGGTGGAGACACAGCGGCGCGAGATCGGTGTCGCTATGGCATTGGGTGTCGTTCCGCGCAGGATTTCTCTCAGGCCGCTCATCGTTGGGATGCAGATCGCTGTATCCGGCATCGTCTTTGGCGTCATCGTCGGCTGGATTCTGGCACAGTTGCTCAAGGATGTGATCAACGAGTTTGTGCCGCTTCCGGTGGTCGTGGCCCCGTTCCAATACGGCATCTTCGCCATCGTCACCGCCGGCGGGATGCTCGTCCTCCTGTTCGCGGTCGGCTACCCGGTGTGGCGCGCCGTCCGCGTCAATCCGATTGATGCCATCAAGACCGGTCACCTTGCGGCGAGAGGGGGAGGCCTCGCGCCTCTCATCACCCGTTTGCCCGCTCCGGGCTCAACCTTCGGACAGCTCCCCTTCCGCAATGTCGCCCGGGCCCCACGCCGCGCATTCCTGACAATCATGGGGATTGCGGCCGCTGTCGCCGTCACCGTCGTCCTCGTCGGAATCTTCGATTCCTATTTGGAAACGCTGGGGCAGGGCCGTGACGAAGTCTTGAGTTCAAATCCGGACCGTTTGGAGATCGACCTCGTCCTGCCCCTGCCAATTGATTCAACCGTCGTGAACGAAGTTAGAGACGCCGATACCATTGACGCCGTTGAACCCGGTCTCCGCGTTTTCGGTTCCCTCTCATCGCCTGATTCGGATGAGGAGTTCGATGTCCTGATTCGATTCATGGATTTCGGAAGCGACATCTGGCGGCCAACGGCGGTTGAAGGCTCGTTAGACTCGGCGGAGCCCGGGCTTGTCATTGCAAACAAGGCGGCGACGGATCTTGGCGTCGAGGTTGGTGATTCCGTTGTCCTGACTCATCCCGTGCGCGAGGGGCTCACGTCGTTCTCCCTCCAGGACACAACACTTCCGGTGATCGCCATTCATCCGCATTACGTCCGCAGCACCCTCTACATGGATAACACGCACATGGGCATCCTCAACGTGACCGGCGTCACCAATCGCATCACGGCTGTCGCCGTCCCCGGAGCGCCCATCATCGACATCAAGGAGCAGCTCTTCCCGATTAACGGCATCGTGTCCGTTGCCACTGTCGTGGAGGAAGCGAACTTGGCCGAAGACCTGATCAATCAGTTCATCAGCGTGATTCGGCTCATGCAGTTAGTGCCGCTGCTGCTGGCGATCCTCATCGCCTACAACACCGCCAATATCGCCATGGATGAGCGAAGGCGTGAACATGCCACGATGGCGGCGTTCGGCGTTCCCTACCGCACCATCATGCGAATGGCCGTCGTGGAGAGCACCATCCTCGGAGTCATTGCAACCGTGGTTGGCGCAATACTTGGATTCGGTCTGCTCCTGTACATCGTCGAGGTGATATTCCCCATGACCTCGCCCGACCTCGGCCTGGTCATCACATTCACGCCGACGTCCGTGCTGACGGTCATCATCCTGGGCGTGATAGCCGTGGGCCTGGCCCCGCTGCTGACCATCCGCCGCCTGCGCCGCACGGACATCCCCTCAACGCTGCGGGTGATGGAATAAGGAACCGGGTCTAACCCCCGTTGCGCTTCTCCTGCAGGGCCGCGTAGACCTTTTCTGCCGTTATTGGCAGCGAGGTGATGCGTACGCCAACG
>DAOUKW010000047.1:0-5105 GCA_034420915.1 Dehalococcoidia bacterium
ACCTTTTCTGCCGTTATTGGCAGCGAGGTGATGCGTACGCCAACGGCGTCCTCGATGGCGTTGGCAATGGCCGGCGCGGTCATGATGTTCGTGTGCTCGCCGATGCCGCGTACTGCGTATGGCCCATCACCCACGTCCGATTCCAGCACGATCTCGTTCAACTCCGGCAGGTCACGAACGGTCGGGAGCTTCATATCCGCGAACGACGGGTTCGTTACACGGCCTGACTCGTCATAGACCGTCTCCGTCATCACCGTCTCACCGAAGCCGTACACGACGCCGCCCTCGAGCTGGCCGTAGAACGCCACCGGATTCAGGACGCGGCCCGTCTCATGCACGGCGGTGATCTTGAGCACGCGCACTTCGCCGGTCTCCGGATCGACCTCAACTTCCGCGATCTGCGTGCCGAACGCGGTGTAGGGACTCGTTCCCTCCTGGATATCCACCCGTGTGACGATGGGCTCGCCGGTCCGGGCGGCAATCTCACCGAAGCCAATCGTCTCGCCGCTGTCGTTGACCACATTGCCGTCGCTTAGCGTCAGCCGTTCCTCGTCCCAGCCCTGGAACTCTGCGGCCAACCGACGGAGTTTGTCCGCCGTATCAGAGGCCGCCATATGGCCGACGGTGCTCGTGACTCGCGCGCCTCGGCTACCGCCGATTCCCTGCAACGGCCCGAGCTGGTTTGATGAGAACGACAGCGCCTCTACATCCTGTGGCGAGACGCCAAGCTGCTCCGCCACCACCTGCGCGATGATCGTGAACGTGCCGCCGCCTGTATCGAACGTGGAGAAGTGCGCCGTGATCGAGCCATCGACGTCGATCGTTACTTGGCACACCGCCGCGCCGCCTCCCTGCGAGTGATGGCCGGTTCCGATGCCGATGCCGACGTTCTCCGGGCGATTGTTGGTGTAGTTGGCCTCGCGCAGCGCCTCCTCAAGGGTTGTGTCGGCGCGCAGTGCCTGGTACTCGTCGCCATTCATCAGCGGCTCGCCGTCGTGGGTGATGTTCTTCGTGCGAAACTCCGCCGGATCCATGCCGATGGCACGGGCGCAGAGGTCGATATGTGATTCGCCGGCCCACAGCCCCTGCGGCATACCGGGCGCGCGAGCGAATCCACACGGCACAAGGTTGGCGTATGTGTGCGTGATGGACATGGCGACGTTCTCACAGCGGTACGCCCCGCCCATCTCGAACACGCCACGCAGGCCGTTGGGAACGGGCGCATACGACACATACCCGCCGATGGCCAGGTACGCGTCCGCCTGCCACGCCGTGATCGTCCCGTCGCGCTTGACGCCCGCCTTGATGGTGATCTCGGACGGATGCCGCGGGTTGGAGGCCATCAACTCCTCGGAGTAATCAAATACCAGCTTGATGGGGCGACCCGTCCGCTTGGCGAACTCGTACATGATGTACACGCCCACCGCGTCCGTCTTGCCGCCAAACGAGCCGCCAATATACGACGTGTTGATGACCACCTTTTCCTGTGGCAGATCCAGAACACGCACCAACTCACCGATGTTGGCAGCCGGCAACTGGCAGGACATCCATATCTGTGCCGTGCCGTCGTCCTCAACATCCACCAACACGGAGTGCGGCTCCAGGTAGGCCTGGTGCTGGTGTGGCGTCGAATACGTCTCCTCGATGATGACGTCCGCCTCCGCAAAGCCCGCCTCAACGTTACCGCGCCCACGGTCCAGCGCCACCACAACGTTTGTCGGTGTCTCCGGCGCGTCCTTGACGCCGATGTAGTTGGCAAAATCGGGATGCAGGATGGGCGCGTTCGGCTGGGCTGCCTCCCGTGCGGACAGCACGGGCGGGAGCTCCTCGTACTCCACCTGGATGAGTTCAAGCGCCCGCTCGGCGATGTCCTCGTCCTCTGCGACGACCGCCGCCACCTTGTCGCCCACGTACATCACTTTGTCCCAGCACAGCGCGGGCTCGTCCTTGATTGGCGCTCGGTTCGTCCGCACGCCCTCCAGGTCTTTGCCCGTCAGCACCAGATGGACGCCCGGCAACGCCGACGCTTCTGTTGTATCGATGTTCACGATGCGGGCGTGGGCGAAGGGGCTGCGCAAGATCTTGCACCACAGCATCCCCGGCATTGCGCGGTCCATCCCATATTTGCCACTGCCCGTCACCTTGTCCGGGCCCTCCGCCCGCGGTGTTGCATGGCCGACGATGTTATAAGACGCAAGTTGTGTCACGAGTTCATCCCCTCCCAGGTTGATGAGTCTCAATCGGTCAGACCGAGATACAAACAGCGACGCCACGGCGCCGCACCTGAATCATACCGCGAAACTAGATTCTCATCCTTATCTGGCCGCCCGCCGCCGGTCCCGTCTCTGCCTGCTGCGGCTGATCAAGCGCGGGCTCCAATGACGCCACCGCAACGCCGATCAATCGGAACTCCCGCCCCGGCTCGAGTTCCCGCCGCAAAAGTCCATCTGCCACGCCAAGCACTGCCGCCTCATCATCGGTCGGGCGGGGCAGCGACTGCTGCCGTGTGAATGTCGTGAAATCCGAAAGGCGGAGCTTGAGGCGAACAGTTCGCGCCTGCAAGCCCTTGTTTCGCATCTGCTGAACCACGTCGGCTCCCTGCTCTCGCACCAGCCTGGACAGGATTTCCGCGTCGGCAGTGTCCGTGTGCATCGTTGTCTCGCTGCTGATGGACTTGACCTGCCGCTCGTCCTCGAATTCAAGCTCAGATGAGCCTCTACCCAGCGACCGCTCCTTCAACCAGGCCCCGCGCGCGCCAAACTCCCTGGCGAGCCAGTCGTCCTCCGCCGCGGCGAGGTCTCCCATGGTGCGGATACCACGGGCATGCAGCGCGCGGAGCGTTGCAGGCCCGACACCGCTCAGCAGCGAAACGTCCAGCGGCGCGAGGAATTCATCCTCGGTTGCGGGAGGTACAAGCAGCAGGCCATCCGGCTTGCCTACCTGCGACGCCACTTTTGCTACGGTTCGATTCACGCCGCCGCCGATTGTCACGGCGAGGCCCGTGGCGCGCCGCACACGCCTCTTGATTTCCTTGCCGAGCGGCTCCAGCATCTCCGGCCCCGCCACGTCCGTGACGTCCATGTAGGCTTCATCCACAGAGAGTTGCTGCACTAAGGGCGTCACGCGTCGCAGGTTGGTCATGACCTGTCGCGCGATGTTGCCATACCCCCCGGGACGATGTCCGACACGAATAATGTCAGGGCTGAGACGCAGCGCAGTCGCCATCGGCATCGCGGATCGCGCTCCCAGCTTGCGTGCCTCATAGGACGCTGCCGCCACGACGCCGCGTGATTCCGGCGGCCCGCCCACGACGATGGGCTTGCCGCGCAGGCTCGGATCATCGCGCTGTGCGACAGACGCGAAGAACGCGTCCATATCCGCGTGAAAGATATATCGCCACGGGCGCGGCCACTCGCTCATGCCCGCATTCTACGCTCGCGTCGCGAAAATCAGCCGAATTGCGGGCGACGCAGCGTGAGTATGAGCACGATACACAGGAACAGGGGGAGGAATAGCAGCAGGATCGGCATCTTGTAGTCGTCGTATGTGTCGAACCACCAGCCAACGAATATCGGCGAAAGGATGGACCCGATTGCGGATGTCCCTGTCTGTATTCCCATCAACCGGCCGAAGATGGCCCGACCCCAGAGCTCGCCCTGCAGCGCCAGCCGGGATGGGGTGGTCATTCCCCAGCCGATGCCGTGCGTGACGCCATACAGGATTGCGCCGCTCAGATTGGTCGTCGTCAAGAAGAAGAACAAGCCGATGAGCTGCATGATGAACGCCGCCGCCAGCACAAACCGCTTGTCGAACTTGTCGGCCAGGAAGCCCGAGGCAAGGCGGCCTGGGAGGCCGCCGATTGTCCAAATCAGGACGGCCAGCCCCGCCTCACGTGCAGAAAGTCCAAAGGTCTGCAGCGCCGGAATCTGGAAGATGACCAAGGCTGAGAAGCCCATTTGCTGCATTCCGAGCGCGAACACGTATTGGTAATAGCCGACGCTCCGCAGGACGCTGCCGATTCCGATCAGTCCCGCCTCTCCGACCGGCACCCCTCCGCCTGTAAGTTGTACCGGCGCGCTCGACGATTCCTCGGTGGGCGGATCACCGTCCGGCCTTTGTCCGTATGCCTCCGGCGCGCGGCGCGTGATCAGCGCCAATGGGATGCAGATCACCCACATGGCAACCCCGATGCCGGCCAGCGTGTATCTCCAGCCGAACATCTCGATCAACTCGACAATTCCGTACACAAGGAAACCTGCAAAACCCGGCCCGAGGAACATGACTCCCAGCGCCCGGCCACGCATGCGGTTGAACCAGTTCGTGACCGCTGTGCTGATGATCAGGAACGACCCCGCGCCAAGCCCCAGAGCCAGGAACATATACGCCGCGTAGAACTGGACCACATTCTGCGTGAGCGACACGAGGATGAAACCTATCCCGCCGATCACGAAGCCGGCAATGAGGATGATTCGAGGGCCTATTCGGTCGACAAGGAACCCCATGATCGGCCCCAGGATCCCCGATTCGGCGCGCTGGATTGAGACCGCCGTCGCCACGATTGCCCGGCTACCGCCCGCAACGGAGTCTGCAATGGGATTGACGAAGGCCGAGAAGCCGTAGAAACCGACGCCCGTTGAGAAAAGCATCAACAGGAAGCCGGACAGAACGATCCACCACCCGTAGAACACGCGACGTGGATTCAATATCCCGAGTGACGACCGCGTTTCAACCGCCATTTATCGTCCGCTAATCCGTGGGCGCTCCGATAAGAGCGGCCCGCGCCCTCCCCAGTACTGGCGTGAGCGTGAGCGCAACGCCAACCCCTGTCAAGCGGCGCGCGGCTATTCGACGGAGATGAGGTATGGGTAGAGCGGCTGGCCGCCGTTCTGGATCTCCACCTCGACGTCATCCGGGCAGACGGCGCTAACGGCCTGGGCCGCGGACTCAGCCTGTTCCTCCGTGATGCCCGCGCCGTAGTACAACGTGACGATCATTTCGCCCTCCGGCGCGATGCGCTCCACCAGTGACTGGGCCACCGCCTCCGGCGTCTCACCCGAAACGACCAAATCGCCTTCAAGCAGGCCGATTGGCTGCTCCGCCGCGTA
>DAOUKW010000048.1:0-2658 GCA_034420915.1 Dehalococcoidia bacterium
TCCGCCGCTGTGACGCACCCCGTGCTGTCTATGCCAGGCAGCGAAAGCCTGCGGGGGAGTGTCATCGATCAGCTCGTCGTGTCGGATACGCTGCCCATCGACAACAAGAACACGGACGGCATGAACATCAGGGTGGTGTCCGTCGCGCCGCTCCTGGGCGAGGCCATCAGACGCATCCACTTCAACCGATCGGTCGGAGAGATGTTCCAGCAATAGCGGAGGCGGCTGGGGTGTTAGCCGAGGGTAAATCGTTCATCACCCTGCAGGGCATGTCCTCCGAGGCCCTGTTACTGGCCGTCAGGGAACTTGCCGAAAGACCGTTGCCGGACGGTGTTGCGCCCACGGCGCGAGACGGCCGCAGCGTCGCTACCGCGTTCTATGAGGCAAGCACGCGCACGCGTTTGGGGTTTCAGTTCGCCGCCCGCGCGCTGGGGCTGGATGTCATTCCGCTTGATGTCAGCGCAAGCTCAGTCAGCAAGGGCGAGAGCCTAACTGACACGATTCGCGTTCTGGCCGACTACGGCATCGCGGCGCTGATTCTCCGCCATCCTGACACGGAATCCATGACCGTGGCGACTGCGGCGAGCGCCTGCCCCGTGATCAACGCCGGCAACGGGGCGGGGGAGCATCCCGTTCAGACGCTCATCGACCTCTCCATGATCTACCAGCGGTTCGGCAGACTGAGTGGGCTGAACGTCACCATGACGGGAGACGCACTGCACGGGCGCACCATCCACAGCCTGATCATGGCTCTTGCACTGTTCGACAATCACATCACCGTCGTCACGGATCCAGGCCTGCGTCTGTCGTCCGATCTGACCTCATTAGCGGTGCGAAAGACCGCTCCGAAGCTGAAAGAGACCGATTTCCTGAGTCGCGGTATCCTTAAAGAAACCGACGTTTTGTATATGACGCGGGTACAGGCGGAGCGCGGCTCCGCGAACAGGCCAATCATGATGACGGAACAGGCACAACAGGATTTGAATGCGGACGCCATCGTGCTGCATCCCATGCCGCGCACGGTGGAGCTGCCGGAATGGTTTGATGCGGACCTCCGTGCTGCCTATCTCCATCGCAACCGTGTCGGCTTGGGAGTGATGACATACGTCCTGCAAACGGTGATCGGCGGAGGGCGCAAGGCGTGATCAGCAAACTCCGCAAGATTCTCGGCGACGGCAGCGAACGCGCCGTCAAGCGCATGCAGCCCGCCGTCGATGAAGTAAATGCTCTCGAGGGCCGCTTTGCGCGTCTGAGTGATGACGAACTGCGGGGGATGACTGACCAATTCCGTGAGCGCCTGGCGAATAACGAAACCCTGGATGATCTGGCGCCGGAGGCGTTCGCCGCAGTGCGTGAGGTCTCAAAGCGCGTGCTCGGAATGCGGCACTTTGATGTGCAGATCATCGGCGGCATCACGCTGCACCAGGGGCGCATCGCCGAAATGCGGACGGGCGAAGGCAAGACGCTCGTTGCCACGCTCCCTGTGTATCTGAACGCGCTGACGGGCAGGGGCGTACACGTCATCACGGTGAACGACTACCTGGCACGGCGCGACGCTTCATGGATGGGTGCCGTCTACCACGCTCTCGGCATATCCGTCGCCTGCCTCCAGCACGACGAGTCCCTGCTCTATGATCCCGACAATGAGGAGTCGGATGAAGGCATGCGTCCCGTTCATCGACGCGAGGCGTATGCCGCGGATATCACGTACGGCACGAATTCCGAGTTTGGATTTGATTACCTGCGTGACAATCTTGCTCTCACAGCCGAGCAGCGCGTGCAGCGCGAGCTTGTCTACGCCATCGTGGACGAGGTTGACTACATCCTCATCGATGAGGCGCGGACGCCGTTGATCATCAGTGGCCCGGGACAGACGCCGACACAGAGCTACGGCCAGTTCGCGCAACTGGCGCGCCGTCTTACTGAGGAAGATGATTTCGCCATCGATCCCAAGACGCGCGCGGTGTCGCTGACAGAGGGCGGCATCACCAAGATCGAACGCGCGCTGAACATCGACAATCTCTATGCGCCGGAACACTACACGGCGGTGCATTTCCTTGAGAACGCGCTCAAGGCGGAGTTCGTCTACCACCGCGACAAGGAATATGTCGTTGACGGAGAGAGCCAGGTGGTCATTGTCGATGAGTTCACGGGCCGCTTGATGCCGGGCCGCCGCTATTCCGAGGGTCTCCACCAGGCGATTGAGGCGAAGGAGGGTGTGTCTATCCGGCGGGAGTCCATGACCGTTGCCACCATCACGCTCCAGAACTATTTCCGCATGTACGAGCGGCTTGCGGGCATGACCGGCACAGCGTCCACCGAGGCCGAAGAGTTCCTCAAGATCTACAACCTGGACCCGCTGCCGATCCCCACCAACAAGCCGTCCGTGCGTGATGACCAACCCGACCTCATCTATCTGAACGAGGAGGGCAAGTTCAAGGCCATCGTCCGCACGCTCAGAGAGCTGCACGATGAGGGCCGCCCCGTCCTTGTGGGCACGGCCTCCATCGACACGTCGGAACGCCTCAGCGCCCTGCTTCGCAGCGAGGGGCTGGAGCACGAGGTTCTCAACGCCAAGCAGCATGACCGCGAGGCGCAGATTGTTGCGCAGGCCGGCCGCCTCGGCGCGATAACCGTTTCCACCAACATGGCCGGCCG
>DAOUKW010000049.1:0-12866 GCA_034420915.1 Dehalococcoidia bacterium
ACCGCCACATCCTCCGAACGCAGCGTTCGCCAGATGCGCACTCGGCGCGAAATCCGGCTTCCGCAACGTCCGAGGCGGCCTCGACGTTGACTGCGGTAGCTGTGTGGCCTAATATCGAGCGGCCTATGTCAGTCAGTTCAGGCTGCCGACCATCCGGTCGGTCGGTCAATGAACCATCCCGGGCTAGCACGTTGAGAAGTGGAATGGAATGGAATGAAACGCCTGAACGGTGACCGAACACTCGGAACGGCACCACGCGGTCGGTACGTCGCGGCGGCGCTGCTGTTGCTTTGCGCGCTTACGGTCGGGTCGTCCGCCCTAGCAGGTCGTCCGGCGGCGGGTCATTCGGTTGGATTCGAGGCGGTGCCGAACCAGGAACAGCCGATCGTCGCCCCGGCACCTGACACACTCGATGTACTGCTGGAGCGGGTTCGGTCGCTTGAGGCGGGAATCCTCGCCTTACGCGCGGCCAGCGACACTGCCCAGATCCGCTATGCGGCGCTGGACAGCACTCTCACGCATGAACGTCGCCTCCTTGCCGAGGAATTGGCAGCGTTGCGACGGAGCCTGATCCCGCTGATGGATTCGGTGGCGGCATCTAGCTTCGATTCCGTCAGGGTGGAGTTGGCCACGGGATTCCGTTCCGTTCGCTCCGAGGGGGTGCGCGGGCGCGAAGCGCTGATCGGCCAGGTCGAGGCTGCCGAGCGGTCGCTGGACGCGCTCGATAGGCGGTTCGGCATGTGGGAGCCGGAGGTGCGAGACAGCCTGACTGCGGCGGCGGGCCGGATCCAGTTGGAACGGCGAGAGAGGCAAGCGGCGGACAGCCGGAGTCGGCTGCTTCTGGCGGTGTCAGCCGGGATCCTCTTGGTTGGGGTTGGTGTGGTGTGGTGGAGTGGGCGGGGGCGGATTGCCGCTGTGAATAAGCGGGTGCCGAACGCCACCCAGGTGGATGAGCGAATCGAGGAGGTCCGGCGGGAGCTGGGGAAGGAGGTCCAGCACGAGGGTCAGCGGCTTCTCGAGGAACAGTTGAAGCCCTTGGAGGAAATCAGTAAGATGTTGGCGAAGATCAGCAACGCGAGCGGGGGTACCGCACCCGATCATGACTTGGTCCTAGGCGTTTGCAACGAAGTGAATCGGATCGAGAAGAATCTGGCAGCGATGGACTCGTCCGTTAGGGGCCATCGGCAGCTGACCGGTTGCGTCCGGAGGGTGAAGGAGAACCTGCGCGTCCATCGCTACGAAATCACCGAGCTTTTGGGAAGGGACTACGACGACGGAGACCATGTGGAAGCGGAAGACTTTGTGGAAGACGAGCAGTTGGCCGCCGGTCAAGCCGTTATCAGTCGGATCAATCGTCCAGAAGTACGATATATGGGAAGGATCATTCAGTACGCATCGGTGAAAGTCTCGGAAGGATTCTGACCCCAAAGACAAATGGCATCTGATCGAATCGACTACGGCATCGACCTCGGCACCACAAACTCGGTTATCGCGCGCATGGAGCGCGGTAAGCCAGTGGTCATCCAAGCTTTTCAAAGCGACACGACTCCCAGCGCGGTTGCGTTCGTCCCTCCTCGCCCGAACGTGCGCGCAAAGTCGCGATCCCCTGGCGAGACAGGCAGTTCAGGACGACCCAGTCCCATGCGGGTCGGAAAATTCGCCTACAACCGATTGGTTCGTGATCGCCTTCACGCTCTGACGCATGACAACCCGGAACTCCGGCACGTCATGATTGAGTTCAAGCGAACGATGGGAACCGATCACGAGTACGCCACGAGCGCCGATCCGCCAATTCGACGCACCTCTGAAGTCCTCTCTGCCGAGGTTCTCAAGGCGTTACGGAGCTACGTCACTGACGCCGCCGTCAACGCGGCCGTTGTGACCATTCCAGCGGCGTTCACGGTGCCGCAACAGCAGGCCACGCAACGGGCCGCCGAGCTTGCGGGCCTGCGCCAATGCCATCTGCTCCAGGAGCCAGTCGCCGCTGCGATGGCGTATGGATTGCAGAGCAATCAAGCGAACGCCAAGTGGCTCGTCTTCGATTTTGGTGGTGGCACCTTCGACGCGGCGCTGGTGCTCGTCGAGGACGGAGTGATCACGGTGAAAGACACGCAGGGGGACAACTACCTAGGGGGCAAGGATTTGGACCGGGCGATCATCGAAGAGGTTCTTCTGGAAGAGGTGGCCCGGGAGCACGACATCGACAGCTACTTCGCGGCAGATCCTGCCCGCAAGACGCTGCTCCGCGACGCACTCATGAAGTGGGCCGAGGACGCTAAAAAGGCCCTCAGCTATGACGGTTCGCACTGGGTGGAATCCACCCTCGGCGACATCATTCTGGCGAACGGAGACGAGATCGAACTCTACTTCGAACTCACGCAGGAACGCCTTCGTCCCGTGGTCGCGCCCCTGTTCCAGCGCGCCATCGACAAGGCGAAGATGCTCCTTAGTCGTTATGGGCTCCAAGGTCCCGATCTCGACGAGTTGATCCTCGTGGGTGGGCCGACCTACTCGCCGATCCTACGGGAAATGCTGGCCGACCAGATCCGTGCACCGAACACGTCAGTGGATCCAATGACGGTTGTCGCGCGCGGCGCCGCACTCCACGGGAGCACCATCCGAATCGAAGACCACGGAGACCATGAGCCGTCGGCGGTCGTCCGTCTTGACTTGGTCTATGAGTCCACCACCACCTCACCCTACGAATTCGTAACCGTCAAGTGCCGAGATCTGGCCGACCTCCGCCGATTGGGGCAGCTCGATGTCGAATTCGAGAGGAAGGACACCGGGTGGAGCAGCGGCAGGCAAGCGCTCAGCAAGGATGGCATCCTTTTTGAGATCAAACTCGAAGAAGGAAGGCCGAACGTCTTTGATGTCGTCGTAACCACGCCTCGAGGGGATCGCATTGCGACCCATCCCAGCGAAATCACCATCTTGCAGGGCACGAAAGTCGGCGGCTCGCCGATGACCAACAGCTTGGGAGTCGAAATGTGGGACGACCGGGAGGAGTACCGGGTCTTTCGGCGCTTGAAGGGTGCGGAGAAGGGGATGCCACTACCAGTGACAGGAAAACGTACCGGGCTTGCGACCTATGAGCAGATTCGGCCGGGTGTTTCGACGGATCGCTTATTGATCCGAATCTATGAGGGTGGGGACGACATGGAAGGCCTGCCGGTTGCGACCTGTCCGGCGCATGTGGTGACCTTGGAACTCACCGGAGACCAGGCCAATCGGGTGATCCCCGCAGGCACGTTGTTCGATTTGACCGTAAAGACGGGACGGACTACTTCCATGCCCGAAGCTGTGACCCTTCTCTTCCCCTCGCTCAATGACGACGAATACCACCTTGATATCCCGGAGGAGAGAACGTCTTTCCAAACCGATTGGATCGACGATGAGCTTGCGGAAGCCCGAAGGCAAATCGAGCGGATACGCAGGCTAACGGCCGGGGACGAGGTCGCGATTGACACGGTTGAGACCAAGATATGGGAAGCAGCGACTCGCATTGGCCAATCAGGTGCCGACCGGGACGGACAGGAGCAAGCTCTGCAACGCCTGAAGGAAGCGCTTCGCACGCTGTACGGTCGCGTCGCGGAGATTGATTGGTTGGAGGTGGTGGCTCAACTGGACGAAACGTGGACCGATCTCGGGAGAGCGAATGCCGAGGAAGGATACGATGACTCGCGGATGGAGATCCTCGACACGCGACGGCGGCTTCAGCAAGTGAAGGAGTCCGAGGATGTCCAGCTCGGGCGCCAGCTGATCAATGACATGGAGCGACAGATTTTCCTCCTGAAGCGTTGCGAATGGTCTAAACAAGTCATACACTGGGCACGCGAGAACTTCGGCGGCATTATCTGGACAAACACCGAGCAGGCGAGAGTCGCGGTGAATGACGGGAATCACTCGCTCTTGGGTGCCGCGTCATGCGAGAAGCTCGTTGGTCATGCCGCAAGAATCATGGGTCTCGTGGAACGCGAAACTTCGACGGTCCCCAAGCCACCGGTCCCCAAATGATCATTCCAGCCCGCACCCATCCCATCCCCGGATGGCAGGTTGTCGGCTCGGTGAAGCAGGCGACCAACGCCGACACCTACAGGGTCGCCGATGCCCGGGGCAACCGCGCCTTCCTGAAGGTGTTCCATCTGGATCGCATCCCGGAGCACCGTATCGGCACGGGAGACGAGCTCCTCGAAGTTGCGATCTTGAAGTCTCTGGGCCACCCCCGAATACCGTCGGTGATCGAGTCGGGTGTGCTGGAGGAGGACAAGTCCCCGTTCCTGCTGACCGAACTTATTCCGGGCGAGACTTTGGACCATCGTCTTCAGCGCGAACTAGCACTCCGGGCCGCGCCGGCCACACTTCTGCTGGAGGACCTGCTGCGCGTTGTCGCTTACCTGCACGGGCTTGACGATCCAGTCGTCCACAACGAACTTGTTCCATCGAATGTTCTCTTGGATGCGCGAGAAGGACACAACGAACGGCCTGTCCTCATTGACTTCGGTCACGCCAGGCGGGTCAGCGACGGCAAGCCTCCGCACCCGTCGGCCATTGATCCCTACTACCTCCCCAACGAGTGCTACGAGGATGGCGTATCCACGCCCGCAAGCGATGTCTTCGCTCTCGGGGCAATCTGCTTCCGCACCCTCTTCGGGATGCATCCCTGGGACCTGCGTACGGCTGGCCAGGGCCATGGCGATCTTCGCGAAGCACTCCGAAATGCACGGTCGAAGCCCCTGCCGGTTCCCGCGCGGACACTCGGCGGCGAGATTGACGCCAGAACCCTAAAGGCAATCAAGAAGGCGTTGAGTCTTCGTCCCGAAGACCGTTTTCGCGATGCGGGGACGTTCCTCGCGGAACTCATCCACGAGGCAGCGCCACCTGGCCGCGCCGTTGGTGGGGAACCCACGGGTCACAGAGACGCTCACGGTCCAACCCACACCCTGCCGCTGGAACCGCTGAAACCGGTCGCTCCACAACGCCTTGGCTTCGCCGCGGTCGGCGGAATGGACGAGCTGAAGCGCACACTCGCGGAAGATGTCATTGGCCCGCTCCGCGATCCTGATCGGTACAACGAGTTCCTCCTTCGCATCCCGAACGGACTCCTGCTCTACGGTCCGCCAGGGTGCGGTAAGACCTTCATCGCGGAGCGATTCGGAGAGGAACTCGGCTACGGTTTTCGCAAGGTCACGCCCGCCGACCTGGCCAGTATCTACATCCATGGCACACAGGAGAAGATTCGCCACCTGTTTGACCAGGTTCGGAAAGAAGCGCCGTGCGTCCTCTTCCTTGACGAGGTCGATGCGATGATCCCGTCTCGCGAGCACGCAATCAATCAAGGATACGCCGCCGAGGTCAACGAATGGTTAGCCCAGATGGACGAGTGCGGCAAGACTGGGGTTTTTGTAATCGCCGCCAGTAACCAGCGAGACCGCATCGACGAAGCTGCCCTGAGGAAGGGACGCCTTGACAAGTCGATCTACGTCGGTCCCCCCGATCGCGGCGCGCGCGCGGCCATCTTCGAGGTGCACCTGACCGGGCGGCCGCGTGACGCGGCGATCGATTGCAACGAACTCGCCCGCCTCGCCAAAGGGCGGGTGGGGAGCGACATCAAGTTTCTCGTGGACGAGGCGGCACACGAGGCGTTGAGGACCGGAGACGACAGGATTCGCATGGAGCACCTCCGGAGCGCGATTCGCAAGTTCGAACGGGAGGGAGCGGGGAAAGCGTCCAAGGGAATCGGGTTCTGAATGGAGCTCCTATCGCCATGAGTGCCCACCCTCTTCTTTCCCACTACCTGCGAGTCGCCTACGGGTGCATTGCCTGCGATGGCGACATCGACGCATCCGAGGTCTCGTGCTTGCGTTCCATCGCCGTCCAGATGGGCCAACCGGTCGACGAGGTGGATGCAACTCTCGCGGCTGTCCGAGGGGAGTTCGCCAAGGACGCCCGTGGCATGGTGAACCAAGCCCGGGACCAACTCATGAGCATCGGGCTGCGGCACAGCGACGCCGTCCTGCTCCTCGACATGCTGGTCCAGTTGGTCGAAGCCGACGGCACGATTCGTCCCAACGAGACCCAGTTTGTCCGCGACTTGGCACACTCGCTCGCGCTCAATCGGGCGAGACTCCGCGAGGAGCATCCCGAATGGCGCCCCTATCTCGCCGAAGTGCTTCGCCCGGGTGCCGACGCCAACTGGGCCAAGGCCTTGGCCGACGACTTCGGCGAATTGTCCGAGATCACTCTTGAGAAGCCGTCCAAGTGATCCTCGACAACCCGTTTCATCTACTCGGCCTGCTGGCGGACAGCGGTGCCCGCGAGAAGGTACGGCGGGAATCGCGGATCAAAGCGTATCTGGGGGTCGGCAAGCCACTCGTTTTTCCAGACGACCTGTATTTCCAGGGTTGCCGACGCAACCAAGCCACGATGGAGCGCGCGCTGTCGCAGCTGCCCGACGCGCGGGATCGCATCGGGTACGGGCTGTTCTGGTTTACCCAGGGCTGCACCCTTGACAGCCATGCGTTGCCGAAACTCAGGCAGGGTGATCTGCAAGGCGCGCTCGCCACATGGCAACGCATTGAAGACCGCATCCCGACCCGCAACTACGCTTCCTGTCTGAACAACCTCGGGACACTATACCTCCTGATGGCCCTCAGCGGACCCGCGTTCGGCGAGCGCTGGCCACGCGCCTCCAAAGAACGTGTCGCCTACCTTGAACGCGGGCTGCGGGCCAAGGCGCGACTGGTGGGAATGCTCGGCGAGCCGGAGCTGGCGGATTTCTGCCGCACCTTCAGCGACGCGCTCGCAGTCCACGACTCGAAAGTGATTGTCACGGCTTTCGGGTGGTCTTTTTTCGAGACGATTGCCGAGGCCGAGAAGTATGGAATCGATGTTCCCGCGGCGGCGATCGTCAGGATCCTGGAGTCCGGTGGTCCTCGAACGGCCGAGTTAACGGAGAAGCTGGTGTTGGAAGGCCGGGAGGCCGTCCAGCGTGCGATCAACACCTGCGCCGCAGCGTACGAACACGATCCGTCACAGGCTGCGGCAGCCGGCAAGCAACTGATGGTCGTCACCCGCGAGACGCTCTCGGAGTTCGCGGCTCTGGTTTCCAGGACCGACATCCGATATACGTCGATCGCCGACCAGACTGCGGAAGCGGTTTTGGATTCGGATGTCACCTACTTCAACTGGCGATCCAAGACCGGCGGAATGTCACGGGAAGCGCTGAAGACATCGCTACAATTGGCGGAATACGCCGCGGAAATCGCCTGCGGAGCTGCGATCCGACAACGGGCGCGCGAAAACGTCGAAACTACAATGCGCTTCGTCACTGAACGCGAGCAGGTGGAGGCGATGGCGGGCGTCCGAGAACGAATGATGGGGTGGCTTGACCGTGCCAACGACATGGCACGGAAGAAGCCCATCCCCCGCCAACGACTAGCATTTGTGGGACTTTCCCTAAAGCGATCCGCCGGGACGCCAACGTCCGCGCTCGATTTGATGGAGGCAGTGCGGCTCCAAGGCATCAAGGTGTTTGGACCCGACTTTCCGCGAAGCGGAGAAATGATCGATCTCGGCACATTGGTATGTCAAATCCTGATGGGTTGTGTGATATCAGCTCATAACGATTCTTCCGTGCAATCGGAGGTAATTCGCGCGGCGCAGATTCTCCAAGGCCTTCCGACGCACTTTCGGTCCGTTTCCGATGCCTCCAATCGATCTGCCCACGCCCGTGTCCGTCACTACGTCGCCGACTCTCATGGTGCCGTCCACCCATCCCAGTTCCTCGTGAGCGATGAGTGCTTCCAACGCCTCATGCAGAATGTCCGACTCAGCATACCTACCACCATCGCCACCACTTCGAGTACTAGAGGTCAATCGGGCCGCGGGTGTGCATTAGCAGCGCTCGGGGGGATTGCCACCGTGATTGTCCTTGCTCTGGTAACCGATACGGGCGCCGGGCCATCAGCTACACCGAGTCCAGCGGACCGGACCAGGCCCTTGGAATTCCAGATGCCACCTGTCGGGGAGGGACGGGTGCTCTCAATGCCCGAACTCCGGTGGTGCGTACGGGAGGATGGGCGAATCGAGCGTGAGCGTCGCGTACGCCGTACCTCCCTGGCGGAAGTAGACCGTTTCAACAGGCGCGTAGACAACTACAATTCGCGCTGTGGGAGTTTTCAATACCGCAGAGGGGAATTGGAGCAGGCGAGACGGGAGGTCGGCGCCGGTGGCCGCTAGCACTGGAGGAGGTAAACCGAAAGAAGCTGATCTGATAGGAGCCTCGGAATGACTCCCGACCCAACCGTGAACCACCCATGACCGGCCACCACCCCACCCCCGACCCCCCACTCCGCTACCAGGCCGACGACCCCATCCCCCCGCCCCTGGCGATCGGGCTCGGCCTGCAGCTCACCGCCCTCGTCGTGGCCATCCCGATCCTGATCCCGACGGCGGTGCTGCGCGCGGGCGGCGCGGGCGAGGACTACCTGGCGTGGGCGGCGTTCGCGGCGGTCGTGATCTGCGGGCTGGCCACGATGCTGCAAGCGTGCCGCTTCGGGCGGATCGGCGCCGGCCACGTGATCGTCATGAGCAGCTCCACGGCGTTCATCGGGATCGCGATCGACGCGATCGAGCTCGGGGGCGGGGCGTTGTTCGTCACGCTGGTCGTCGTAGCGTCGCTGTTCCAGTTCCTGCTGTCGGCCCGACTCGCCTTCTTCCGGCGCATCCTGACTCCGACCGTGTCGGGAACGGTCCTCATGCTGGTCCCCGTTTCGGCCATGCCGGTGGTGTTCGGGATGTTCGACCAGGTGCCCGGCGGCGGTCCCTCCCAGGCCGCGCCGTTGAGCGCGATCGCGACGGTGGCGCTCATAGTGCTCATCGCGCTGAAATCCGGGGGCGCGCTGCGCTTGTGGGCGCCCCTGATCGGGGTGGCCGCGGGCACGGTCATCGGCGCCGTCTTCGGCCTCTACGACTTCGGACGCGTCGCCGACGCCTCGTGGCTGGGGCTGCCGCGGGCGGCGTGGCCGGGAATCGATCTCGGCTTCGGGCCGGCCTTCTGGTCGCTCCTACCGGCGTTCCTCCTGGTGAGCCTGATCGTGACGCTGCGTTCGATCGCCAGCTGCGTCGCGGTGCAGAGCGTGTCATGGCGAAGCGGCCGGGCGGTGGATTTCCGCGCCGTGCAGGGTACGGTGAACGTCGACGCGGCCGGCAACGTGCTGTGCGGGCTCGCGGGGACCATGCCCAACACGGGCTATTCGATCAGCGCGGCGCTGGCCGAGCTGACGGGGGTCGCCGCGCGCGGCGTGGGAATCGCCACCGGCGCGATCTTCGTTGTCCTGGCCTTTGTGCCCAAGGCGCTCGCCGTGGTCCTGGCCATACCCGGCCCGGTCGTTGGAGGCTACCTGGCGGTCCTCATGGCTATGCTCTTCCTGGTGGGCGTACGTGTTCTTATACAGGACGGCTTCGGCTATCGCAAGGGGCTCATCGCCGCAGTCGCGTTCTGGATCGGTCTGGGGTTCGAAAACGGGATGATCTTCCCCCAACAAGCGGCCGCGTTCGCGGGCGGCCTCTTCACCAACGCGCTGACCTCGGGCGGACTGGCGGCCATCCTGATGACACTGTTCCTGGAGCTAACCGAGTCGCGGCGCGCCCGCATGGAGGCCGCGCTCGATCCGTCCTCCTCGCCGGCCATCGGGGAGTTCCTCCGCTCGTTCGCCGCCCGCGAGGGCTGGAGCGCCGAAATGGCACACCGTCTGGAGGCGGTGGCCGAGGAGGCCCTGCTCACCCTGGCCCCCACGGAGGATGACGCAGCCGGGCGCGCACGTCCGGACCGCCGTCTGCAGCTGGTTGCCCGCCGGGACCAGACCGGCGCGGTGCTGGAATTCGCCACGGCGCCCCGGGGGGACAACATCCAGGACCGCCTCGTCGTGCTCGGGGCCCCGGACGACGACGGTCCCCTCGAGCGGGACGTGTCGCTCCGGCTCCTACGGCACCTCGCGTCGTCGGTCCGTCACCAGCAGTACCACGACGTGAACATCGTGACCGTGCATGTGAGGGACTGCTAGTTGCCGTCCTCCACGGTGAAGAAGTTGAAGCTGGCGTACCGGCCTCTGAAGGGCGTCACGTCCTGGGACACAACGATGGTGGCCTCGTAGGCCGGGCGATAGTCGCCGGCGGAGTCCGTTTCGTAGGGACACAGTTGACCGTTGGTCGCCGACGCCGTGACCATACCCGTTCGTTGGTCACCGCGGTCACCACGCCGTTCGCCACGGTGAAGACCCCCGGGCGCGTCGGACGACAGGTGACGGTCGCGTTGAACGCGTCGCCGTACTGGTCCGTCACGGTGGCCGTGAAGGTTGCGGTCTCGCCGATGGACACCAGCTTGGCCGAAGCGGGCGAAATCGCAATCGCGGCGGCCCGGGGCGGGTCGGGCTCCGTTTCGCCGCAACCCGCGAGTACCATCAGCGTGACCAGGACGGGCAGCGGCCACATGCCGCCCATGCGAGCGCTCGTCTTCTTCGTTTGCTCCGGCATCGTTGCTTCCCTGGGAAGGTGAGGTGTGTCCGCCGCCGCCCCCCGATCGTCGCCCGCAAGAATCCAATCAGCAATGAGGAAGCGGCGCGGCGGCGGCAACCCTGTTCGGTTTCCTGACCCGGCGCCCCCGCGTGTCCCTACCGGCCACCCTTCTTCCCGCCCACCAGCTCCGGGAACCGATAGACGATCACGCCGGTGCCGGGCGCGTTGTCCACGTCCACGTAGCCCTTGTCGGTCATCGCGTTCAGGGCCTTCTCGATCTCCTCGAACGTCTTGCCGGTTGCCAGCACCCCCTGACTCACCGTGAGCTCCCCGCCGCCGTCCATCGCGGCCTTCAGCAGCTTCTGCTGCAGGTTGAGGGGCGTGGAGGGCGCGGGTTGCGGTTCGCCCGCCGCGATCCGGGCCCGGGCGCGCGCCAGCTGCCGCGGATGCGGGACGTGTCCCTCGCGGATGTTGGCGTCGCGCACCAGCGACTTCATGTTGAACAGGTCGATGAGCTGCCCGATGCCGAACAGCCCGAAGGTCACCAGCCAGAGCACTCCGGTGCCGACCTTCCCCAGGTAGAAGCGGTGGATCCCGCAGGCGCCCGCCAGACACGCGCACCATAGGCCGTAGCCGAGCCCCGTCGAGTACCGTGGTTCGCCGAACTCGTCGGGCACGGTCGGAAGGTTGACGTTCAGATTGACCGACAGGTCTCGGGACTGCTCGCTCATGGTGGCCCTCCGGGGCGTGGTGGTTCCGCGTTCCAATGTAATGGTGTTCCGGGACCGGGACTGCGTTCAAGCCCCGGTCACACCCTGCCCCTACGTGATCGGTCCCGTGATTGTTGTGTCCGGCGGGCCGTCCGACGACGGCGTCCCCCACGAACACGACCCTCGCCGCTCTCGCGTCACCCCCCGAACGGCGGGACCCCGATGTCGTACCAGTCGAGCGCCCGGTCCGGAATCCCGTCCGTGTCGTCCGGGCCGACCCGCCGCTCGACCAGGACCACCAGCGTCGACCCCGTGAGATCGAAGGCCCTAAGCCGATCCCGGACCTTCACCGAGCCCAGGTACTCCGCATTCTCGTACACGTCCAGGTACGACCACTCGTGCGTGTCGCGCTGCGTGGCGATCCAGTAGCGGTTGGCGGCGTCCACCAGCTGGTCCGCAGTGGACAGAAAGTACTTCTTGGGCGTGGCCCGATAGTCCTCCAGCTCCTCTTCGACCGACTGGGGGCCGGCCCGGCCCGCCACCACGCCCCGAAGCATTTCCCAGTACCTCGCCACGTCCCTTTCGTCCGGAAGTTCCGCAACGTACGTCGGGGCGAGCACCACCGTGGCGTGGCCGGCGTCGTCCGCGAAGATCAGATGTCCCTCGCAGGCCACGAAGACCCATCCCCCCGCCCGGTCGGGAATGGCCCCGGCGACTTCCCCGCACTCGACATCCCAGGGCCCGGGCGGCGACGACTCCTCGAGCACGATCTCTCCGGAGGCGATGTCGATGTCGTACCGGGTCATGAGCGACCCGGAGGGATCGTGGCCGAGCATCACCATGATGTCCACGGACACGCCCGACAGGACCGCGCCGAAGGACCGGAGTGGCGAGAACAGGCTGATTCCCGCCGTCGACACCTCCGATACGTAGCCCCCCGACGGCTCGAAGACCGTGAAGCGGCCCAGCCCCGAGTCGTGGACCCCGATGGTTCCCTCCTCGCCCCGAGCCAAACGCCCGGGCCGGCCGAACTCCTCGGGACCCTCACCCTCGCGCCCGAAGACTCCCACGACGGCCCCCTCCGTGTCCACGCAGCGGACCCGGACCTCGTAGGAGTCGATGACGCAGGCCGTGCGCTCGTCGGCCAGGAGGGAGACCTCGTCGCTCTCGCTGAACGGGACGGTGGCCGTGCCGGTGACCTCGGGCGTGAAGATCCCGTCGACGACGGTGTCGGCCTGGTTGCAGGCGGCGGTGATGGCCAGGAGGGCGGCGGCGGCGGGGATTCGGAGTGGGGCGGGCGGAGTGAAGCGTGCGGGCGCACAGTACGTCACGATTGTCCTCCATGGGGTGACAGTTGACTTGACTTGACTGACATGACATGCCCCCGGTCACGCCGGCCCTCACTTACAGACCAGTTCCCAACCCGAAAACGTGCAATCGTGGCCGGCGGTGACATGGTGGCGGGAAGATTGGGAGGCGGACTGCACCGCGTCAATGTAGGTTTTGGTCCAGCCTTCGGAAACCCAGAGCGTTGTCCAATGAGAAATGAGCATGAGCGCGGAGCCGGTTTCCAACGGGAAGTGAGCATGAGCGTGGGTGCGAGCAGATCATGGGAGCATGATCGTGACACTCGGCACC
>DAOUKW010000050.1:0-24933 GCA_034420915.1 Dehalococcoidia bacterium
CGTGTGACGTATTCCGCGTACAAACGCATCTTTCCGTCTTCCCTCCTTTACGCCGGCTCCCCGGGGGGCCGATTTTTTCGGGGCCGCAACCCCTGTAGACGGCACTCTACGCACGTGGCGATTACGTGTCAACATTGTGCGCCGTTTCACTAATTGAGGGCGTGGACGCGGGCAGTAGAAGCTGTCTGGCGTATGCTGGTAGCACGGTTTGGCCCAATGCTTATACCTGATTCGTAATGGCGCTTGCGTACACACTCGGATTGCGTGCCCTCAGCTTGGTGGGCGTCGTTCTCGTTGTCCTTGTCCTGGTTGTCGTGACGCTTGGCGCGACGGGATTCTCGGACCGCATGTTGACTGCCATCGTCTCCGAGGAGATGCGGGGGCAGCGGCAGGCGCTCGCCGAGACGATTCGAGACCCGGAACGCCTTGAAGAGACGCTGCGGGAACGGCGAGTCGACCTGGAGGAGTTCTACGGCCTGGACGATCCCTGGTACACGCGCCTGCCCGCAATGGTCGGACGGGTCCTCACGCTTGACCTTGGCTCGGCGCGCAACTTACGCAGTTTCGACGGCTCGTCACGCGTCACGGACATCGTGCTGGAGCGTGTGCCCTACTCGATGATGTTGGTGACCACGTCACTCGTCATCACGGCAATCATCGGATTATGGCTGGGAGCAAAGCTGGCGACGCGCGTGGGCACGCGGAGCGACCGTCTCGCGTCCTACCTCGCCGCCGCATCGAACGCCCTGCCGGCGTGGTGGGCGGGAATCCTGCTGATTCTCGTCCTCTCCTTCCAACTGCGGATATTCCCTTCCGGCGGGCTGTACAGCTCGCCGCCGCCGGAAGGGGAGCTGCTGCGCTTCATGGACCTGCTCTGGCACGCGGCGCTGCCCATCCTGACGCTCGTGCTGGTCTCCGTGGGCGCGTGGACATACGTGGTGCGAACGATGCTGCTGAACACGGCGCAGGAGTTCCACGTGACGGCGGCTCGCGCCCGCGGCTTGCCGGAGGGACAGGTGATGCGGCGGCATATCCTGCGCGTGGCCGCGCCGCCCATCGCGACCAATATCATCCTCGCCCTCACCGGCTCCATCGGTGGGGCGATCCTGACTGAGACGGTCTTCAACTGGCCCGGGATGGGACGACTCTATTTCGACGCCATCACGACAGCGGATGAGGCTGTCATCGTCGCGCTGACGTTTATGTTCACGCTGATGTACGTGGCAGCGCGGTTCGTGCTTGAAGTGCTGTACGTCGTCCTGGATCCGCGCGTGAGGTATACAGCGCAATGAGGCCGGGCGAGGCGCTTCGCGTCGTACTCCGATCAGGCTCAGGCAGGATGGGAATCGGCCTGTTGGCCGTGCTCGTGTTCGTGTCCCTGCTGGTGCCGTTCTTCTATCCGCTGGACTTCGGCCTGCGGTTCTGGAACAACCCCATCGCGTGGGCGGACAACCCCAAAGCCGCCCCGCCTGCGTGGACCAACCTCGTCGGCGATCAGGCTCCCCGCCATCGCGTTTTCGATGCCGAGACGCCCACGCAAACCGTCGAGACCGGCCCTGCGGCAACCCGCCTGTATTCGTTCACGTTTGACCACGAGTCTGAGTCGCCGCCCACATTCCTCTCCGTCTCAGTTGGCGAGGTGACCTTCTATGACCGCCCTCCCGTGATCTCGATGACCCTTGCGCGGCCTGACGGACGCGCGGCAACCATTTTGCAGGAGGTGGTGCGCGGACAACGGCCCGACGAATCACCGCCAATCACGCGATTCGCAGACGAACCGCGCCGCATCTACCTGACGGGAGACACCAATGCTCTGACTGCGGCTTCCGACTTCCTCCAACGTGAGTTCAACTTACGCCTCAGCGAAGCAGAGATGCAGGGCAACCTGGAGGCGGCGCTGTTCGGCACGCCTATATCGAATGATGCCGCGGAATTCGAACCGTTGACGGGTGAATACACGGCGACGATTCGCGTCATCACCTACAACCCGCGGGACTCGGTGGAAAGCGTGCGTTTCGTGGCGGCGGGCGGCGTGTTCGGGTTGATGGGAACGGACACGCAGGGGCGCAACCTTGCGACGGGCCTGATGTTCGGCTTCCCCGTCGCGCTCATCATCGGGATATCGACGAGCGTGGCTGCCACTATCCTTGGCACGTTCTTCGGCATCCTGAGCGGGTTCTCAGGCGGCAGGACGGACACCGTCATCCAGCGGCTGTCCGACGTGATGACGAACATCCCGCTGCTGCCGATCCTCATCTTCCTGATATTCGTTCTCGGCCAGAAACTCTGGCTGGTGATGACGATCCTCGTGATATTCGGTTGGCCGGGGCTGACCATCATCCTCCGCTCCATGGTGCTGCAGGTGCGGTCCGGGCAGCTGGTGGAGGCCACGCAGGCGCTTGGCGCGTCGCGGTGGCGCATCATGTTTAGGCACGTCTTCTTCCAGATGGCCCCGTTCATCGTCGCGCAGATGATCTTCTTCACCCCGGCGGCGATTCTCGCCGAGGCGGGGCTGAGCTTCCTGGGACTCGGCGACCCTTCCTTGCCAACGTGGGGGCAGATTCTTGAGCAGGGATTCCGCACGGGCGCAATCTTCATCGGTTACTGGTGGTGGATACTGCCGCCGGGCATCCTCATCGTCATCACTGCCATGACCTTCGTCCTTCTCGCGCTGGCCATGGAGCCGGTGCTCAATCCGCGCCTGCGGGAGACGGCGGCATGAACGCGCGGCAGTCGGGCAACAAGCCTCTTCTCTCAGTACGCGACCTACGCCTGTTTTATGCGGCTGACCGGGGCGACGTGCGTGCGGTGGACGGCGTGTCGTTCGACCTTGCAGCGGGGGAGACGCTTGCCATCGTGGGCGAGTCCGGCTCCGGCAAGACGAGTCTCGCTCTTGCCCTGCTGCGCCTCCTGCCACGCAACACATCTCAATTCGATGGGCAGATAACGCTCGACAACGTGGACTGCATGGCGCTCTCGGACGGCGATTTCCGTGACCGCGTGCGCTGGCGGCAGATTTCAATGGTGTTCCAGGGCGCGACGGAGTCCCTTAACCCCATCTACAAGGTGGGGCACCAGGTTCGGGAAGTGTTGACGTCCCGTGGCGGCCAGTCACGCCAGGCGGCGGACGAGCGCACGCGCGAGTTGCTGGACATGGTGCGGCTGCCGCCGGAGACGTTCAACCGATACCCGCACGAACTGAGCGGCGGCATGAAGCAGCGCATTGCCGTGGCCTCCGCGTTGGCGCTTGATCCCACGCTGATCCTGCTGGACGAGCCGACATCCGCGCTTGACGTGGGCGTGCAGGCGCAGATCATGAACCTGTTCAAGCGGCTCAAGGCCAATCTGGACATCGCGTCAATCTTCATCAGCCACGACATCGCGTTGGCCAGCGATCTGGCGGACCACATTGCTGTGATGTACGCGGGGCGGCTGGTGGAGATCGGCCCGTCGGAGGACATTCTCGGCGCGCCGTCCCATCCGTACACGCAGAAGCTGTTGGCGGCTATCCCACGCCTCCGCTCGGACACCCCATTGGAGTTCATCCCCGGCGCGCCTCCCGACCTCTCCGATCCGCCCACGGGCTGCCGATTCCATCCCCGCTGCCAGTTCGCGATGGATAAGTGCCGCACTGAGGACCCGCGCGATTTCACCACGCCAAGCGGTCAGTCGCTGGCGGCATGCTGGCTATTGGGTGAGGAAACACCATGATGACCGCCCAACCGGAAATGAACGCCGCCCCAATGCTCGATCTTCGAGACGTGGCGATGCACTTCAAATCGCGCGGGCGGGGTTTCCGCACAACGACTGTACGAGCGCTGGACGGCGTGTCTCTGACGCTGGATCGCGGCGAGACCATCGCCATCGTGGGAGAGTCCGGCTGCGGCAAGACCACGTTGGGGCGTGTTTCACTGCGCCTGCTGGAGCCGACGGCGGGGCGCGTAATATTCGACGGAGAGGACATAACGCCTCTCAAGGAGGCCCAGCTCAAAAAATTTAGACGGCAGGCGCAGGGCATCTTTCAGGACCCGTTCACCAGCCTCGATCCGTACATGACGATCCGGCAGATCGTTGAAGAGCCGCTCGTTATCCACAGGGAAGGCTCGGCGTCCGAGCGGCTGGAGCGCGTGGAGTGGGCGCTCGACGAGGTACGGATGCGGCCGGCGTCAGACTTTCTGGATCGCTTCCCGCATCTGCTTTCCGGTGGTCAGCGTCAGCGTGTTGGCATCGCGCGCGCATTGACGCTGACACCGGAGTACATACTTGCCGATGAGCCGGTCTCGATGATCGACGCCTCGAGCCGCGCCGAGATTCTGGCGCTGCTGCGCGAACTGCAGGAACGTCACAGCATCGGCTATCTCTACATCACGCATGACATCGCAACGGCGCGGCACTTCGCGCCGACGGCGGCTGTCATGTACCTGGGCCGTGTCGTGGAACAGGGCCCGACGGCCCAACTGATCAGCAATCCGTTGCATCCGTACACGCAGGGGCTTCTGAACGCGGTGCCGGAGCCCGACCCGGCGAATCGGCTCGCGGAGAGGCCGGTGCTGCCCGGGGAAGCGCCGGGCCCGGCCAACGTGCCGAGCGGATGCCGTTTCCATCCGCGCTGCCCCGCGTTCATGGCGGGGCTGTGCGACGTGGTCGAACCCCCCTTGGTGCAGGTGGAGCCTGACCGTACCGTGGAGTGCCATTTGTACGGCGAAGAGGGTAAGGAACGGAGCGGTCCGGATACGGCAGAATCCGTATCTGATGATGCCGAAATCGTTTGACGCTCCCCGCCGTGCTCGGCATAATTGCGTGGCGTGTGATGCAGGAGCGTAGCTCAGTCCGGAAGAGCAACGGTCTCCAAAACCGTCGGTCGGGGGTTCGAATCCCTCCGCTCCTGCCAGCGCTCCATCCAGTCGGGGCAGGGCGCGCGCAGTGGGCTGGTCTTGCCGAGGTGGTGGAATTGGTAGACACGCTGTCTTGAGGGGGCAGTGGGCGAAAGCTCGTAGGAGTTCAAATCTCCTCCTCGGCACCACACCCGCTGGACAACGGCGCTATCATGGGTACGCTGTCAGGCGCGCAAGATGCGCCGAGCACGGGGCGACGTAGCCAAGTGGTTTAAGGCGGGGGACTGCAAATCCCCTATTCGTGGGTTCGAATCCCGCCGTCGCCTCCAGACTTTTTCTCGATCCGTGACCAGTGTTGGTCAGTCATTCCGGTTGGCGTGCCGCATTCCGGCTGGGCGCAGAGGAAAAAGCTATTCGTCCAGGGCCTCGATGACGCCGATGATGTTGCCCTCAGGGTCGATGATGCCGCCCACTTTGATCCCAAAGCCGGGCACCTCTTGTGCGGGACCCATCGACTTGCCGCCGAGTTCCTCGGCGCGGGCCGCGTACACGTCGGCATCATCCACCTGCATGTACAGGCGGATGCCGGGGCGGTCATTCTCGTCCTCGGCATCATGGTTGTAGATCGCGCCGTCGATGCCCACATCGCCGTCCTTCGCGGTGACGAGGCCATAGGACATGGGATTATCCGCGTTGATGTCCCAGTCAAACAGCGCGCCGTAGAACGCCTGCAGTGTCTGGGCGTCGCGGGCTGCGATCTCAAAGTGTGCTATCGGACGGGGCATTGGATTCTCCTCTCCGTCTTTCCCTATAGCGCGTTAGGGATGTGGGGTTACTCTTCTGAGCCCAGCGCGGCGTCTTCCAGCCTCAGGAAACCCTGCGCGTCAAGCGAGAGGCTGGCGACCCGCTCAGAAACGAGGATGTAGTCACTGCCAAAGAAGAGTGGGAACGCGACGGCTTCCTGGACCATCCTCCGTTCAATCTCCCGGTACTGCTCCAGGCGTCCCTCTCCGGCGATCCTGGCCTGCTCCAGCAGTACGTCGATTGCCCGGGAACCCGCCTTGCCGTCATTGATCGGGGACTCGGTGTGGAAAAGAACGTCAAGGAAGTTGTGCGGGTCAGGGTAGTCGGCAAGCCATCCGTAGCTGTAGATGTGGAAGCCGACCTCAACGACCTCGGGCAGTCGGTAGAAGTACGTGGGCCCAATGGACCGATAACGAACACGCACGTCCAGGTTGTCCTGCCATTGCTCGAAGATGGCGCGGTCAATCTCGGAGAGATCATCACCTCCCGCAACGACAATCACGCGTTCATCCTCATCGAGTTGTCCGAACTCGGTGCTGTCAAAGAGCTCCTTCGCGGCAACGGGATCATAGCGAATCGCTGCAATGTTCTCGTCATAGCCGGGGAGGCCGGGCGGCATGAATCCGTGCGCAATCTTCACGCCGGAAGCGGCATGCTCTTCATAGATTGTTTGTCGATCCACCGCCCACAGGAAGGCGCGACGCAGGTCCGGGTCGCTGAACGGCGCCTCGGTGTCATTGGGCCCGGTCACGGTATTGAAAGCCAGGTATTGAACGCTCAGAGCGTCTGTTTGGGTGATGTGTTCAACCAACGGGCTTTCTTCCTCGACAAGGAAATCGTAATGTCCCGATCCGAGCCGGGTGGTTGCATCGACAAATCCATCTTCAACCATCGCCGTCGAGAGCCCTGCGTGGAATCGGAAGACCAGGTTGCCGATTGCGTGCTCCGGGCCAAGATAATCCTCAAAGGCGGTCAAATGCGCCGCTCGCGACGACTCATAGTGGGCGAGGCGATAAGGCCCGGTGCCAATCGCGGTGAAATACCAGGGATCGGGCTGATCTTCATCGTCGGCGTCATCGGTTTGCTCATCCGTGGACGACTCTCCATCCTCGTCAGTCTCCTCTTCCACGAAGAGAGGATCCGGAACCTCCGGGACATTGGATTGCAGCACGACGTAGGCGGATGGGTGCGTAAGCTTGGAGACGAAGTAGCTCTTCGCCTCGTCGATGGTGACGACCAGGGTTGAATCGTCCGTGGCTTCGAGGCCTGTAACCGAATCCGCCTCACCGGCGTGATACGCCTTTGCGCCGACGATGTCATCCAAATACGATCCCCCGCTTCCGCCAACGGGCGGCAGATTGCGGTTCAGGGCGCGTTCCCACGAGAAGATGAAGTCCTGCGCCGTGACGGGAGTTCCGTCATGGAACTGAGCGCCGTCCTTGATGGTGAATGTGTAAACGGCGCCGTCTTCAGAGACCTCCCACGTGGCGAGGTCAGGCTCCGGGATCAGCTCCGCGTTGAGGCGCACCAGTCCGCTGAATATCTGGCGAATGTACTGCGAGGACTGGGCATCCGTTGACACTCCGGGATCCAGTGTCAGCGGGCCTCGGTCGAGGTAAAGGACGAGGGTGTCGTCCGGGGGTGCGCCAAACGGCTGCGGATCAACGGTGCGGATGCTGGTGGAGACAGATTCAAGAACGTCAAAGTTGCGCTCATAGACGGTGCGCGGGGCCTGTGTCTGGATGCCCATGGCCATCGTTCCACGGGCGACAAAGGTGACCGAGCCGCGGTGTTCGTTGGTGCCCGTGCCGTAACCGTAGAAGACCTGGTGGGCTTCCGAGCCATCGTCCAGGATGATGTCCGCCTCCGTGATTGTGCGGAATCCGCTCAGCCCTGCGAGGGGAGCAATCTGCTCCCGCGCAACGTCAGCCGGGTGCGCCTCATCGGCGAAGAAAAGGACATAGCTTTCAGCCGTCAAGTCTTCGGTGCCCGTCTCAAAGATCGTGGCAACGCTCACTGATCCGCTTTCAGGTCGCGTGCCTGTCCAGTTTTCAGGCACTTCCACGGTGTAGCCGTAGAGGTCATCCGTATAGGTTCTCAAATCAGATGGAATGAGTGCTTGCGTTTCATCGTCGTCATCCGTTTGAGTTGGTATGGCAGTGGGCGGAGCGGCGGTTGGCTCAGGGGTAGCGGTAGGGATTGACAGCGGCGTCGCCGTTGGCGTGGGAGTTGCCGGTTCAACGGCCCCCGGCGTCGGCGTGGCCTCATCACCGTTGCATGCGGCAACAACGAGAACGAGCGCAAAGGCAATTGCGAAGGCGAGGACCAACCAGCGTGGTGAACTCCACCGGCTAGCGATTTGTGACACGTACTCAATCCTCCTGTGGACCGGATTTTGGAGAGCAGATAAATGATGCGGAATCGACGTTGCACTTATTATGATACGAGTCGGGTTCCGCGACCAACAGAACATCCCGGGGCCGACCGTTCAAAAACATGCACGCGCACCGAGACAATCCCGCGGAGGTACTAAGCATATGCGGCGGAATCCATCTCGACTACTAGTACTAACGGCCATCATAGCCATCCTGTTAGCAGTCTCCCCGGCAGGCTTTGCCGGAGCGCAGGAGGGAGAGCGGCAGACGACGGCAACAACGGGCATCCTGACGCCCGACTATCCGTATCTTGCGCCGGACGTGCTCGCCTTTAGAGATCAGACAGCCCGGTACCTGTCCGGACGAGTTTCCTTGATTGCCCAGGGACTCGACGCGAACTCGGAGAGTATCGGCGAGGGGCAGACGGGCCCCGTTGCCTCCGCGCAGGGCGCGCCAGATTCACAGGGCGGCGTTCTGGTCCCCTACCGCGATCCCTCGGCGCGCTTCAGCCGCAACATCCTTATCCCGACGGATTTCAGCGCGCTGCCGCTGCAGACGGAGCCGCACCTCGCCGTCGATCCTGACGATCCCGACCACATCGTCGCCGGCATGATCGACTACAACTTCCCGGGCACCACCATGTACGTGACCTATGACGGCGGTGTGACGTGGGAGGGCCCGGCGGTGATCAAGCGCCCGCGAGAGGAACTCGGCGCGGGTGGCGACCCCGTTCTCGCATTTGACCGGGAGGGTTCCATCTATAACACCTTCATCTCCCTTGACATCGAAGAGTTCACGGTCGGCAACCTGTTGGGGTCGGCGGTTGTCTCCAGCATGGCGCTCAGTTCATCCAGCGATGGCGGATTCACGTGGACGCAGGGCACGCCGGCGGTCAGGAGCGGAGTAACATCCGAATTTGAGATTGATTCACTTGGCCGAACCCGTGGAACCATCTCCCTCGGATTCCTGGACAAGCCGTGGCTGGCCGTGGGCCCGAACCCCGATGACCCGGGATCGGACATCATCTATATCTCCTACACCCACTTCAACACGACCTACCGGATCCGCTATACGGACGAACTTGCCTTTCTCAGCGATCCCGTCCTTCAGACCACCATCGAGGTGGTCAGCTCGGAGGATGGCGGTATCAGCTGGTCTGATCCTGTCGTGGTGAGTCCTATCATCCGGCAGGTCTTCGAGTTTGGCGGCGCGGAGCAGGTGACCATTCAGGAAAACCCGGAGGCCCTGCAATCCCCGGACGCAATCCCCGGCGGGCAGATCATCGAGAGCCTGAAGCGCATCGTCCAGGGCTCCTATGTGGCCACGCATGACGACGGAACCGTTTACGTTTCGTGGATGGACTCCTCGGATGACGGCCCGTTCGAAGGACTGGCGCAGATGTACGTCGCGAAGTCCGAGGACGGAGGCGACACCTTCGAGGACGGACGACAGGCCGCGAGCTACCTGGAGTTGGGCTTCTCGCCGAGAAGCAGCTTCTACCGATTCTGGGGGTCGTCATTCTCACGGATAGCCGTTGGGCCGAATGAAGAACTGTACGTGGCATTTTCCGCCGCGCCGTCCGGCGACCCGTCCGATGACGCGGACGTGATGTTTATCCGTTCCATGGACGAGGGACGGACGTGGAGCCGACCGCCGCTGCGGATCAACGATGATCGTACGTCAGGCATCCAGTTCTTCCCGTCGATTGATGTTTCCCCGGACGGCAAGGTGCACGTCATGTGGGCGGATACGCGGGATGATCCGGGAATCGACCTTCGCTATCACATCTACTACGCCGTGTCCGAGGACAACGGGGAGTCGTTCAGCATCAACTCCCGCGTCACGGACTCCGCGTCCAACCCCAACTTCGGATTCCCCGGCGGTCAGTTCATTGGCGACTACATGGGAATAGCCGCCACCGACGAAGACGTGTACCTCGTATGGCCTGACACCCGCCTCGGCGAGTTCCAGGGCACGAACCAGAAGATCGGGTTTGCGCGGATGCGCCAGATGCCCAGCCCCTCCATCTTCCTCTCGCCGGCGCGCGGCGCGTCCGCCACAACTGTGACGATCCAGGGATTCGATTTCCAGGCCGATCAGGACATTTTCATCCTCGTCAGCGGCGTCCTCATATCCACCATTGAGTCGAATGATGAGGGGCGATTCACAACGCAGCTCTTCTTCCCGACTGCCGGTGAGGGGCCGCAGAGCGTCGCCGTTTTCGACGCCTCCGGCAACTCCGCCACCGCATCCTTCTACAACGAGTTCGGTTTCGATAACCTGCAGGAGACCGCCGCGGACATCGCGGACATCAAGGCCGCCCTGAGCTCTGAGGCGTTGGCCAGCATCCAGGAGGCGCTGGAGCGTATCGAGTCCGGCGAAACAGACGACAATGGTGCGTCCGGCGGGTGTGGCACAGGCAACGCGACGGCGGACATGGCGTTGGTGGGTTTGATTGCATTGGGCATCATCGGCGCGGTGCAGCTTAACGCGCGCAGACGCCGCCGGGCAAACAACGGGGACGGAGGAGAAATCGATGCGTAACCTTAGGCTCCGTCTCCCGCTCATACTCATTGCCGTCTTGTCTCTATCCATCGTGGCCGGGAGTGGCGCAGTCCTCGCGCAGAGCGGCGACGACTACCGCCCGCCGCATGACCTGCCCGGCCCGGCCGTGGACACGCTCCACTACCGCTCATTCAACGTTGACCTCGCGCCGCAGGAAATCCAGCGAGATGAGATGGACATGTACATCTTCAATCTCAAGACGGACGCGGCGCAGGCCTTGCGCGGCGATGACTCCATCGAGTTGTACGAGGCGCCTGCATCGACGATCTCGCTCATCCTGAACCCGGCGCCCGCGCCGGAGGGGCAGCTCAATCCGTTCTCTCTGCCGGAAGTGCGGCGCGCGGTCCAACACCTCGTCAACCGCGAGTTCATCACGCAGGAAATCTACAAGGGCCTCGCCCGCCCCATGCAGACGCACGTCAACCCGTTTGACTTCGATTACACGGTCGTTGCGGAGATGCTGGCGCGGCAGGATTTGTCCTATGACCCGGAGCGGGCGCGGGCGGCCATCGCCAGCGCCATGACGGCGGCGGGCGCAACGATGGTGGACGGCGCGTGGAATTATAACGACGAGCCGATCCGCCTGCGGTTCATCATCCGCGTGGAGGATGAACGCCGCGAGGTGGGCGACCTGATCCGCGCCGAGTTGGAGCAGGCGGGATTCCTGATTGCTCCCATCTATCACCAGTTCGCCCCGGCCATCCTCACGGTCTACAGCACTGATCCCCAGCTGTTTGAGTGGCACGCCTACACGGAAGGGTGGGGGCGCGGCGCGGCGGAACGCTATGACTCCGCCACCATCAACCAGATGACCGCGCCGTGGCTCGGCAGCATGCCCGGCTGGCAGGAGACCGGCTTCTGGCAGTACGAGAATGCGCGAATCGATGACCTCGGACAACGCATATTCCGCGGCGATTTTAACGACCGCGAGGAGCGCGACGCGCTGTACCAGGAGGTCACGCATCTGTCCGTCGAAGAGTCCGTTCGCGTCTGGCTCGCGACAATCCTGACCACATTCCCCGCTAACTCGAACATCGTCGGCGTGACGGAGGACGTGGCGGCGGGGCCGAAGCTCCAGTGGACGTTCCGTGAGGCGTATGTGCCGGGTGAGGACATGCTCACCGTCGGCCATCTATGGGTATGGACGGAGCGCAGCACGTGGAACCCGGTCTCCGGCTTTGGCGATGTTTACAGCGCCGACGTGTGGCGCAACCTGGCCGATCCGGCAATGACACGCCACCCGTTCACCGGCCTGCCCATCCCCATGCGCGCCGACTATCAGGTGGAAACGGCGGGGCCGGGCGCAAAGATGCCCGTGCCTTCCAACGTCCAGCGTTGGGACGCGGATGCCGGCGAGTGGGCGAGCGTGGGCGATGGCGTGGAAGCCACGTCCAAGGTCACGTTCGACTACAGCAAGTTCTTCCAGGCCCCGTGGCATCACGGCCAGCAGATCACGATGGCCGACCTTGTCTATGACATCTACCAGACCTTTGACATGGTCTACGGGCCGGAGAAGTCGCAGGTCGAGTTCGCCATCTCAACAACCGCCAAGCCCTTGCTGGACACTGTCCGCGGCTTCCGCGTGCTGGATGAGAATCGTATCGAGGTCTACGTCGACTACTGGCACTTCGTGGACGACTACATCGCGGAATACGCCGTCCCCGGCGGCATGACCATGCCGTGGGAGGTGCTCGCCGCGATGGACGACGTGGTGTTCAACCAACGCCGCGCCGCCTACAGCGATACGTCCGCGCAGCGGTTTGGCGTGCCCTGGCTCAGCCTGGTGCAGGATCGCGACGCCCGCACCGTCGACCGCGCGCTTGGGCAGTTTGAGCGTGATGGCTTCGTGCCCATGGCCGCGCTCACCATCGGCGGGCAGGCACTCGTGACGGAGCAGGAGGCGTTGGAGCGGTATCGCGCCGCGCAGTCGTGGTTCGATGAGCGCAGCCTCATGGTCATCAGCAACGGGCCATTCTACCTGGAGCGCTTCGATCCGCCCGCGCAGTTCGCTGAACTCAAGGCGTTCCGCGATGAGAACTACCCCTTCAAGCCGGGTGACTGGCACTTCGGCGCGGCGGAGCCCATCAGCATCGAAACCGGGGGCGTGGGCGGCATCGTCATCGGCCAGGAGTTCAGCGTCGGCTCAACGGTGGACGGCCCCGGAGAACTTGGCGTCCGTTACGTCTGGTCGGACCCCGCGACGGGCAACGTTGTCAAGACCGGTGAGGCGGACATCGCGGAAAGCGATCCGCCGCAGGCCTTCGTTCGCCTCTCCGCAGCAGAGACCGCCGCGCTCGTCCCCGGCCTATACCGCCTCTCCATCACTGCCTACAGTGATCAACTCTCGACCGTTTCCGAACGGGTCCTGACCGTGGAAGCGTCCGCCACCGGCACAACGACGGGCAGCAACGGCACAACGACCACTCCAACGAACGGCGAGGATGAAGGCGACTCCGGCGGCGGCTGCTTCGCCGGCGCCCCCTCCGCAGACATCCTCCTCCTCGGCGGCCTCCTCCTCGGCCTCGTAGGCGCAAGGCGGAAGTGGCGGGGACGGGAGACCCTATAGCCCAACCAACCCGCTCACCCTGAGCCTGCCGAAGGGCCACCCTTGTCATTCTGAGCGCAGCGAAGAATCCAAAGCCTGGAATCGCCGCACCCCTACATCAACGGCCACGACTCACCCTGCGGGCGGCGGCGTTGCGCGCGGCGGAAGGTGGGGGCTTCTGACCCGCCGATCCCAATGGGGAACTCAGGGTGCTCCCTGTTTAGGATGTCCTTGATGGTGGCAATCTGGACACGCGGGAAATAGCCGTCCGAGTAGACTTCCTACTTGGTTTCGTTCAGGAGCCTCTCGACGATTCTCTCGAGCTCCTCCACACGCTCCGCAAGATTCAGGCCCTCCTGCTGATGTTGATAGGCGGCGAATTTTTGGGCAGTTGCAACAGCACGATTGTGAATAAGGCTCAACAGTGTGGGTACGATAAGAGCCTTGCCTCCTAACCACTGGTTCAATTCCTCGACACCAACATCCTCACCTGTCTCAAGGCGATTGTAGAGACCTGCATTTGAGAGAAAAAGACAATCACCACATATCCACCGGCCCCTGTTGACAAAGAAAGAACCGGTATCAAGCTCTCGATTGCCTTGAAGGATGCCGCAGACAGTATCATTTTGATCTTCGTTCGCCTTATGCCATTTCGTGTAGTGATTCTCGAAATCTTGCTTCCGCATAGCCCATCTCCTTAGTCATCACTTGACGTTTTCGGCACCTTGTCGTACTTGGCCACTAGGTGGGGTTCGGTAGCAGCCTGGAGCGGAAAATGCCCCAAGCCGCTACCCCCAGTGCTGCACATCAGCAGCCAAGACAATACGCCGACATGGCGCTTTTCCCAAATGGGATGTCTATTGGGTTACCTGTTGCGCGGCAATGACAGCCCTATCATTCCGAGAAGAGCAGAGGCAGCTTCCGTCACAGGACCAGACTGTGTCCTGATTCGGTCATTCTCGGCACTCTCAACCAAGTTGCCCTGCCAGAGTTCGCCGGATCGCGCCCATTCAATTTCTGATAGAGGCCCAAGCTTGTCTGAAAGTCGTTGCTCAAGGTCGGAGCGGTTGACAGGGCCATTGGTTTCTCCTTCCAGCACAACGTACGAGACAAGACCCAGGGCGCTTAGGAAGGCTGCGGCCATTGAAATCCCGCGCCTTGCGCGCACACCCTTTGTGCGGGCAAGCACTTCTGCATAATCAGGTCCACCAGGAGGCGACAGTTCGCTGATTTCTTTCCAATCGGGAATTAGGTCCGTCATGACTCGTAGGAATACTTCCCGAGAGGCTGTCCAGCGATCGAACGCATCCTTATTGCTCAGTACTTCGGCCTGTAACACAAATGCCTTTTCTTGCATCGACGGCTTGCCAGTAAGGCTGCTCTTTACAAACTGCCGGACTTGGTTGACCAAGAATATGAATGGCGAGTTCACACTCAGGGTCGTCGACGTTGCATCGACCCTACCGTTGAATAATGGTACTTGATTTGCGATTGCCATCACGGCGCGGTTGGCCGGCTGACGAGTGTCGTAGACCGCTAGGAGGGAAGAGGGCAGCGGCTTTGTCCTACCCGCATCTGCGAAGTCTTGATGCACCTGTTCTGCGTTGCTCTCGATGGTCATCATCACCGGAACACTATCGCGTAGGAACCGCTCCCCTTCAGGTGTACCACGCAAATTGTCCAGCACGCGGCTGATGGCGACGAAACGGTGCTGGCCGTCCGTTATTTTTATTGCCGCCTCATCAGGCAGAACTGCGTATCCTGTGATGGGTGTGTATCCGTTGTCCGGCACGTACACCTCCACTTCTCTCGTGCAGTTCAATGTGAGCGAAGGGATTATGTAATGTTCTCCGTTCTCAAGAGCGACTTGAAGGTAGCGTACAATCGCTTTCGTGTGCTCTGGGTCCTGCGGTCGGTTCATTGCATTGAGGGCTCGTGCCGCAGACGTTCCCTTTTCGGCCGAATTGTAGGCGAGCACCCTGTTTAGGACCCTGATAGGCAGAACCCCATCCAACATCTTTCTTCCACCCTGTTCGAATACGCGAACAGGAACCATCTCCCGGTGTGTATCCGCTGCCGCATCCGCGGCTCGCCTTCTGGCATCGTCAGTGGCCCCCGGAACCCTCTTCAACACAACATCTGCTGGTAAACCATTCATCGTTCGCTCCTTTCTAAGCGTTTCGATGCAGTATAGCCATGAAAGAACGTGCTGTCAAGATAGATGAACGTGTGAATATGCACGTCTATACTGGAGTATCGTGCATTCAGGAGTGCATGATGCCTAAGCGCTACGTCGCTCAGATAGGGATAAAGCTGTTGGTCACCGCTTTGGATTCCCGCTTTCGCGGGAATGACGGAGGCCCTTCCACAAGCTCAGGGCGAACGGGGGGTGTTGGCCTCTCTTATTCCGTCAGAAGAGTGTTTATCTCGCCTCGCAGTGTGGGCAGGTTTGTGTGGAGCACGTCCCAGACAAGTCGATTGTCAATCTCCGCGTATCCATGAATCAGTATGTTGCGCAGGGCGATGATTCGCTCATGGTAAGAAATCCTGTCAGCGATGGCAGGATCGATCCGCGCCAGCCCACTCACCGCCTCCCCGATGATCTCGAATTGTCGCTCGACCGCGGAGCGGAGCATGGGGTCGCCCTCATAGTCCGTGATCGACTTGCCGGAGGTGAACTTCAGCAGCAGTTCGCAGGCTTGTTGCACATCTTCCAGGTATTTCCTGGCTTCAGGCGGCATACAGCGGTGTCCTCGTTCGGTGCACGGACTCGAGGAACGATCGGTTCTTTATGGCAGATTCCACGACGAGGTCCACCGGCTTGCTGAAAAGCCGCTCCAACTCCTCCAGCAGGCCGAAGTACGAATCCGCGTACCGCTCGATTGCCTCCGGCGTGAACTCAACGAGAAAGTCCAGATCGCGGGCATCGCCATCGTCCTGCGCGGCGGCGGAGCCGAACAGGTAGAGCCTCTGCACGCCATAGCGATTACACAGACGGCGAACCTCTTCAGCGCGCTCTTCAACGGCAGCAATCATCACGTCCTCACATTCAACGGTTCGTGGGACTGCCCGTCCCGGAACTCGCCCTTGCCATTATAGTGCCCACCCACCCCCGTCATTCCCGTGCACGCGGGAATCTGAATCTCCCCTTAAGCTGCCAAAGCGCCGTAACGCCAACCAAGACGCCCCTTCCCCCATAAAGCGGTAAACTATAGCGAATATGACTGGCGCGAATTCCGCTATAGATGACGATGCCTCTGCGGATGCCACGGCTCTGACGACCGACGGCAGCGCAGGGAACGGTTTCGCGCGCGTCAGTTTCGATGAGCTTGAAGCGCGCCTGAAGGCGCATCGGCTCCCGGCAGAGCGCATCGATGCCATCCGCCAAGCGTTTGACACGGCTGAGCGCGCCCACGAGGGTCAGTTCCGCAAGTCCGGCGACCCCTACATCTGCCACCCCCTTGAGACCGCGCTCATCCTGACGGACATCGAAATGCTGGACGCGCCCACCCTGCAGGCGGCGCTCCTGCATGACGTCGTCGAAGACTCGCCCATGACGCTCGATGAGATGCGAAAGGGTTTCGGCGAGGAAATCGCAGAACTCGTGGACGGCGTCACAAAGCTGTCCCGCCTCGCCGCGCAGCCGCAGCAGGGCGCGGGCGGCGAGGCGGCGGCTCTCCCATCACAGGCGAGCGTCTACCAGGCCGAGAGTCTCCGCAAGATGCTGCTCGCCATGGCGCAGGATGTTCGCGTCGTGCTCATCAAGCTGGCGGACCGCCTCCACAACATGCGGACGCTGGACGCGCTCGCGCCGGATCGCCGTCACCGCATCGCCCTGGAAACCCGGGATATCTACGCCCCGCTCGCCCATCGACTCGGCATCGACAGCATCGAATCGGAGTTGAATGACCTTGCCTTCTTCCACCTTGAGCCTGCGCGTCATCGTCGTGTTGCGAACCTGGTCGACGAACGGCTGACGGAGCTCGAGACGGGAGTTCGTGAGGCGCTCACGGCCTTGACAGAGACCCTCGCCGAGCAGGGCTATAAAAACGTTGAGATCTCCGGCAGAACGAAGAGCATCTACAGCATCGCCCAGAAGATGGAGCGCTACCGTGAGATCGGGCGCGATTTCGAGGACATCAATGACCTACAGGCCGTCCGCGTGGTTGTGAAGGACGTGCAGGACTGCTACGGCGTGCTCGGCATCATCCACGGCATGTGGCGGCCCCTGCCCGGCCAATTTGACGACTACATCGCCAACCCGCGCGAAACCGGCTATCAATCGCTGCACACAACGGTCGTCACGCCCGACGGCAACACGCTTGAGGTGCAGATCCGCACCGCGGACATGCACGAGATGGCGGAATACGGCATCGCGGCGCACTGGCGCTACAAGGAGGGCGCGGCGGGCGGCGAGTTCGATGAGCGCATCGCGTGGCTGCGGCAGCTTCTGGACTGGCAGCGTGACGTGATCGGCGCGCAGGAATTCGTCGACCAGCTGAAGCACGAGATTCTTGTCGACCAGGTCTATGTGTACACGCCAAAGGGCGAGATTCGCGAGCTGCCGGCCGGCTCCACGCCCATCGACTTTGCCTTCCGCATCCACACGGACGTCGGCTACGGAACGGCCGGAGCGAAAGTTAACGGCCGGATGGTGTCATTGAGCTACACGCTGCGCAACGGCGACACTATCGAGATCATCCCGTCCAAGAACCCAAAGGGGCCGAGCCTTGACTGGCTGAACCCCGATCTCGGCTACGTGCGCACTGAGCTGGCGCGTTCAAAGATCCGCCACTGGTTCCGCGTTCAGGAGCGTTCAGAGAGCGCGGCGCGTGGTCGGCAGATGCTGGAGCGTGAGGCGCGGCGGCTCGGCGTGCAGCTTGACCCACAGCACTTGGCGACGCTCTTCGGCTACCAGACCGTGGATGAGTTCATCCTGGCGCTTGGAACCGGCCAGGTCGGCGTCAACCAGATTGCGATCCGGCTTCAGCCGCCAAAGGAAGAGCCGGAAACGATCCAACTTCGACCGTCCAGCGGCGAGCTTTCGGTCATCGTGCAGGGACTCGGCCCAACGCCGGCGCGATCCGCCCCCTGCTGCCGCCCGATGCCCGGCGAGGAAATCGTCGGGTTCATCACCCGCAATCGTGGCCTTTCCGTCCATCGGCGCAACTGCACCAACATGCTGAACGAGGACGAGCCGGAGCGTCTCATGGACGTGACCTGGCCGGACTTCGAGCAGAAATACCCATCCGGTGTCGTTATTTCGTCACAGGATCGTGTGGGGCTTTTGCGGGATATTACGACACTGGTCTCGGCGGATCACATCAACATCACGGGAGTGCGAGATAGACACAATACGGACGGCACAGTTACGATAACCCTCACGGTTGAGGCAAGCGGCCTTCCGGAAATCAGCAGGATGATGTCTCGATTGGAGGAACTGCCGGGCGTCTTCAACGTGTACAGGACATCGACTCACATCGCTCGCGGCCGCAACCCTAAACAGCAGAACGGAAAGGCGGCTCGCACGAGCGGTACGGCAGCAGAGCAGTCAAAAGACAAGAAGTAAGAGCAAGGGGTACAGAGGAGTAGCAGGACGTGGCGAAAGGAATCTCGGCGGCGAAGGCGCACAGGCGCTCACTCAGGAAGCGCGATGTGAATCGCCACCGGAATCGAACAATCAGGACGCTGATCCGCCGAGCGCGTGAGGCGATCGATGACGGAGCGCAGGACGCGCAAGACGCCGTGCAGCGGGCCATGGTTGCGCTCGATCGCTCGAAGGGCAAGACGCTGCACGGCAGAAACGCGGACCGGCGCAAGAGCCGCCTTGCCCGCCTGTTGAACAAGGCTCAGGCTGCCTGAGTCGCGAACGGTGACAGGGATGGACAACTACACCGACGGGACTCCCCGGTTATGTGAGCAGCATCACGTGCCGGGGTGGCGGAATGGCAGACGCGGCGGACTTAAAATCCGCTTCCCCAAAAAGGAGTGTGGGTTCGAGTCCCTCCCCCGGCACCATTCAAACGACAATCCGATGATGGCCTAAATCTCTTCCTGTTCGCAGATGTCCAGCGACAAAGTACGCATCCTCCACACATCAGACGTGCATATTGGCGCGTTCACGGAACGATGGTCTCCGCAGCCCCAGAAATGCCTTCGCGCGTTCAAGATCGTGGTGGATCGCGCCCTTGAGGAGAAGGTGGACGCCGTCCTCATCGCTGGCGATTTCTTCGACCACAACCGCATCCGGGCGGACGTGGCCGACTATGTGATGGAGCAGTTGGAACGCCTGCCCATGCCGACGGTCATCCTGCCCGGGAATCACGATCCGCTTGAACAGAACTCAGTCTACTGGCGGATGGACCTGGAAGGCCGAACGCCCAACGTCTACCTGATCAAGGACCCTCAGGGCGAGACGGTGACATACCCCGAGCTCGGTCTGGCCGTGTGGGGCAAGCCGCACATCAGTTACGACGATGTGTCGCTCTACCCGCTCAAGGAGCCGCCGCCGCGCGGGCCGGAACCATGGCAGATCGCCATCGGACACGGCCACTATGTGCGAGACCAGGCAGACGCCGGCCGTTCATACCCCATCTTCCCGGAAGAGATTGCCAACTGCGGACGCGACTACGTGGCGCTCGGCCACTGGGATGCCCACATGGACATCAGTGAGGGCAACGTGGTCGCCTACTACCCTGGCTCCCCAACCTGGGTGGGGCTGTCCTCCCTCGTGGAGTTCTCAGACCCGGACGGCGCTCGCTCCGTCACCGTCACCTCCTTCCCCGTCTCCCCCTAGACTACTTCCGTCATTCCCATTTCTTTCCGTCATTCCGGCGAAGGCCGGAATCCACCGCGTGGCCCACAGGGCCACAACGTCCCCCCCCCTTGTGGGTGAGGGCATGTGACACATCCATTTGCCCCACACGGATGAAACGCGCTACAACCCCTTCGGACAAGCAATCACAAGACCGGATGGGGGAACCTGCCATGACGACGAATGACCATGAGACAAATGCCGCTGCCGACGAGATCGTAGACACGGATCAAGACGAGGCGGGCAGTCAGGCATCGTCTGAGAGTGATGAGACGCGGGCAAGCGAGCAGCCAACCATCGAGACAATGCAAGCGGAGTTGGCGGCGCGGGATGAGCGAGTATCAGCGCTTGAGGAGCAAGTAATCTCGCTGGAGCGCGAGCTCTCAACAACGGTCTCGCGCTATCGTCTAGCATTGCTGGACACAGCGCCTGAAGTCCCCGGCGACCTGGTGAGCGGCGCAACGGCGGAGGAACTGGAATCCTCGCTGGCAAAGGCAAAGGGCGTGGTCGAGCAGGTGCGAAATCGTCTGTTGGAGGGAATGGAGTCCACCTCCTCCCCTCATTCCGGCGACAGCCGGAATCCATCCGAACCGTCGAGCATCCCCGCCGGCGCCCCTCCCCGCACCCTCAACGATGCCTCAGCAGACCTCACCGCCCGCGAAAAGATCACCCTCGGCCTGGAACGGATGTAGAGGGACGCCCCAGAGCGTCTACGAATCCACCAGCAGCGCGTTCACGTCAATCTCAAGCGCCCGGGCTATAGCAGTCAGCGTCTTGAATCTGGGAGTTTGCCCGCCGTTCTCCAGCCGCGCCAGCGTTACCCGGCCAATCTCCGCCTTCCGTGAGAGTTGATCTTGAGTCAACCCGCGTGACTCCCTCTGCTGCCGTATGCGGTCACCGAGAGTCTTGCGGCCCGCCGCCGCAATGGCCTCGATTGTTGGACGATACGTCGGATCACAGTAGTGGCGCGCAAAGTCCCAGGGAATCTCGATACGTTGGCCGTCCGCTAGGGTAACAATCATCTCGTACGCGTTTGGCAATTCGAGTCCTATCGCTGCGGATTGAACCGCGATTTCCGGCACGTCGGCGTAGGGAATCAACCCGCTGGCTCCGTCCGCAAATGTGCATTCAATCCCGGAATCGACCAAGCCGGCCGCCGTCATCATCCGCTCGGCGTTCCTCACCAGAGCAGTAGTCATGCTCTCCCTCCGTGAATGGCGTCCCACGTCTCCAATATCCAGGCAGCGTGCCGTCGATAGGCCTCCATGATGTCGCCATGTGTTCCGGGCGGTGGGCTGTCCATGAAGGTGCCGCTGAGTAACTCTATACGGCAGGTACTCTCGTTCCCTACCCAAACGTGGACGTGCGGGGGTTCAAAGTCATTCTCCCTCGTATTCACAATGAATCGAAATTGGCCCTCTATCGCCACCGTTGGCATCAGCCGACTCGCCCTAACTCAACACCGTTATCAGGCAATTCACTAGGTCATTGTATCATTCAACGATACATCAGGATGATGGGCGCGATAACCATGCAGGAACTGGACCTGATCGTCGATGTCCCCAACGAGCGCCTAAGACATGACACTGGGCCGTTTCATTTGTAGCCGAAGCCTCCGCCTTCTACAGCCGAATGACGTGGTTCCGCCCAACAGCGTTCCTGAGCGCGGGGCTGGGGGTTTCTGGCGTAAGGTGCCCCACGTAAACGTCAACACCGTCCTCTCGCAGGTCGCTAATCATCTCGGCGAACCCTGCATCCCTACTGATGAGGACGAATGTCGTTGCCTGTGGCTCTTGCCCACAGTCGCTTCTGGCTTCGTCAATGAGCCTCTGATCCACGTTGCGATCCATTGGTCGAACCCGCCAACTGGCTTGGCGAAGTCCATTGAGTGCTGGCGATTGGTTCGTTCCGCCAAAGGCCTTGAACATCTGGGACGAGGCTCCGCCAAAGCGCGACCGCATGGCAGTCCCAATTCTGTCGTTCACATTCTGAACACTATTGACCGCCACCCCTTCGTTCTGAAAATCCCAGAAAACGAGCAGCCGCGTTCGCCTGACCATTCGGTCGCCTCCTCATAACAAACTCCGGTCTAAAGGGAAAGAAGCCCCCCGCCACGTTCGAACGTGGCGGGGGGCTTTCTTCCAAGTCGGAATCGAACCGGTATCTACCGCAGATTCCCCTGCAGTTGCTCGATGGTCTCCTCTGCCTGGTTGACCATGTCCATCAGGATGGTGCGCGCCGGCTTGCGCTCCTTCAACATCCCGCCGATCTGGCCGGACGGGTTGCCGATCAGATCGAGCCTGCCCGCCTTGCGCGCCGCTTTCGTGAACGGCTCCTGGATGAGGCCCTGCAGCGGCATCGGCAGCGCCTCCAAGCCGGAGGCCGCCCACTTCAGCTTCACGGCGTTCTGATACGCCCGCTGCTGCTTGCCGGACGAGAACTTGCTCGTCGTGAACTCATCCGAGCGCGCGCCGAGGATCTGGTCCTTGTGCGCGTCCGGGATGTTGTTCTCTTCCGCCACCAGGAACGCCGTGCCGACCCACACGCCCTGCGCGCCGAGCGCGAGAGCGGCGGCAACGTGACGCCCCGTGCCGATGCCGCCCGCGGCAAGAACAGGTCGCGGGGAGACCTCATCGACAACCTGCGGAACGAGCACGAACGTGGAGATGTTGCCCGTGTGGCCGCCCGCCTCCGTGCCCTGCGCAGTGATGATGTCCACGTCCGCGGCAACCTGACGCTGTGCGTGGCGGACCGCGCCGGTCATGCCGATGAACTTCATGCCCTGCGCGTGGCCCTGCTGGGTAAACCACTCCGGCGGCTCGCCCGTCGCGGCGGCGAACAGCGGCACCTTGTTGTCCAGCACAATCTCGATCTTCTTGCGCAGCAACTCCGTGGACATCGGCGGCTGCTCCGAGACTTCCTCAGCCTCGAACCCGTATTCCTCGATGAGTTCCTGCACAAGCGCGACGTGCTGCGGGTACTGCGGCGCAACCTGCGCATACAATTCCCTGTTGCTCGTGGCGGTCACTTCGGCGCGCGTGGCGGGGACGAGGAAGTCCACACCGTACGGCTTGTCGCCCACGAGTGACTGGAGTCGCCGGATGCCCTCGTCCATCTCATCCAGATTGCGGAAATTGTCGCCGAGCACGCCGAGCGCCCCCGCGTTGCTGATCGCGGCGACCATCTCGACGGGGGTTGGCGCAAGATCCTGGCTGCCGCCCACGGCCATGCCCGCCAGGAGTATCGGGTATTCCATGCCGAGCATGTCGCACAGCGGTGTATGTAACCTGTTTGCCATTGTGTCCTCCCCTATTCCTTCCTTTTCAGTCTCACTGTCTTGAACTAGTCAGCTTGGTGATTATCTCGCTTGATGTGGACGGTCTTCAAAAAATCTTATTAGCGCAGGTTGCCCTGCATCCGCTCGATGGTCTCCTCGGCCTCGTTGACCATATCAAGGAGAATCTCGCGAGCCGGCCTCCGGGCCTTGAGCATTCCGCCCACCTGCCCGGCGCTCGCCGCGTCGATATCCAGGCGGCCTGCCGCGCGGGCGCCGGCGTAAAGCGGCTCCATCAGGATGCCCTGCAGCGGCATCGGGAGAGGCTCGATCCCGGATGCGGCCCACGCCTCCTTGACGGGTGTCTTGTAGCTGCGGGACTGCTTGCCGGAGTTGTATCGGGTCAGCGTGAAGTCTTCAGAGCGCGCTCCGAGGATCTGGTCCTGGTGCTCCGTTGGAATAGCGTTCTCTTCCGCGACGAGGAAAGCGGACCCGACCCACACGCCCTGCGCGCCAAGTGCCATCGCCGCCGCGATCTGCCTGCCGGAACCCACTCCCCCTGCCGCCAGGATCGGTGTTGGCGCGGCGACTTCCGCAACCTGCGGCACGAGCGGGAACGTGGCGATATTGCCGGTGTGTCCGCCGGCCTCCGTGCCCTGCGCAATCATGAAATCGACACCTGCGGCCTTCTGCCGCTGGGCGTGGCGGACTGCGCCAACAACGCCGCCCACCTTCATGCCGTGCGCCCGCGCTACGTCCATGATCATGGCGGGATCGCCCAAACCGGCGACGAAGATCGGAACATTGTGGTCGGCGACGACCTCAAACTGTCGGCGAAGCAGATCCGGCGACATCGCCTCTGCATCATCGTCCGCAGGAGGCACATCCGGCAGGTTATGCTCCTGCATCAACTCCTTGATGAAGCCGACGTGCAGCTGATGATCGCGTTCCAGCCGCTCCCGCACCATCGCCTTGGTATCCTGCGCGCCCATCTCCGCCATCGTGGCGGGCAACAGGAGGTCGATGCCCAATGGGCCGCTGGAAAGCTGCTTGAATTCACGGATACAGCGGTCAATCGTGTCCGGTTTGCGGCTGCCGCATCCCATCACGCCCAGACCGCCTGCCTCCGTGACCGCGGCGGCGAGCCGGGGCGGGCTGGGCATCCGGTCATCCATGCCAAGCGACATGCCGGCCAGCAGAATCGGGTACTTGATCCCAAGCATATCCGTCAGCGGTGACTTCAACCGATCCATGATCTCATCCCCTCTCCCCAGATCATCACACCATGCGCGGCCGCATCTCGACGCGCCGCGCCTGTCACCCAACCCACACTAAAGGTGACGGCTTATGGTAAACCCGCCATGACCGCGCCGCAAGCTTTCGTGAAGTTCGCACAATTCTTCAATCACGCGATTGATTGAGTCGCCGCGTTCTGGCTTGCACACCCAAAAAACCTTGGGGGCGGCCCGTGGGCCGCCCCCAAGGTGCTCATCCTCCGTCGAGAGAAGTGATTTTTCCTGCTAGGTGGCGTTGGGGCGCTGGTGGCGGCCGATATAGCCGACAACCACCATCCCGCGCTCCTCGTCCCACGCAAAGGCGACGCGAATCTGCCCCGGCGTGCGTCCGGTGCCCCGGCCGATATGCTCGTCCAGAACGTACTTGTTCTCGCCATCGGTGGTCTGGTAATCGGAGCGGTACTTGCCGGGCGCGGCGTCGGACCG
>DAOUKW010000051.1:0-5940 GCA_034420915.1 Dehalococcoidia bacterium
TCCACAAGGCGCGGCAGTAGGAAGCTCGGAACGGTAGCGAGAACAGCATCATAATTGCGCTTTTCTTCGGCACCGTCCGAGCCGGCAATCGTCAGCCCCGTCACCCGGTTGTCCTGTGTCTCGATACGCGACACGCCGACGCCCGTCCGCACTTCGCCGCCCAACTCCCCGATGCGCTGTTCAAGGGCGTCAATCAGCACCTGCCAACTGCCCTCGATGTATCCGAGTTGCTCACGGCCAAGCAGCCCCTTGCGAGAGGCGACGCGCGTGGCAAACTTGCTCCACATCCATGGCATGGCGATTTGCTCGGCGTAGCGCCCAAACTTGCCGCGCAGCAACGGCTCCCATATTTCCTCGTAATTGCGCCGCCCGGCCCACTTGCGCATGAACGCGGCAGCCGTCGTGTCCTCCAGCCTTTTCCAGTTCTTGATGCGCTGGATGTAGAGCGTCACCAAGCCCATGCGGATACGGTCGACCAAGCTCACGGGGCTGAATCGCAGGAGATCTGTTGCGGTGGCAAAAGGAAAGATGCGCTCGTGCGTGAAATAGCCGACTTTCGAATCTTCCCAGATAAGGCGGTCCTTCAGGCCGAGTTCGTCCAGCAGACCGATGATCGTGACATCGGACAGGAACAGGTGGTGGTAGAAACGCTCCAGCCGCCCGCCGCCAACGTCGAACGTGGACGCCAACCCGCCCAGGAACGGCGCGCGTTCAAACAACTCAACGGTGTGACCGGCCTTGGCGAACTCATAGCCCGCAGCGAGGCCGCCAACACCCCCGCCGATAATCCCGATCTTCATTCAGTTGCCTTTGCTTGCCCGGCGTCCGATGCGTTCATCCCGCTCGTAGGGCGGAGCACCTCGCGCAACGGCACTCCCTCCAGGATGAGCAACACTGCTCCCGCTATCGTAACGGGAACCCACAGCGTGGCGTGAATAACGACCGCGTACGCCGTGGCCAGCCCCGCCCCCACACCGGCGCGGACGAGCGTCTCTTTCGCAAGAAGCTCAAAGGGGCCGATGCCGCCGGATGACGACGGCACGGCGGTGGCGAGGTTGGAGGCGGCGACGGCGACGCATAGCACGATGATGGGTGTGTCCACGTCCATCGCCACCGCCACGAGGATGTAAACCAGGGCCTCGCCTGCCCACACCGCGTTGGAAACCACGAACCAGAACGGTATCTTGCGCGCGTCCTTGAGAGCAGCGAAACCGTGGAGCAACGACTCTGCAATTCCCATCAGACGTGCGGCATATCGGTCCGGGAGCGGCCGCGTGACGGCATGGCCCATACGGAGGGCTGCATCAGGAAATAGGACGGCAAGCAACACCGCGATGCCCGCGCTGATAAACACCACGGCAGCCACCTGCGCGGCGAGCGTCAGCAACGGCGAGAGCGTCCACATGGAGGCGAAGAACAGCAGGCCGATGCCAAGCCAGAGGAGGAGGGTCAAGCCGTCAAGGATGCGCTCCACGGCGATTGTTGCCAGACTGGCCGTCATGTCCAGTCCGGGGTTGCGGCGCAGCAGATAGGCCCTGACGAATTCGCCCAATCGCAGCGGCAGGACATTGTTTGCCGCATAACCGATGGTCGCCACGAAATACGAGCGCCCCAGGGTCACGCCGCCCAAGTGGGCCAACAAGCTCTGCCAGCGCCACGCGCGCAGGGTGAATGCGAGAAAGTAGACGATCACCGCCGGAACCAGCCAGAGGTAGTTCGCCTCTGCGAACGCATCGAGAAACTCGTCGAAATCGATGCTCCAGAAAACAATGGCCAGGAAAGCCACGCTTACTGCGAGCGCGAAGAGAGTACGCCTGTTGATGAGCATTAGGACGCGGACCTAGGCAGGCCCGTAGACCGGATCGGGCGGCGTGCTCAACTCCGGCGTATAGTCGGACGGGAAATAGACGTAGATGTCGGAACTGCCGAGACGCCGCGGCGGCTCCCGCAGGGTCCAATAGGTCCAGATGGTTGACCACGCGCCAGGATCGATCACACCTCGCGCAATGTCACCAACGCCCAGCCCTTCGTAGTACTGCTCGCCGCGGTAGACGCTCTCCGGGAACCACCATCGGAGGGGAATCCGCACGCGATTCGCCGCGTCCGATCCCCATTCAGCCGTCTGAATATTGGAGGCACTGTCCGTGTTGAGAGCCATGATGAGGCCGCGCGGAGGATTCTCATCGGTCACGACAGGCGAGCCCTCCCCGCAGATGCTCTCGCCGCCCATACAGCGGTATTCAACGTTTGCATAGTCACGCAAATACCAGTGCCACGGCCATGAGAATCCGTGTGCGGTATCGATTGTGAGGAGCAAATCCTGTCCGTTGCCTGTAGCGGCTGCGTAGCGATCGATCTCATCGACGGCCTGCTCGAGCCCGGGCGAGGTCTGGGTGTAAACAAGCATCTCTACGGGTACGTCCCCATTCTCAAAGCTGGCGCGGAGCGAGGACCGGGCAGTGAGGATCAGGAGCACGGCCAGCCCGCCAACGGCTACCACATGCCCCACGCGGCGGGCATCCGCTTGTTGGGATATTTGGCGAATCTGATTGAAGGCCTGCGGCAGGTATTGGCCGAGGCCACGCCCCGCAATCATGATGATTGGCAGTGTGAGATGAATGGACAGCCACGGCATCTTCTCGCCGGCCAGCAGGAGCAGCCCCAGGACAAGCCCAAGCCAGTAAATGAGAAAAACGTCAAACGTCATGAAGGCAGGTCGTCGCCGGAGGATAAAGAAACCCGTCACGAGCGCGACTGCAAGCGGCAGGAGTTCATACACGGACAGAACCATGAAGTAGTAGTACCAGGGCTGACTCCCCCGCCCGACCTCTTGCTGCGCCACCCAATACCCCAGCGATTGCCAGACGCCACTGCCAAAGCCGATGCCATTCATGAACAGCGTGGTAAAGAGCACGGCGATAAGGAACCAGAACACGCCGGCGATAATCAGCCAATGCCGTCTGTGCCAGATGATGCCCAGCGCCGCTCCCACGCCAAACAGGGCCAACAGTACGAAAACGGCGATGTCCAACGCCTGGATGCCGAACAGCGTGCCTGCGGCAGGATTCTGGATTTCACCCAGGTTTGCCAGGTCGAATCCGATGCCCGGCAAGCCGGAGAGTCTTTCAATGATCCACGTTGTCACTCCCGGCCCTTGGGAAATCGGCGCGCCCACCGGGCCGGGAAGATTCGCCAGCGCGCCCTCCCCAACGGTCACTCCTGAATCGGGATTCGCCAGATGGACGCCGAGAATATTCTGGAAGAGCGAGACGCCCGCCGCGCCCATCGGCAGCACGAGGGTCGTCAGAATCAGGCCGAACACCGCGGCAGGCGGCCATTCCCGCAGCGGCGTGCGAATGAGTCGCTTGGCATCACCCACGTGGGCAATAAAGAGGAACGTGAGCGGCACCAGCACGAGAAGATATGTGATCTCTTTAGTCGCAAAGCCGACCGCCAATGCTGCCGACGCGATGATGAGGTATCGCAGTCGCCGCGAGTCCATGTATGCCCACATGGTCCAGAAGAGGACGAGCGTGATGAGGACTATGTAGATGTCATTGCGGGCGAATCGGCTGAAGTACAGGATGCCCGGCGATATTGCCAACAGGGTCGATGCTGCGAGAGCTCCAAGTGTGCCCATCTTATGGCGGAAAAGGAGATACGGCAGCGCAACCACGATTGTGCCCAGTAGAGCGGGCAGCAGGCGGAGCGTGGCGTCGGACGCGCCAAATACCTCGAACACGAAGCTCGTGGCGATAAATTGAACCGTGCCATGCAGGAGGGGGTTGTGAATAAATCCCCCGTCCTCCGCCATGAACCAGGAGTAATAGCCGTGCAGGCTCTCATCATGGTGAACGGCACGTGTGTCAAGATCCCAGAAACGCAGGATGGCAGCCGCGATCACGATGGCCACGAGGACGCCGGCTTCAGGCCGCCGCGCCCATGCCTTGGCGTCGTCAAACGTCTGTTGCCACGCTATACGTGATACCCACGTTCGACTCTCCTCAGTCACTCCAGGAGTATCGGCGGACACCGATGCAACGCCTTCTGGTTCGTCCGCTGTTTGGGTATTCTGTCCGGCATCAACCGCCGGGCTGGCCCTGGTTGCCGAACGGCGGCGGTTTCGTCTGCGCTGAGATTGATTCATGGTCAAATCTAACTATACCGAGACTGGTATCAGATGATGGGCACGTACTGCAGGATCGTTGTGTTTCCCGACTCAAAGGCGACTTCGAGGCGGTTTGGCATGGAGGCAAGCAACCTGTCTGCTGTGTCCTCGCCAAAGTCATTCTGTTCCAGCGAGCCGACGAAGATGTAGTCGATGCCGTAGAACTCCAGCCTGAGCTTTAGTTCATCCTCAGTAAGATCTTGGCTCTCCGAGACGGTTTGTCCGCGATAGATCTCCTCGGTGTATTGGATTCGCGGCCCAAATAGTTCCGTGTTGCCTCGCCATTGCAGTTCATGTCCCTGCCAGCCCATAGGCGTCGGCAATCCGGTAATCGCGGAAACGCGGCCGTAATCCGAATAGTCGTCACCGTGCGCTTCAAGAACGTGGTCGCCGCGCTCTGCGTTATTCAGCAGCCAGTCGATGGCAACAGCGTCATCGGGGAAACGCTCACGGTACGTTGCGAGTCCATCCAGCTCAATACTGGTTGACGGTGAGCCCTCAATGCGTTCGGATGCGCCAAGGGGGCCATAGGCCGCGCCGACCAGAAGCAAAACCAGTCCGCCTGCTCCCGTCACAATGAGGCCACCCTGCACAGGAGAGAAGCGTGCCGGACGCTGCGCAATAACCCACGCCGCGCCGATGCCCGTCGCGACTGACAGCAGGGTCCATACCTGGTAATGCACCTTGAAGACGGTATTCATGCGAACGCCGAAGGAGTCCCACACGTAGAACACTTCTGTGATGACGATTCCCATCGCTGCCGTGGCGACCAACAGGCACGCGAACTGAATACCCTGTGGCAGCGGGCCGTCCTCCCGCCCGGTTGGCAGTACAGCGAGGAATCCAATTGCCGCCAACACCATCGCGGGCACGGCCACAATCCAACGGATGCCGATATCGGCCACTGTCGGCGGGTCAACCGGGATGGGGGCGTCATGAGGCAGGAGGCTCCATCCAATCACCACGAGGGTCCAGAGGATGAGCGGGAGAGCGGCCAGGAGCGTGACGCCGCCCAAATATAACTTCGAAACGTCCTTATGCCTCAACCGAATAACAGCGAACGCCGCCGGGGGGAGTATGGCCAGCGCCATCGGGCCCCAGATGCGCGCGTAGTGGCTGAGGTCTGTGCCGGAGGCGTGGACGGGCAAGACGCCCTGCACACCGCTGCTCACTGTCAGGTAGAAGGGAGAGAAGAGTGCCAACGACAGGAGGGCGATTGATGCGGCCGGGGCAACGATGTCGAGGGCTGTCTGCTTGCTGAACAAGGCCTGCGCAAAGCCTTCTTCATGGAACCGCCGCGCAATGATGGCCACGAGCAGCAGCAACATGTAGGCCAACCAGTCCCACGTGTTGATGAAGCCAAGCGCCCCAATAATCAGCGCGGTGAGGAAGAGTTCACCGGCGCGCTGTCGAGGCCATGACATGTCCGGGGCATCCGGCTTGCACAGCCACGCGAGCGTCACGGTGAGGGCGAGCAGGATAAACGGCAGCGACATGACATGCGGGTGGAGGTCACCCAGCAGGAAGCTGAACGCGGGAAACTCATCGATGGGAGAAAGTACACCCGGATCCTCGATGATGCGCGTGGAGTCCCACCACCAGAAACTGAATCCCGTCGCCCCTTCCAGCGACAGTGCTTCCGTCAGCCCTCTTATCCCGCCGCTCAGGTTGCCGGCAATCAGCAGCGCAATGACCGCCGCGACTCCGCCGATGACTGTCACAATGTCCAGTCTCGGTGGCTGGACGCGTGCTATTCCCGCTCTTAAGACCGC
>DAOUKW010000052.1:0-16312 GCA_034420915.1 Dehalococcoidia bacterium
GAATGCGAATCATTCTTCTTGGAGCGCCCGGCGCGGGCAAAGGCACGCAAGCGGCGACGCTCCACGAGCAACTGAACGCCCCGCACATCGCGACGGGCGACCTCTTCCGCGCCGCTCTCTCACAGGGCACGCCGCTCGGGCTGGAAGCCAAGTCGTACATGGACCGCGGCGAGTTGGTGCCGGACGACGTGACGGTTCGGATGCTGCTTGAACGCATCTCGCAGCCGGACGCGGCAGACGGCTACATCCTTGACGGTTTCCCACGCAGCCTGGCGCAGGCGGAAGCGCTGGACGAGGCGCTCAAGAGCCGCAATGAGAACGTTGACAAGGTCCTGTTGGTCGATGTCTCGGAGGACGAGTTGGTTCGCCGCCTGAGCGGGCGCTGGATCTGCCGCGCGTGCCAAACCCCTTATCACGCCGTCAACAACCCCCCAAAGAGTGAGGGTGTTTGCGACACGGACGGCGGCGAGTTGTACCAGCGAGACGACGATAAGCCCGAGACGGTGCGGAATCGCCTTGGCGTGTACCGGGATCAGACCGCGCCGCTGATTGACTACTACACGGCTCAAGAGATCCTGACGAGCATCAACGGCGAGCAGGAAATCGAGGGCGTGCGGGCAGACTTGCTCGCGGCGCTCAAGTAGGTCCCAACCCTCCATAAATCCACGATGGTACTTGGCCGCAACAAGCAGTCGCCAACGGTAAAATCGCCGCGTGAGATCGACCTCATGCGCAAAGCGGGCCACATCGTCGCCGATGTCCTGAATATACTGCGCGACACGGCCAAGCCCGGCATGACAACTGCGCAGCTGGACGAGATCGCGGGACGGGAGATACGCGGGCGGGGAGGCGTGCCGTCATTCCTCGGCTACCAGGGCTTTCCATCACACATCTGCACCTCGTTCAATGAAGAGGTCGTTCACGGTATTCCTGGCCCACGTGAGATCAAGGACGGGGATGTTTTGTCCATTGACTGCGGGGCGATTTACGACGGCTATCACGGTGATTCCGCGATTACCTTCGCGGTGGGCGATGTCCCTGATCAGGTAAAGAACCTCATCGAAGACACGCGCCAATCGTTGGTTGCGTGCATCGACGCGGCCCGGTCGGGAAACGGCATCATGGACCTGACGAAGGCAATCAGGGATTACGCCGAGCCACGGGGCTACAGCATGATTCGCGGGTACGGCGGCCACGGGATCGGCACGGAGATGCACGAGAATCCCTGGATTCCCAACAATGTGGCCGATTTCGACAGCACGGGTCGACGAGGACTGCGGCGTTTTCGGCTGCGGCCCGGGGTGACAATCGCGCTGGAACCAATGCTGACGCTGGGCGGCTGGCAGACATTCGTGGAGGAAGATGATTGGACGGTCTCAACCGTGGACGGAAGTTTGTCCGCCCACTGGGAACACACAATCGTCGTCACAGAGGAGGGGCCGGAGGTTCTAACCAGCCGGACCGGGCAGCCGTGACGTAGCATTTTGTATTCACGCTATGGCATACTTATAGTTCGTGTGACCTATCTGATGGGCGAGGTATGACTCAAAAGAACAAGAAGGAAACAATCGAGGTTGAGGGCACCGTGCGGGAAGCTCTCCCAAACGGCATGTTCCGCGTGGACTTGCCAAATGAGCATTCGGTGCTGGCACATGCCTCCGGAAAAATCAGGCTCAACTTTATTCGCATCCTGCCCGGGGATCGCGTCCTGGTTGAGCTTTCGCCGTATGACTTGAAGCGTGGACGGGTGACATACCGCTTCCGCTAGATTCAACAATCGCCGGGAAAAACAAGCAGAGAAAAGGAACAGCGCGACATGAAAGTATCAGCGTCCGTGAAGACGCGATGCAACAAGTGCCGTATCGTTCGGCGCAAGCGCCGCCTGTTCGTGATCTGCGCGAATCCGAAGCATAAGCAGCGACAGGGCTGAGCGGGGAGCACGGGACGGACCGATGGTACGAATAGCCGGTGCGGATATTCCGGATAACAAGAAGGTTGCCTATTCCCTTCGTTACATCTATGGCGTCGGTCCACGCCGGGCAGGCGAGATCCTCGAGCGGTCCGGGGTTGACCCCGACCGGCGAGTCCATGACCTGACTGAACAGGAGATGGCTCTGCTACGTGAGGCCATCGAGCGGGGCGGCTATCTGATTGAAGGCGATCTGCGACGTGAGATCGCCATGAATATCCGCAGGCTTATTGAAATTGGCAGCTACCGTGGCGTCAGGCATCGCATGGGGTTGCCTGTGCGCGGTCAGCGGACGCGCACCAACGCGCGCATCCGCAAGGGCCCCAAGCGCACGGTGGCCGGCAAGCGGCGGGCTGCTCGCAAGTAAGAAACGGCCCATCAGGAATAGCAAACAGGGCCGACTCGCCAGGACGCGCGAGTATCTGACTGCCCGCCGAAAGGAGCAATAGCAACACATGGCGAGACGAGGACGCCAACGAGTGCGCCGCAGAGAGCGCAAGTCTGTGCCTTATGGCCGCGCATATGTATACGCCACGTTTAACAATACGGTCGTCACTCTGACGGACCCGGTTGGGAACGTGATTGCCTCCGGCAGCGGCGGCGCGGTTGGATTCCGCGGTTCTCGCAAGGGGACGGCCTTCGCGGCGCAGCGGGCCGCTGAAGAGACGGCGCGGCGCGGCATGGAGCACGGCCTGCAGCACGTAGAAGTACGTGTGAAGGGCCCCGGCAGCGGCCGTGAGGCGGCAATCCGCTCTTTGCAGGCCACCGGTCTCGTCGTCACCGCCATCAGGGATACAACGCCGATACCGCACAACGGCTGCCGACCGCGAAAGCGCCGCCGCGTCTAGTCGCCTGAGTGGATAGTAGAAATCAGATGACGCGAACAGCGGCACACGGATTGTTTGCGGTCGTGCGGGCAATCAGCAGGAGGAACACGTAGGGGATGGCTCGATATACGGGGCCGGTCTGCCGGCTATGCCGGCGACAGGGAATCAAGCTCTTTCTCAAGGGAGAGCGCTGCTATACACCGAAATGCGCCATTGAGCGGCGTCGCAGCGCGCCCGGCGAATCGGCCACGGGAAACCGGCGTCGACGGCGGCTCTCGGAGTGGGGCATCCACTTGAGGGAGAAGCAGAAGGCCCGCCACATTTACGGGGTTCTTGAGCGCCAGTTCCGCAGGCACTACGCCGTCGCCGCCCGACAGCGCGGAGCGACGGGTGAGAACCTTCTCAAGATCCTGGAGACGCGGCTGGACAACGTCGTCTACCGACTCGGATGGGCCAACTCGCGTAAAGAGGCGCGCCAGATGGTGTCGCATGGCCATTTGGCCGTGAACGGCCGCCGCGCGCGCACGCCGTCCATAAGTGTCAAGGAGGGGGCGGAGATCACATGGGTGCCGAGTTCCGTCAGCACGACGCAATATGAAATCGTCCAGTACCAGGCACAGCGGCGGCAGGCGCCGGAGTGGCTGCAAATGGATGCCAGGAACATGGTGGGGCGGATGCTGAGGCAGCCTGAACGGGCCGATATGGACATCCGCATCGATGACCGCCTGATCGTTGAGTTCTATTCACGGTAGAGACTGCGGAACGCGAGGGCGCAGCTATACGCATACCTGTAGGACAGGGAGGCCAAACTCTTGACCTTGATGACTGAGGCAGAACTACAGCTAGAGACCGCGAGCCTTGCTCCTGAGATCACGACCGATCGGTCGCAGGACTCGTACGGCCGGTTCATCATCGAGCCGCTAACACAGGGCTTTGGCGTGACGCTTGGCAACGCCATCAGGCGCGTCCTGTTGAATTCGCTGCCCGGTGTGGCAATTACCGCGGTGCGCATCGAGGGCGCTCAGCATGAATACTCCACCCTGCCCCACGTTCGTGAGGACATGGTGGATTTCCTGTTGAACGTGAAGGACATCCGCATCCAGTCCATCACGGGACGCCCCGGCACCATGCGGCTTGACGTGAGCGGGCAGGCGGGAGCGATCACGGCCGGGGATATCCAGCGGCACGGTGATTACACAATCGTGAATCCCGACCTTGTGCTGCTCAATGCTGACAGCACGGATGCTCAGTTGTCCGTCGAGTTCACCGTCGAGCAAGGAACCGGCTTCAGGGCGGCAGAAACCTCGGTGGAGGATCCCATCGGCATTCTGCCCGTGGACGCCATTTTCACACCCATTCGCCGTGCAAACTTCGAGGTCGAGGCTACGCGCGTCGGCCAGGTCACAGACTTTGATCGGCTGGTGCTTGAGGTGTGGACGGACGGCACAATCACACCCGAAGACGCGGTCCGCAAGGGGACGCAAATCATCATCGAGCAACTGCAGCCGTTTGCCTCCCTCGGAGAGTCGGCCGCTCTCCCCGGAGGACAGCAGCCCGGCCTCATCGTCCCGCCTTCACTGTCCGCGGTGACCATCGAGGATCTCCATCTCTCCACACGGACGCAGAACAGCCTGCGCCGGGGCAACCTGGCAACAGTGGGACATGTGCTCGAGAAGTCCGCGACGGAGCTCCTTGAACTGCGCAATTTTGGTGAACAATCTCTCAATGAACTCGTCCAGCGGCTCCGGGAGATGGGAGTGGCGATTCCGGAGGATGATGAGGATCGCGCCTGGCGGCGCGTTCCGCTGGCCACGCTTGTTCCAAGCGCCGAGGGTGTGGTGGGCGCCGGAGCCGAACAAGGGGCGGATGGAGACGCCGAGGAATCCGATGACGGGGCCGTCTTCTCGATGCGCCCGGATGAGGATGTCTCGGAGGTGGACCTGACCCACTATTCGCGCCGCTCGTTCGCTCCGGACGATGAGGACGAGGAATAGGAAACCCAGACTATGAGACACCGCGTTTCAGGCCGCACGCTCGGCAGAAAGACCGCGCCGCGGATGCTGATGTACCGCAATCTGACCAGAGATCTGCTCTTGCGCGAGGCGATTGTGACGACCGAGGCCAAGGCCAAGGAAACACGCAGTTTCGCGGAGCGCATGGTGACGCTTGGCAAGGACGGTAGTCTCCCCGCGCGCCGTCGCGCGCTCAAGTTCATCCCGGACAAGGACGTAGTGGACAAGCTCTTCCGGGTGTACGGAGAGCGGTACCAGGACCGCCCCGGCGGGTTCACGCGGATCACGAAGATCGGGCCCCGACAAGGCGACGCCGCGCCAATGGTGCGGCTGGAGCTCGTCTGAGGGCGAACGGTAATCGAACGATGCAAACTACCGCCCTAAACAAGCCAGGCGACGATGCCGCAACGCCGCTCACTGCCGCAGACCGTCTGGTCGTACTCACAATCGAATACGCAGGGGCGCGCTACCAGGGGATGCAGCTGCAGAAGCCGGGCGTGCCGACGATCCAGGGCGAGATCGAGGACGCGCTCCTAAAGCTGACGGGGCGGAACTACCGCATTGCCGCGGCAGGACGCACCGATTCAGGGGCGAGCGCGCGAGGGCAGGTCATCAGCTTTCAGCCGGTCACTGAACTGCCCCTTGATCGCTATGTGACAGGACTGAACCACTATCTGCCGAATGACATCAGCGTGACGAAGGCGCAATGGGCGCCCGGATCATTTGACGTCACTCGGGACGCCCGCTCACGCCACTACCGCTACAGCATCATCAACCGCCCGTCTCCGTCCGCGCTTCTGCGGCAGCAGGCTGCGCACGTCAAGGAGCGTCTTGATGAGACGGCGATGGCGGAGGCGATTGCAGCACTGGACGGCTGGCTGGACGCGCGGCCCTTTACGGGTCCGTTGCCCGCAGACCGCAACCCGCTGCGCCGCTACGACCATGCAGTAGTGACGCGTGACGATGATATTGTGACGATTGACCTGCGCGGGAGTGGATTCCTGCCCCACCAGGTTCGTCGCATCGCCGGGGCTCTCGTGCAGGTGGGCACGGGACAGATGAGCACAGCGGAGTTCCATCGGCTCGCGCGTGAGGGCACGCCGGGAGAGGCGACATGGACAATGCCCGCCGCCGGTCTCTGCCTGATGAGCGTCACTTATGACAACGGAATTCTTGAAGACTGAGGCAATCTCCATGGCACGCGTACGAACATACAGCCCCAAGAAGAACGAGATCGAGCGCGGGTGGCGCGTCGTTGATGCGGAAGGCGAGACGCTTGGGCGTCTGGCAACTCGCATCGCAGCCATTCTCCGCGGCAAGGACAAGCCGACGTATACGATGCACATGTCGGTCGGCGACAACGTTATCGTCATCAATGCCGAAAAGGTGCGCGTGACCGGACAGAAAGAGGACCAGAAGACCTACTACCGCCACACCCAGTACCCGGGCGGGCTGCGCGCGGTCACGCTGTCCACGCTCCGGGAAAAGCACCCGGAACGCATCATTCAGAATGCCGTGAAGGGCATGCTGCCGCACAATCGGCTTGGCAGGCAGAATCTTCGCCGCTTACACATCTACGCCGGGCCTGAGCACCCGCATGAGGCGCAGGTACGCGCCGGTATGGGGGCGGCGGGCCGCCGTAAGCAGGCTGAACTGGAGGCTCAGGCTGCTGCGCCTGAGCCGGTTGCCGCTCCGGAAGAGGCGGCGCCGGTCGTGCCGCCAACCCGCCGACGGCGACGCGCGGCCGCGCAGGAATCACAGGACGCAACCCCGCCGGAGGCAACCACCGAGGCGCAGGACACCGAGGAGGCAGCACCGGCTGCGCCGCCGAGACGCAGACGACGGCGTACTGCCGCGCAGGCAGCCGAGGAAACCCCGCCAGAGGAGTCCGTTGCGGAGAACGAGCAAACACCCGAAACTGACGATTCGGCGGATGGGGCGGCGGACGATAATGACGAACCCAAGGAGCAGGGATAAGAACGGAGCGACTCCCGGGGAGGAGAACGGAAAGGCATGACGACAGCAGGTCGATATTTCCAGGGAACGGGGCGGCGCAAGCGGGCGGTGGCGCGTGTACGCGTAACGCCGGGGGGTGAGTCCATGTTTGTCGTGGACGGCAAACCGCTTGAGGAGCGATTCCCACTGGAAATTCATCGCCGCTCAATCTTGCAGCCGCTGGTCGCCACGGATTCCCTGCGACGCTTTGCGATCTCAGTAAAGGTCACGGGGGGCGGCGTGACGGGCCAGGCGGAGGCAATCCGTCATGGACTGGCGCGCGCGCTTGCGAATCTCGATGAGTCGATGCGCCCCGTGCTCAAGAAGTCGGGCTTTCTGACGCGAGACGCCCGCGAGAAGGAACGCAAGAAGTACGGCCTGTTCCGCGCCAGGAAGAAGCAGCAGTACTCGAAGCGTTAATTTTCTCGGTTCGCGATCACCCTCGGCCGGTCTTTTCAGTTGGTATTCCGCGTTCCGGCGTCGTCGTAATTTCTAATTCTGGATTCCCGCTTTCGCGGGAATGACGAGTGGTGGCGGGGAATGACGGCGGGGGTCGGATATCCGAGTTGGCTGCCTAGATTCCCGTTAGGTCTCGGCCTGCGCCGATGAGGCGTTGAACGCGCTCCATGGAGCGAGCCTCAGCATAGATCCTCAGCAGCGGCTCCGTGCCGGAGAACCGGATGAGCATCCATGAGCCGTCCTCAAGCATGAAATGATAACCGTCTTTGGTTGAGATATCCGTGACGGCCACCCCCGCAAGCTCCCCCGGCTGACTTTCCGCAACGCTGCCCATGACCTCGGCGCGGCGTGCAGCAGGGAACTCAAGGTCAAGGCGATCATACTGGTGCGGCCCGACGGTTTCATAAAGCCAATCGACGAGCCCGGACAGCGAGCGGCCTGTCTGTGCCATCGCATCCAATATGTAGAGCGCGGAAAGCACGCCGTCACGCTCCGGTACGTGTCCACGGAATCCGAACCCGCCGCTCTCCTCGCCGCCAATCAACGCGTCCGTCTCCATCATGCGCGGCCCGACGTACTTGAAGCCGACCGGTTCTTCATAGACGGGGACGCCGTATTTCTCACCGAGAATATCAATCATGCGCGAACTCGTGATGACCTTGACCAGTGGGCCGCGTTCGCCTCGAATCTCCAGCAGGTAGAAAGCGAGCAGCGCGAAAAACTGGAGGGGTGTGAGGAATCGACCCTGTTCGTCCACGCCCCCAACGCGGTCCGCGTCACCATCGGTCGCCAACCCCACGCCGTAGCCGTACCGAACGACGGCCTCGCGCAGTTCGCCGAGGTTGTGGGAGATGGGCTCCGGCTGCCTCATGCCGGGAAAGTCGGGGTTGCGTTCGCCGTGAATCTCTATCAACTCCGTCGCGCCGCCGCCAAGGAGGTCCGCGAGGTAGCCTATGCCCGCGCCGTACATCGGGTCGATCACCACGCGCAAGCCCGCAGCCCGGATGCGCTCCACGTCCACCAGGGTACGAAGCTGGTCGATGTAGACCGGGCGGGGATCAATCATGGTAACGAGCCCGTCCCGCTGCGCGTCAGCCAGCGACATCGCGGGCGGCGGGCCGGCTGACTCAGCCTCGTGAATCTCCCGTTCAACGGCTTCAATGATCTTCGGCGATGCGGAGCCGCCGTAGTCCGGCTTGTACTTGAAGCCGTTCCATTCAGGCGGGTTGTGGCTGGCCGTGACGATGATGGCGCCTGCGGCCTTTTTCGAGATGACGTTATAGCTGACGGTCGGAGTCGGCGCCCACGTTTGGCACAGATAAGACGGCACGCCCTCAGCAGCCAACACCTCCGCGATGGCGGCGGCAAACCGCTCCGAGCCGAAACGCGTGTCATATCCAACAATGACACCTTGTTCCGTCGTACCTTGCGCCTTGAGATACTGTGCGACTCCTTTCGCGCAGTAGCGCACGTTTTCAAAGGTGAATTCTTCCGCGATGATCGCCCGCCAGCCGTCGGTCCCGAAGGCGATCTGAGATTGGGTGGAAGTTGTCACTATTCTGCGGCCTCCAATCCATGGATGGGGAAAATGAGCTCCTGCACGCGCTTGGCCGTCTCCTCCGCCTCCCGCCATACACGCGCATCATCGGCTTCCAGAAGGTCAGGAGCGGGTGCGTCCCGCAGCTGCTTCAGGCCGTACGCCTCCTGGTACGAGTCGGGTATCTCGTTTGGCAGTTCCACGCCCGCCATGACAGCGAAATCCATCGCCCAGCAGCGCGCGACAGCGGACAGATCATATCCTCCGCCGCCCATTGCCAGCCACTTGCCGGGTGACAGAGCGCCCAGGGCCGCAACAGCCGATGTGTGTCCTGCAGAGGTGAGCCGCAAGTGAGTGAGCGGGTCATCTATGTGTGTGTCAATGCCCTGTTGTGTGACAAGGACATCCGGATTGAACGCACGGATAAGGGGCGCGACAGCGTTTTCCAGAACCTGCCCGTACGCCTCATTGTGTGTGCCGGGAGCGAGTGGCAGATTGACGGCATAGCCGAGGCCCGCCTCCTCGCCCATCTCGGTCGTCTCTCCCGTGCCGGGAAAAAGCGTGCGCCCGGATTGGTGGATGGAGATGGTCAGCACACGATTGCTGGCGTAGAAGGCGTTCTGCACGCCGTCGCCATGGTGCGCATCGATGTCTATGTAGGCGACACGCTCCGCGCCGAGTGCAAGCAGGCGCAGGATGGCGATAACCGCATCATTGAATACACAGAATCCCGAGGCGAAATCGGGGCCGGCATGGTGGTAGCCGCCGCCCGCATTGAAGACGACGTCCGCTTCTCCGTTCCACACGGATTCTGCCGCAACGAGCGAGGCGCCTGCCGCCAGCGCGGCAGCCTCATACATACCCTCCGAGATGGGGTTATCGCCCCAATCGCTGAAGCCATACCGGTGTTGGCGATGAAGGTCTTCACCCCGGCTGAATGCCTGCACGGATTCCACGTAATCGCGTCCGTGAAATGTCATCAGTTCCTGTTCCGTGGCAACACGCGGCTCAATCACCACCGCATCGGGCCGCTCGAATACGCCGTACGCCTGCAGCAGCTCATAAACGAGGCGCAGACGCATGGGGCGCAGTACGTGGTCCTCACGAAGGATGTTCCGTGTGAGTTCCGGGCTGTACATGAATCCTGCTGTCATCGGTAGTACCGCGTTCCCCTGCTCTCCCCTGTCGTTATGGTACAGGGCGGCGGTGGGGTTAGACAGTCAATTCCATATCTGCCGCGCCAAGAGTGATGTCCCAGCCGGTTTCGGCACGAAGAGCGTCGATTTCGCGGGCGATCTCCTGCTCATGGGCAGGGTTGCGATGAACGACGATGACGTGGGGAGTCCAACCCGACCGGGCAACGATGCGCGCAACTTCTCCGCGCAACAGCGCAGGAGTCATGTGCCCGTTGCGGGAGGCATCCTCCGCGCCCGCGTTCGCGTAGGTGACCTCAGAAATGAGGATGTCCGGCGGGGATGCCGCAAGGTGGGTGGAGAAACCCGGGGCGGTGTCGCCCGTATAGTAGAGGCTTCTCTCGCCGCCGGAGACCAGAAAGCCGAGCGCGGGCGCGGTGTGCGTGGCGGCACGTGGCGTGACTTTAAGATCGCCAACCGCAACCGATTTGTCCGTTTCCAGCGGATGAAACCGGGCGCGTGGGTTGCCGTCCTCACCTGTTCGCTCCTGGTACGCGGAATAGATCACGTTATTCATCAGATGCGTGGCGAGCGCATCGAGCGTATCCCGCAGCCCGTAGACGTGGAGCGTACCTGCCAGGGGAGTCGCGTACGCCAGTGCAGGAAGATCGCGAATATGGTCGTAGTGGCGATGCGTGAGGAACACATGGCGAAGACCTTGCAGTTCCTCAAGGCTCAGGGAGCGAGTCAGACTGCCTGCATCCAGCGCGACACGGTCGTCAATGACGATTCCCGCCAATCTCGTCGCGGCGGATTCCGCGTTATGGGCGCCGGTAAGGCGGATAATCATATGCCGGCGGGAAATGTAACCCCGACCTCATCAAAGAATGTCACCGGAAAGCGGACGGCATCAGGTCGTGGTAAGTACCAAATCAACGCTCACCAGGGGATTGGACACGTCGGAGACGTAGACCCTCTTCTCCGGGTCGTCAATCGCGACTTCAAAGCAGTTAACGTACAATCTCACTTCTTCCCCGACATAACCCGGTTCTTCCGGTGGTTGAACGGTCATGAACGGCAGTTTTCCTGCCTCAACGACCAATTCAATGTCCGTGACATATCCCTCTATCCGCGCCTGAATTCTCGTGCCGACCGGGGCCGGTTCACCGTTTATCGTGACGGTTCCCTGGTAGAGGCGCGGGAAGGGGTGCAGCGGATTAACGCCCTTAGGAGGCGGACTGTGCGCACGGAAACAGGTGGCGCCCTGCTTGAGGTCTTCTGCGTTGGACAAAATCGATCGGACGGCAATGCCCAGGCCGGACGCGCTGGAGCCGGGCCCAAGTACTTCTACGATTCTCGGCGAGACGATGCCGACAACGTCCGTATTCAGGTTGAAGATGGGCGCGCCGCTGAGGCCCTCGGCGAATTGCCTGTCAATCTGGAAGAACAGCGTTACGCCAATCTCGTGCCGCGCCTGAATCCTTCCACTCGCGCCGGTTGGCACTTGTCCTCCCGCGCCGCCGGGGTAGCCAACAGCGACAATACTCTCACCGGCAGGAACAAACGCGTCCCCCACAAGGCTTAGCGGTGGAATCTCTGCGTCAACGGCCAGTCGGAGGAGGGCCACATCCCGAAGTTCGTCCCGGCCGACAAGAGTGGCGAGCACCGAACCTGTCGTCGCATGTGTGACCTGGATTTCTTTGGCATCCAGTGGAATCAGTTCAGAGCTTGTGACAATGTGCCCCTCTTCGTCGAGAACGAACCCTGTCCCCTGGCGGTTTCCAACATTGATGCGGACAATGGAATCCCCCACTTCCGCAACCACCTCTTCCGGAGTCCGGATTGGCTTGGGCGTTGCGGTGGGAGTTGGCAGGGGTGTTGCCGTCGGCAGAGGCGGGCGCGGCGTCGCGGTGGGCGTGGGTGTGACGGTGGGCGTGGGCGTCACGGTGGGTGTGTGGGTCGGGAGAGGAGTATACGTGGGTATGGGTGTTGCCGTGGGTGTAGGAGTCGGCGGCTCCCCATTGCAGGCGCCACTCAACCCAACGGCAAGCACGATGCCCACTGTAATCAGGCCGAGCAGCACAAGCCTCGGCAATCCCCTACCGCGCCTACTCTCCGACATCATAAATCGGTGCCTACTCTTCTCTTGTTGACTAGCGCGAGAGCCATATTCCCTACTTGATGACAGCTATACTTTGATCATGGCCGCTCCAGGCAGCCGCGTCGATCGGCCTCCCCGCGCCGACTTCCATTCTACCGTACTTGTGACGGGTGGAACGGGGGTTATGGGAACTGTGGTGGCAGATTGCCTGCTCGCAGCGGGCCATTCCGTGCGCGTCTACTCACGGCGAGCCACGCACGCACACGTTTCACCGGGCATAGAGCCCTTTGACGGCGATATCCGCGATGTCAACACCCTGGCGACAACGCTCAGTGGCGTGGATGCCGTCGTGCATCTTGTCGGAATCCTGCGCGAGACGGGACGCACGCAGACCTTTGGCGGAGTGTTCCTGGAGGGCACGCAGGCTGTCATCCAGGCGGCTCGTCAGGCAGGTGTCCGACGGTTCATCCACGTGACGGGCATTGGGGCGGACCCGGATTCTCCCGACGCGTTTGAGCGGACACGCGGGTTGGCGGAGCGCGAAACGCGCGAGTCAGGTCTGGATTGGGTTATCCTGCGGCCATCAGTTATTTTCGGCGTGCGCGGCAGCATGCTCGATCGCATGGCAAGGAGTTTGAAAGGCACGTGGCCATTCGCAATCGTGCCGCGGCAGGACGGATTGTATCAACCGATCTGGCGTGATGATGCCGCGCTGTGCGTCGCCGCCGCGGTCCGAGACGAGACTTTGCTGGGTGGCACGTACGAACTTGGTGGGCCGAATACGTGGACGTACAGGGAACTCGTCGGGCTGGCCCTGCGCCAACTCAGGCTCAGGCGAATTGTGCTGCCGCTCCCATCCCCTCTGTTGTTAGCCGGGGCAGGTCTTCCGCGGCTGGTGGGGAAGAGAGCAATGGTCACGACATCTGAATTACGTCAGCTCACTCGCGATAACCGTACTGATCCCTCTGTGATGCGCAAGGCATTTGGCATCGAGCCGACGAGCCTGTTAGACAAGGTTGATGAGGCGTTCGCCCTCTGACAAATCGCTAGCGGAGATGTCATAAAATAGAACGAGGTGAGAAGTGGAGGCCACCACTTGCGGGTGGTTCTGCCTCCCTAATCAGCGCAAAGGGGAAATTCATAGTGAGCACCCGTTGGACAGGGCTATCGCCTGTGACACGGCGCGCTCCGGACGCGCCACAAATGGACCCCAATCGCGTTGCGCCTGCGCGCACCGCGGGTCGTCGACGTGGACGCACCGGCGTGCGCCGTCCGGATGAGGTTGAGCATTTGCGCGATCGCTTGAGCAGGTTCCACCCCACCCGGTTCCGCCTGACGATGCAGATAAAGATCGCCCTGGGCGGTATCTTTTTCGGCACATTCCTCGTCGCAGGCGGCTTATTCGTCGCATATCTCAACGCGGACGAGGCGCGCATTGAACAACTCGGCCTGATCGGCGCTTTCGTTATCAGCCTGACCTCAAGCGCGACAGTCGTGCTGCCCGCGCCCGGCATCCTGATCATCCTCAGCATGGCGGAGATTATCGATCCGTGGCGGTTGGGCGTTGTAACGGGCATCGGCACCGGACTCGGCGGCAGCACGGCATACCTTGCCGGAGTGGTCGGTCGCGGCGCGATGGGGGAGTCCAGCAGAATAAGGCAGTGGATGACGGACCTCTTCAATAGCAGATGGGGCGTGGTCATTCTATTACTCGGCAACCTGATTCCCTTCGCGCCCGGCGACGCTATCAGCGCCATCGCCGGCATCTCACGCTTCCCCCTGATTGCCTTCCTCATCTACGTCATCATTGCCTCAATCATCAAGATGATTGCTCTTTCATGGCTTGGGCGGCTTGCGCCGGATATAGCAGGAACTTTCCTGGGCTAAGAGGAGCACTATTCCGTGAGGATCGCCGTCGGGGCTGACCATGCAGGTTTCCCACTCAAGGACGTGGTTATCACGCGCATTGACGCATTGGCGCACGCCTCTGTGGACCTCGGCGCGCACGAATTTGACGCGGATGACGACTACCCGGACTTTGCTCTAGCCGTGGCCACAGAGGTAGCAGAGGGCCGCGCAGATCGCGGCGTGGTGCTGTGCGGAAGCGGCGTTGGGGCAAGCATCGTCGCCAACAAAGTACGAGGTGTGCGCGCCGGCGTCTGCCATGACACGTATTCCGCGAGACAGGGCGTGGAACATGACGATATGAACGTCCTGTGCATCGGTTCACGCATCATCGGCTCGGCGCTTGCCGACAGTGTCGTTACTGCATTTATCACCGCCGCGTTCACAGGAGAGGAACGCCATGCGCGACGCCTTGAAAAGGTTAAGGCGATCGAGGCATCGGGCGGCTTGTCGCAATAGAAAGAGGCTTGTGAGGGAATCGGGGGTATCCTGTGGCGACATCGGATTTGAAACCGAATGAGTTTGTGTCAGCAGTCTCAGCGGCAGTGGACGAGTTGAGCGATGAACTCATCCGCATCAGCAAGGACGTTCACGCGCATCCTGAACTCAACTACGAGGAGTTCTACTCGTCCGCGTTGTTGGCAGATGCCATGGAACGGCACGGATTCATGGTTGAGCGCGGGACCGGAGGCGTTGAGACCGCTTTCCGGGCGACGCTCGAGGGCGGCGGCGGAACGGGGCCGACTGTTGCGTTCCTGGCTGAGTATGATGCTCTCCCGGAAATCGGCCATGGCTGCGGGCACAACCTGATCGCAATCTCCAATATCGGCGCGGCGCTTGCCCTCAAGGCCCTGATGCCGCGACTGCCGGGCACAATACAGGTGCTCGGGACGCCGGCGGAGGAAGGCGGCGGTGGAAAAATCCGCATGATCGATGCCGGCTCGTTCGGCGACGTGGACGTCGCGCTTTCATCGCATCCGGCGGCCAACCGCACGGTCATTCCCAATTCGATCCCGGTTGAAGAGAGCTGGAGCCTGGCGATGGTCGGCTATCGATTCGCCTACCACGGCAAGGCTGCCCACGCGGCGGTCTCCCCCCACCACGGCATCAACGCGCTCAACTCCGTCATCCACCTTTTCACCGGAATCGATGCCCTCAGGCAGCACCTTCGGGAGGATGTCCGTATTCATGGCATCATCACGGACGGCGGGCGAGCGCCGAACATCGTCCCGGACTTCGCCGCCGCGAACTTCATGCTGCGTTCGCGTGACCGTGACTACCTTAGTGAAGTGGTAGAGAGCGTGAAACAGGTGGCGGAAGGAGCGGCGACGCTGACAGGCGCAACGCTTGAAATCCTGGACGCGCATCCGATGTATGAGAACGTGCGGCCAAACGAGCCTCTTGCTCGCGCAGCGCGGCAGTACGCAGAGGCTGTGGGTATGGACGTAAACGACCCACGGCCCGGCGCTCGCGGCGGCGCATCGACGGATTTCGGAAACGTGAGCCAGCGGATGCCGTCGTTCGCAGTGAGCTTTGCCGTGAGCGAGACGCCTATACCGGGGCATTCGATCCAGATGACGGAGGCGGCGCTGTCTGACCTGGCGCATGAGAGCGCGTTGGGCGTGGCAAAGTCGCTGGCGCTGACCGGCATAGACGCCCTGACGGATGCGGATTTCCTCCAGGCGGTGCGCGCAGACTTCGAGGCGAGGGACGGTAACTGATACCGACGGCTGCTCCAATGGCACGTACCAAAATCGCCAACGCCAGGTTCATCATGACGATGAACGCGTCACGCCGCATCATCAGCGACGGGACAATCATTTTCGATGACGACCGCATCACGCACGTGGGCAAGGCGGTGGATCTGGCGAACGCGCCTGCCGAGCAAGTTATCGACGCGCGGGAGATGGTGATTACGCCCGGGTTCGTCAACGGGCACATGCACATTTCCTATGCGCACGCCACGCGCGGCATCTTCCCGGACGATCTCAGCCCCCGCGATTATTTATCCAACGTGTTTGCCCTGCAGCAGTCCATGACGGAGGAGGAAGAGCACGACACGTCCCTGTTGGGCATTACGGAATTATTGCGTGGGGGGACGACCACGTTCGTAGATCCCGGAAGCACACGATTCCTCGATGCCTGCATGGACGCCTATGAAAGGGCTGGCTGCCGCATCGTCGTCGGGAGGCAGGTCACGGATCGGACGAACCCACTCAACCTGCCCGTTTATGAGACGGCAGAGGCCGTCGCGCTGACGGGGCGAACGATTGACGCCTACGACGGCGGCCTTGACGGGCGCGTTCACGCATGGGCGATGCCGTTCTCCATCGACTACTCCTCGCCGACACTGCTTCGAGAGCTGAAGGCGTTG
>DAOUKW010000053.1:0-8936 GCA_034420915.1 Dehalococcoidia bacterium
AGACTTCGTGGAACCCGTGGCCGACTCAGTGTCGCGGATGGACCGCCTGTCGCCGCAGCACCAGGCCCAGTCCAAGAGCCGCGAGAGGGGGCGGTCGTGGAGCATGTGAGCGCCCCGTGGAGGAGAAGCGGAAAGTCGGGCAAGTGTCCGGCGCAAGTGGGGCATTATGACCCGCCGCTCACCAGCGCCCTGTATCCGCCGTTCATGAGCCTGAGCGCCTGCTTCACCCGCCAGCGCACGCGGCCGCGCATGGAGCCGTCCGAACGCCACTCCTCCGCGACCCTCGCCTCGCCGTACAGGTCGACGGCGATCCGGCGCAGTCTCTTGCCGCCGAGCCTGCCGTCGAGCGCCGTCAGCAGCTCCACGTCCGGGATTCTCGAGCCGCGTCTCTTTTGGTCTCGGCGCTGTCGATGGGCCAGAGCTCGGCGGCCCAGCGCAGCCGCCTCCTCAGATCCAGCACCGTAGGCAATCGAATGTCGATCCCGCCCGCCGGGTCGAATGCCGACCCGTCGGCGATCCGGATCTGCACCGCGCCCTCGCCTTGGCCGAGTCCGGCATGCCGGAGATCGGCGTCCCTCCACGACGCCGAGGGCAGGTGCGCCGAGGCGAGGCGGATCGTCCCGCCGTTCGTCTCCAGCGTGTCCGCCAGCACCGCAATGCCCTGCGTCGAGTAGTTCGGCTCCGCCACCTCGTAGGCGAACACCAGCTCCGGCGTGCCGCTCCCGCTGGCAAAGGACGCCCACTTCGCGCCCCAGTCCGCCGGGTCCATGTCGATCGCAAGCCGCGGAGCGCCGCCGGACGTGTCCACCGCCACCGGATCGTCGAACCTCATTGCCACGCGGATGACGTCGCCGAGCGCATAGGTGTCGTCGCTCCCCCTGCGTTCGAGGCCAGCGAACTCGGCCTCGGTTAATCTGTATGTCGCCACCGTAAGCCTCGACGATGGCGTCCATCAGACGATCCCAGACGCCCTTCTTGCGCCAGCGATTGAAGCGGTTGTAGCAGGTCTTGTGGGGCCCGTAGCGCTCCGGCAGGTCGCGCCAGGGGGCGCCGGAGCGCAGCACCCACATGATCCCGTTAAGCACGCGCCGGTCATCGACACGGGAGACGCTGCGAGGCTTGTTCGGTCGCAACGGTTCGATCACGCCACATTCGAAGTCGATCAGGTCGTAACGGTTCTTCGGTGAGCTCCCGCAATATGAAAGCTTGAATTAAGGATTCACACCTATCGGCGGTTGCTCTATGGGTGCACGACCTTGAGAGCCAGCCTAATTTTGCTATCTTGTGCCACCAAATGCCCCGTGAATACTCTCCACGTCATCGCTGAGAATGCCAGCGACTTCCTCATGGTTCGGACCGTAAAATCCCCCGGCCACGTTTCCATCCGCGTCCACGAATCCATTTTCGGCGACCGCCACACCATACGCTAAAGCCGCCCTCCGCCATCCCACCAATTGAGCCTGGCCCAACACATCTTGCACCGTCCTGAGGTCGGTAAACTCCACCGTTCCGTCCAGATCATCAGCTGACAAGGTAACTTGCGCATTACCAAATACAGGAGCATATCTGGCAAGATCGGCTGCCAGCAAAGACCCATTCCACGTCAACGTCCCCGTATGTGCGTTAGCAAAATCGTTGGCGGAAGAAGTGCCGAACACATTTGCCTCCACTGCGGCATGATCGGTTATGTGGTAAGTGGAAAAAGTCATTGTCCGTGCCGCCAGGACTTCCCATGCTGAATGCTCCGCCCATGCACCGTAGCTGTATTGCTCAGGCTCCGTGGGATACGAGTCCTCCACCGTGTAGCCGATGTCTCTCATGAAGGCGAAGTCCATTTCATGGGGAATTTCGATGGGATCGCCGCAATAGGACATGATCATGACGCAGGCGCCTAGGTGACCGAAATCCGGTTCACCGTCTAGCTCCTGAAAAGGCACGTACGTGCCGCCATTGGCCGCAGTCAGTGCTGGCCCGGTCCAGACTCCCCGGTCAAAGTCCACATAACGGGCAATTGTATCCCCTCTATACTCTGGATGCGCGTCCGGACCGTAATCCAAAGATGAGGCGCTATGTCCAATAGCGTGCCCCATTTCATGAGAGGCAATGTGAGCCATCCAATCCGGACCCTGATTGATGTCTAGCGCCGATAAATCAAGGGATCCCGTTCTTACTGTAAAATTACTTCCTACTATCTGAGTGGTTCGGAAAAGCGCGCTAGAATACCCCCACTCATAATCGTATTCTGGATTCTGTAAATCAGAATCAATGTCTATTAGAATTCCATCAACGGGAGTTAGAGGAATCCTCCCGTCGGCAGTTCTCTCGACTCTTGTCACCACCTCGTCCTCCGACAGGTGAGGACCAAGCACGTCCCTTAGCCTATAGGACCAAGACTTTCCCGCTCTCTCCAAGGCACCTTGAACGTGGTCCGGCAGCTGATCAAAGTACCCGGTGAAATCAATATCTATGGTATCCGTCGGTCCTGACATCTGCTGGCCGTACGTGATGCCGTCCTTCGAGCCTAAAATGGTATAGTTGGAGGCATTCCACCCACCGATGCCGGCAGGGCTGCCGTCCTCCTCAAGGCCAAAGTAGAATCTTATGGGTTCGGTTGGTTTCCATGTATCTCGAATATCTACACCCGCATTATTCCGGACACCAGAAGAGTCAAGAACATAACCATCACCCTCGCCACCTCCACCACCGCATGCGGATAGAACCGTCAGAACTACACAACAGCAGCAAATGGTGGCAGCTAAGGCCGGTGTTCTCACTTCATGTCTAAAGCCCGATTTCACGTCCATCTCTCCATGAAGTTGAACACGCGCCGGCCGTCCACTCCGGGAACACCACGGGGACAAGAGCCGGAACGGGTCTCTTCGCGGCACGGCTTCATCTCTTGGCGCGATGGTGTCGATCACTGGTCCTCGCGTAGGGCGCCAAAAGCTCCCATCAAGTCCTGCGCGGCATCAGCAAGCGTCCCTGCGACAGCGCCGCCCTGGTCCCCGCCTACAGCGTAGAAGCTTGCCAGTACAGCACCAGTTGTGTCCGCCCAGGTAGATCCGGTTCGCTCGAGAGAATAACCAAAACTGGGGATAGCGCGGGGCTCGCCGGTATCATCAATCCGGCGCACTTCCGTGAACGATGCGTCGAGTGAGTCGACAGTCTCTAGGTCCATAGTCAGATCAACCGTTCCGAGGACCGGTTGGAAGAGTGTCGTGTCGACCGCAATCAGATCACCGCTCCAGGTCGCGACACCGGTGCCGGCGGCAGGCCCCGTACTCGGGGTGCCCCCGACCATTGTTTCAATGATGACTTGATCGTTGATGAACTCGCTGGCTTCGGTAACCCAAAAGCCAGTTGCGTGTTCCACGGTCAGACGTCGAGTCACGTGAACGCCGAAGCGTTCAAGATCCGAATCTTCTCCAGGAACGTTCGCCCAGATTCCAAACTGCTTGTAGTTGGTGTCTGGCCCTACGTCGTAGTGATGACGAATACCGTCGAAGTCCCGTTCAACTGGAACAGCGGGCACGTTGATCGAGCGGTGGCACATAATGTCGATACTATTGCAATCCGAATGAGGCATACCGGTGTTCGCCTCATCACCGTAATCCAGGACATGTCCGAACTCATGCGCCAAGATGCGAAAGCCACCGATCGTAAGTATTCCATCACGCACATTCCGCCTGAAAAACTCCGGCAGGACAGTGATGACGGGGTTGTTACCGGCGTTGGCGCGGTCTGAGGGTTGCAAGGAGTAATCGCCGTAATGGTTGGCACAGGCTCTGCCTGCACATCGCGGCTGATCGTAGCCGACGAGAAAGTCGAGATTGATCCAGCCGTCAGCGCCAGGCTCCTCGTGAGCATGTGATTGATGAGAGCCGCCGGGTGCCCGGACGCCCTCGATCCGACGGGTCCAGAGCTCGGCCGCGCGACGCAACATAGCAACGAGATCATCAGGAGGGCTTGCTCCCGGCGCTGTGTAGGTAGTGATCGCGACAGCGGGGCTGCCAGACGGGACCTCTCGAAAGTACGTAAACTGGCTGGTTGACGGAAGAGTGGTAGCACGAAAAGACGGCAGCGGATCGAGCGCGTCAGGATTCGCGCGGGTGCCGGAGGCCAGTTGAGAAGTGTTGGGGATTACCGGGGGCGGGTCCACAGGAGGCGGGATCACTCGAGGGGGGTCCATGAACCCGCCGTCACTTCCGCCGCCCCCGCAAGCGACTACAAGCCAAACGCAACAAGTCGCCGCAGCGATCGCGCCAAGTCGCAACATTCCATAGTGCTCCCAGTCGTTAAGTAACCATCCGTTGTAGGCCGTGCCCGTTCCGCTTCAGCGTTTCGGCAGGCACCGCAGTCCCCCGCGCAGACTCGCCCGGATCGGCCGCTCTAGCCCCTTCAAATGATGTGATTACACCACCCTCGCGCACCTGCGGTGCTACATCACTGATAAGGCGTTGCTTTTTTCCTCCTGATCAGGCCGAGGGCCGCGCAATCGCCGTGCGTTTTCTCCCCGGCCGCAACGAAGCGCAGGAGGAATGTCAATGGCAACGCTCCGCCTCGACCAACGCCGCGTCGACGCGCTCAAGCCCCGCAAGTCCGCCTACGACTTGCGCGACAGCGAATTCAAGGGCTTCGGCGTAAGGGTTCTGCCCTCGGGCGCCAAACGCTACTTCGTCCATACCCAGCACGGGGGCCGACGGGTCTGGAAGATCGTCGGCCAAGCCGGGGCCATCGGCGCGGACGAAGCCCGCGATCAGGCCAAAACGCTGGTGGCCTCGATCCGGAAGGGAAACAACGACAAGGTTACGGCAGCGCTGAATATCCCGTTCGAGACGGTCGCCGATGAAGTCTTCCGCCGCTACGCCCGGAACTGGAAGCCGTCGACGCTCAGGGTCAATCGGAACTACTACCGAAACCAGATTCTGCCCTGGTTCCAAGGACGCCCGATCGCCGACATCACCTCCCGCGACGTCAAGCAGTGGTTCGCGTCCCTTCACGAGACCCCGGTGGCAGCGGACCGCTCGGCCCCCGTGCTCTCGGTCATCATGCGCCAAGCCGAGGTTTACGGCTACCGGCCCGAGGGAAGCAATCCGTGCGCCGGCATCAGGCGCTACCGCCGCCAGGGGCGGGAGCGCTTCCTGTCTACCGTCGAGATTTGTCGCCTCGGTAAAGTGCTGGCACGCCACGACGCAGACTACCCGCAGGAGGTGGCGATCATACGGCTGCTCCTGCTCACCGGATGCCGCAAGAGCGAGATCGTCACTCTCAGGTGGCACGATTACCGCGAGGGCAAGCTGTTCCTGCCCGATAGCAAGTCCGGGCCGCGCACGGTCTGGCTCTCGTCCGCCGCGCGCGAGATCCTCGACGGCTTGCCCCGTAGCGCGGACTGGGTTTTCCCCTCTCGCCGCGCGGGCAGCTGTCTGGCCTCTATGACCGTCTCGCGGATCTGGTACCGCGTGAGAGCGGAAGCGGACCTGCGCGATGTCCGACTTCACGATTGCCGGCACACGTACGCCAGCATGGCGCTCGCACAGGGCGAGACGGTGCTGACCATCGGCCGACTGCTCGGACACCGCAATCCGGCAACGACGCTGAAATACATCCATTTGTCCGACGCCATGGCGCGTGAGGCGGCCGACATCCTCGGCGCCGTGCTGGAGGGTTAGAGGATGGCTGCGAAGAGGCGGCGTCTGACCGACGCCAACGTGGTCCGGCTAACGTCGGCGGCCCGCGAATACACAATCTGGGACACGCGCCTTGCGGGTCTCGGCGTCCGCGTCCGCCCCTCGGGACACCGGAGCTTCGTCTATTGCCGCAAGGGCGCGGGCGGCGCGAGCAGGATCACGCTAGGGCCTGCGGCGCTCATGGGCGTCGAGGAGGCGCGCGCCATGTGCCTCGACATCGAGACCGGTGCGCAGTCCGGCAGGCCGGAACGCGGCGCGGTCCCAACCTTCGCGGACTTCGTCGCCGGTCCGGTACGGGCGTGGTTCGACAGATGCAAGCCGTCGACGCAAAAGGGTGTGCGCCAAGCCTTAAGCGCGCGCCTGCTTCCGGCCTTCGGCTCACTGCCACTCGACCGGATCAACCGGGCCTGCGTGACCCGCTGGTTCGACGAGTACAGCCGCACCGCGCCCGGCGGGGCCAATCACGCCCTCGGCGTGCTTCTCCGCATTTTGAACCACGCGGTCGTCTGCGGCCATCTCGATACAAACCCGGCCCGTGGTGTGAAGCGCAACCCTCGTCCGAAGCTCACCCGCTTCCTCTCCCGCGAGGAGATCGGCCGCCTTCACCGCGCGCTGAACCGCCATGCCGGCGCCCGGACCTCGCGCGCGCAACAGGCGGACATCATCCGCCTGCTGCTGCTGACGGGCTGCCGCAAGAGCGAGATCGTAACCATGCGCTGGCAGGACGTGGACGGGGACACCGTCAACCTCGTCGACGCCAAGACCGGGCCGAGACAGGTGCTGCTGAATGCGCCGGCCCGCGCCATCCTCGAGCGGCAGCCGCGATCGAGCAGCCCCTTTGTCTTCCCGTCGCCCAGGGATAACGGACGGCCGCTGTGCTCCGATTTGCCGCTCTGGTACTCGGTGCGCAGGGAGACCGGGATCGGGGACGTGAGAATTCATGACCTCAGACACACGTTCGCCAGCCACGCCGTGCTGCAAGGCGTCCCGTTGCCTGTCGTCTCTCGGCTGCTCGGCCACAAGCGACCGAGTATGACGCTGCGCTACGCTCATGTCAGTGACCGGGAGACCGAGGCCGCGGCGGAACGAATCGGCGCGGCCATCGCGCGGGCACTAAATGGCGGTGCGGCCAGCGAGAGCGATTGACTGAGAGGACTCATCTTTGGACTTTCTGAACGGCCAAATCCACCGCGTCAACGAACGCCAACCGCAGTGAGAGAGCGGCAGTCCGGTAGCATCGACCACGGCATGAAATGTCGTCGTCGGTCCGTCTCGGGAACGCCCCCTGTGACAATCCAAACCTCGTCATTTTTATCATGAGCTCGTACTGCGCAATTCGCTCATGCCGACAATCCGCTGGAGATCTGTCCAGATAGCTGGCGCGTATCCGAGCGTAAAGCCGGAGAGGTTGACGGCCACGTCCGGGCCTTACTATAAACGGTCCGTAAGTCGCTGAGACCCCAGAGGGAGTAAGAGTTCCAGGGGCGCCTGATCAACACAGCGAGCTCCGGCTGGCTGCGCCTCGGCTACACCTGATTTCCAGTGGGCGCGAAGAGTGGTCAAGTCGCGCTCCGGATGGAATGCTGTCGCCGAAAAAATGATTGATGAGCTGTTTCGCGCACTCGCGTGTGTGGAGTCCGACTAGGAGCTTGTGCGCAAAATCCCGCAAAGGAAGGGTGATGATACAAGTCTCCATCCAGTCTCTCGACACTCTTTTCCTCCGATTGATCGAGCGTGTCTGCCCGGATCGAGCCACCCGCCACCGCAAACAGCTATTGGAAAAACTTCTCAGGGACGAGAGATTCACACAGGGTCGGTCACTGGACGTGCTGCGACGGAAGACGGGAACGACTGCATCTGAGTGCCGCCAACTCCTGTCAGAGATCAAAGCAGAAGGCATCGAGTTGAAGGGCGGCAAGGAAGGCTGGCGACTATGAAAAGACCGTAATCTAGGAAATTCCGTTAATGACTATCACTGCCGACCTTAGTGAGCGAGCAGATCGAGATGAAAAGCACTTTGCTCGACGGGCTGCATCCCGTGACCAGTATCTCGTACTCACATTACCAGTATTCTGAGACCGCAGTTCAGTTTTCGCGCTCCACATCGTAGCAGATGGATTTCACAGAGCAGCATGGCTTCCCAGTCTTTCCGCCACAGCGAAGCGTCGTAACGCTGGCTTGCCGAAACCACCTTAGTCATGGAGGCACCATGCGCAGGCCATGACTTCGGAGGCTTTCCGCCAACCTTCGGTCAGGTGGTGGAACGGTTCCATTGCAAGGGCTTCCACTCAACAATAGTGCCGCTCGCCTCAGCTATTTTACGAGAGGTTCCCGTGATATAGGTCGTTTCTCAGCAATGAATAAATTCGATCAACTTTTCAACATCATCTCTGCTGCGAGTATCGCTTCGAGTTTCCTGATCACGCAGGCGCTCCGAATCGCCGATGCACTGCTTAGTTGTCTTCTCTTGTACAGGTGATCCAAGTGGAGCAATACTCAATCCACAACGTGATCGACGTTCTTCGTCCGGGTAGGTGCGGAGAGAGTCGTTTGCAATCGCCTCGACTCCCATTGCCTTTACCGAGCCCCCCCAAACGCCGCGGCGAGATCCTCGCGCACTAGCGTTCCTGCAACGCCTTCGTGGTTTGCCCCGGTAAAGGTTCCGGTCAGTATTCCGGAGTCTCCGCCGGTCCCTTGCAGGGTGTAATCGCTGTGTCCCGCAATGCCCGGGGTCGTCTCGCCGCCAGTGATTGCTATCGTGTAGCGGAGGTCGCCGTCACCCCACCGTGTTCCAGTGCCTGCCGCTCCCGGAACAACCCCCGCGCTCCACTGCTCGAGGTCTGTGAAGGCGCTCGTGCCCGTCATCGTGCCGAGATTGACGTTGATGCTCGCGTCTCCGACCACCGCCCCACCGCTCGGTGTCAGGCCGACGAGGTTGCCGCTCCAGGTCGCGGAGCCGGCTCCGACGCTACCTGAGAGGGTCTGATAGGGCGACTGCACGTAGCTGTTGTTTTTCGATCTAGCCGGATAGACGCACGGGGTATTTTCTCAGATTGATTGGTTGGCGGATTTCCCGGGACGGTGGCCGAGAGCTGGACGGGAGCTGACCGCAGCTCTTCTTTTGATCCTCAGCAATATCCTCATTGCTGTTGAAGCTGTGGAGCGGTGGGCGCGAGATCGGCGAGTGTGGTCAGGCGGTGGGCAAGCGCCAGCTTGTCCACGGGCTGTCCACACGGTCCGCAGGACGCC
>DAOUKW010000054.1:0-2980 GCA_034420915.1 Dehalococcoidia bacterium
TCCAGCAAGAGCACGCGCAACTGCTCCTGTGCGAGAGAGGCCATCTCCGGTCCGAGCAGCCTTCGCACGTCGGAGGGGCAGTTGATCCTTGGGCGCTCGTCCTTCGAGCGGTCCGCGCCCGGCCCGATCCCGTAGCGAAGGGCGACCTCGTTGAGGACGTTCGCGTTGAGCCGCAGGGTGTCCAGCAAGACCATCTCGGTATCCTGTATCTCGGTCATCTCCACCTCCTTTGGGGTGATTGGGGTCCAATGTGAGCGGGGCCGCCTCCCCTAGAAGGACGCGGCCCCGTTGATTTGCGTCCGTTCGATGCGGGCGTCGCCATGCGGCTGCGCGCCGACCCGCTAGAAGGGCGATGCGTCGGTCTCGCGCCCGGGGTTGGCGCGACCGTTCTCGGTCTCCGCGCGGTCTCCGTTGCCGTTGCCGCCGTCGAGGAAGACGACCTCGGAGGTGTGTACCTCGGTGCGGTGGAGGCGCTGGCCGTCGTCCCCCTCCCACGAGTTCTGTACGAGGCGACCGGCGAGGAAGATGCGGTCGCCCTTGCCGACGTATTGGTTCACAGCCTCCGCCGACCCATTCCAGACCACGACGTTGTGCCAATCGGTCTCGTCGTCCGCGTCCTTCCGATAGCGGTCGGTCGCCAGCCGCAGCTTCGTGAAGGCGGTGCCCCCCTGCGTGTACTGCATCTCCGGCTCGGTTCCCACCCGTCCCAGCAAAGTTACCTTGTTGACTGTTCTCGACATTTCGTTTCCTCCTGAATGGTGTGGCGCGGTCTCTCCGCGCCCGGTTGAATGTGAGCGGGGCCGCCCCCGATAGATGGGAATACGGCCCCGTCCTGCGCTCCCGTCAGAGGAGCGTCTAGCTGACCCGCACGTACTCGGACTCGCTCTCCGTCACGATCTCCGCCCGGACGTCAGGGTCGAGCAACGAGTTGAGCCTGCGGTGGTTGACGTTGTAGCGTTTCGAGGTGACCAGGCTGACCTTGCGGCCATTGACGACAGCCTTCGTGTCGCCACGCCCCCGCATCCACGCCTTCAGGGTGTCCAGCGCGGCGCGCTTGGCCCCTTCGGGGTCCTTCATGGCTGCCTGGGAATCGGCGTAGGCGGCCACAGCGGCCCGCGCGTCCTCGTCGCTCACGTGCTGATCCTCAATCTCGTCCGCTGCGTCGACCTCCGCCGCACCCGGCAGGCAGATGTCCAAGAACGGGCATGACTTGCATTGCCAGCTGCCTGCGGAGAAATCCCGATCGGGCAGCGTGTCGGGGTCGGCGCCATTCCTTATGTAGTGAGCTTCCAATCGGCCCAGCCGCTCGCAGGCGTCTTGCATCGCCCGCAACACGCGTTTGGCGGGGATAACCTCGAAATCCCACGTGCGACTTCCCGTGTCCATAGTGACGATTGCGACTTCCCGAATGAGGCCAAAAGCCCCGACTGTGTAGAAGCCAGCCTGAGCCACCGATTCCGGGTGGCTGCGCTCAGCGCCCAGTGTCCGCCACCGCTTGAACGCCTCCGGCCCCCGCGTCTTGATCTCGACGACCATCTCGTCGCCGTAGGTGGGAGCCGGGGTCTCGTCGTCGAAGAGGAACATCGAAACTACGGACGACTCCTCGTCTATAGCTTCGGTTGCGGGCAAGGGCATCCTCCCCGTAGCATCGTGGTGGCCGGTGACGTTCATGCGGGGGCCGATTCTCACCAACACCTGCTGAGGTTGCTGCGTATCGGCAGGGTCGACCTTCCAACCCGCCCGCTCCATAGCCCTCATCACCACCGGCTCCAGTGCGTTGCCCGCCTCCATCGCCGTCAGCGAGTCGTCATTGGGGCGATTCGTGGGCCGATACCCGGTCGCGGCGTACCAGAGGGCGCGGCGGCAGTTCAGGGCCGCCGAGGCCCGCACCTCCAGTTTTCCTTCGTCGTCGAATCGCGCCGCAGGACGGGAGAATACCTCCGCCCTGTCAGTCGTCTTCGTTGCCATCGTATTTGCCTCCTGTTGTCCTGTAGATGAAAGAAGGGGCCGACCCCCGAAGGAGACGACCCCGCCTCGATGCCTGTGCGCCATTCATGCGGCCGCCTTTGCCTCCGCTTCCGAGTCCTCCCTCCGTTCCCTGGCTCCCACGTGGGCCTTGAGGATGTGGGCGATGCCGTCGCCCAGCCCCAGGACGGGGACGCTCCGGCCATCGCCCAACGTGTTCCAGAACGGCGCCATCTCCTGTATCCCCTGAATCTGGTCGATCACCTCCTCCAGAGGGGTTCCCCTCCGCAGGTGCAGGGAGATGAGGCGGCAGGCAAGCTCGGCAGCCCCGTGCTGGAAGCTTCCGCCCTTGCCCAGCCAGCCGAAGACCTCGAACGGCTCGCCGTCTTCGTCCACGGAGACGGTGACGAAGAGCGAACCCATCTCGGTCTGGAGCTTGGTCGTCGTGCTGGGCAGGCTGCGGGGCCTGTCCGGTGTCCTGGCGGTCATGGCCTGCCCCCTTCCGCCAAGCAGAGAGGGCGGGTGCCCGTGCAGTCGATGGCCTCCATCCGCCCGTATCTCCTCACCATCTCCGGGTCGTTGGCGAACGACTCGGCCTCCACGCGAGTGTCGAACCGCTCGAAGGGGGCCATCTCCAGTCCGCCCCGGAAGGCGATGGCGTGGTAGTGGAGGCAGGGCGAGTGGCGGCGCAGCAGCGGGAGCGCCGGAGCGTACCGGTCGAAGTACCCCGCCACCATCAGCGCCATCTCCCTGTCCCCGTCGTCGCCAACGCCCAGGAGCGTTCTGACGATGGGTTCCTCGCAGTCCTCTTCCGCGTAGGTGGGAGTGCGCATCGCGTCCTGAACGACAGTGGGAAGCTCCTCCCACCGTTCGCGGCTGAGCTTCAGCCCGCCGTGGCTGGTCGTCGTGACTCTCAGGACGCCATCGGCCAATTCCACAAAGTCCCTCGTCCAACCCCAGGGTGTGTATGTTGCGGTCGTCATCCGTCTTGTCCTCCTTTCTCGAATCGATGCGC
>DAOUKW010000055.1:0-23004 GCA_034420915.1 Dehalococcoidia bacterium
GCTAGACAGAACCCCTGGGACGCTATACTTAATGCGATAACACGGACTTAATGTCCTGCCGAGGGAATGGGAGCGCCATGGCTCGCAGTGACCACGACGATCATCGACACGCAGATCATGATCATGACGCCCATGATGACCATGACCATGACGCCCACGATGACCACGACCATGACGCCCACGATCATAACAGCCACGACGGCCATGATCATGACGATCACGACCACTCCGGACACGGCCACGCGGGCCACGATCACGCACACGATCTCCGGGGAGCAAGTCGCCGCAATCTGCTATTTGCGCTAATCCTCATCTCGACCTATATGGTCGCAGAAGTCATTGGTGGCGTTATTTCCGGTAGCCTGGCTCTCATTGCGGATGCCGGGCACATGCTCACGGACGCCGCGGCAATCGGCATGGCGCTGTTTGCAATGTGGATCGCGGAACGCGGCGCCACTATCGAGCGAACGTACGGGTATTACCGAACGGAGATCCTTGCGGCATTCATGAATGCCCTGGCGCTGTGGTTGATTGTCGGGTGGATCCTCTGGGAGGCCTACCACAGGTTCATCCGTGACGAGCACCATGTAGACGGTTGGCCGGTTCTGATAGTTGGGATTGGCGGTCTGTTGGTCAACATTGTTGCCGCATGGATTCTCCACCGCTCATCCGGTCACAGCATCAACGTGGAGGGCGCTTTCCAGCACGTTCTGGCAGACCTGATGGGTTCCGTCGGCGTCGTCATTTCCGGCACCGTCATCATCCTGACGAGCTGGACCCTTATCGACCCGATTCTCAGCGTGGTCATCGGCCTGCTCATTCTCTATAGCTCATGGAACCTGGTGATGCAGGTGTTCCGTGTGCTGCTGGAGGGTGTTCCGGAACACATCGATGTTTACAAACTCTGTGCCGATATCGAAGAGCTGCCAGGTGTGACCGTCATTCATGACGTGCACGTGTGGACGATTACGTCCGGCAACGAGGTACTAACCGCCCACGTCCTGGTCGACCCTGAATTCGCAGGCTCCGATCAGAACCTGCTGGATCAGATGCAGGGCATCATCAAGCTGCGCTATGACATCGAGCATGTCACCATCCAACTGGAACGGTCTGCTATCCAATGCGGCGAGGAAAGCCACCACGTCGGACACCTGGAGCACGCTCAACGACCGCTTGGCGTCTAGGGCTTTGCTTCGGTCTTTACACGATTAGCGGCTCGTCCGCGAATTCCCTTGTCTCGTCGGTTTCCGCAAGCGCAACTTCGCCGCTGTCAATCCTTTGCCGGGTCACCCTGAGGGCTGCATCAATGTCTGATTCGCTAGCCCAGTGGAGCATCCCCGTCCGCAGGAACATCAGGCCCGCCTTGGGCCGCCGTCCTGTAGCTGCTTCAATTGCACCGGCGTAGACGCCAAGCTGGGTAAGGTAGGCGGCGGCCCGTTCGCCCTCCCTGCCCTTTTCCACACGATCCGTCTTGAAATCCACCACATTCCATTCGCCGCCAGACTCATAGGCGAGGTCGATGCTGCCATGAACCGCCACGCCATCCCACTCCCATGAAAACGGCAGTTCAAAGTGTGTCCTTGTGGCGGGATCTCGCAGCATTGCGGCAAGGTCAGAGTCGTTGAAATCGTCAAGCATGGCGTTCACATCCGCCTCAACGTCTGCCATGTCTTCGTCAGTTAGCCGCGCGCCGATACGCTGCGCCAGGCCACGCAAATCCGGCCGGGTATCGTCTTTGAACCATTCCTCGATTGCCGCATGGGCCAACGTCCCGCGAATGAGGGCGAGCGGATCAGGCCTGCCAAAGAACCCTGCGCCGTCACCATGTTCCAATGCGGTTGCCGGCGTGCTTGAGCGGATGGGGATTGCGCCTCGTTTGCCAAGCAGCTCGGCATTAGCCGGTTGCTCCTCTTCGGGTGAAGGTACTTTGAAGAGCTGCGCCGGTGAGTTGTGCCTCATGGCTTCCAGATCAACCGGCATCGGGTTATGCACTTCAATATCGCTACCGACGGCGTTGCCAAGAAATGCTGTGAGCCAGGTTGGCGTTTCTCCGCTGGGCTCGACTCCGCTGACGACGAGCAGGTCGGCGGCGCGCGTAGCAGCAACATACAGGAGCCGCTTGCTCTCCGCTGCATCTTCTCTGTCTTCAATTTCTTTGAGCAGGTTGTAGAGCGCAGGCTTGTCGCGTGGTTCATCAATTTCGGAGACATCGCGCTCAAGCGTCATGGAAATGCCCCTATCGGAGCGCCACAGCACGCTTGGCGCGCGCGGTCCCACCCTTGTCGCCCCGGCGTCCGCGAGAATCACGACCGGGAACTCCAGGCCCTTGGCGGAGTGAATCGTCTGGATCCTGACGGCATCGATGGCATCGAGAGCGGCCTGCGGGGAGCGTGCATCCAGATCGTCCCGAAGCAGATGAATATGCTCGACGAATTCGTCAATGGACATTTGCGTTAATCCTCTCGCCAGCCCCACAAATTGACGAATGTTCGCCAGCACCTGGTCGCCGCCTCGCAGCGGGGCCCATGACGCCTCATAGTTCGTCAGTATCAGCGCGCGCTCCAGGATTTGTTCGGGTGTAGCGAGCCGCGATTCTTCGCGTAGTTGATCGAGTACGCGAGCGGCGTGGATACAAAGAGGTTGAGTATCAGAGAGGACACCGGCGGGCGGGTTACGGAGCGAGGTGAATATGTACTTACTGTCCAGCGGCGAGCGAGAATCAATACGGGCCGACCGTGCCGTTTCCGTTAGCGCAATTAGGGATTCGTCATCAATGGCGAAGAAGGGGGATCGGAGAAGTCCGATCAAGGCAATGGAGTTGGCCGGTTCGGTCAGCCATTCAAGCAGATTTGTCAGGTCGACAATCTCCTCGCGGTTATAAAAGTTCCCACCGGACACCGTGCGATACGGGATTTGGTGGTGTTCCAGCGCGCGCTCATATTCCCCCAAATTGGTCAGGCGGCGCAGGAGGATTGCGATATCGTCCGGCTTGATTGGGCGATACTCGTTGGCGTTCTTGTCCCAGATTTCGCGGCCCTGGTCCAATAGCTGCTTGATCCTGGCCGCGACGATGTGCGCCTCCATACGCGTGCGTTGAGCGGTCGTTGGCGCTTTGCCATCATCGGAGTCCCTGAATTCCCGCGCGACCCGCAACACTTCAATAGACGCATTGTTTCCTACGGAGTCACGATTCGCGTCCATTGGCTCCATCTCTGCCTCATAATCCTCCGTCGCCTCACCGAATGCCTCCGCCATGACAGCGTTGGTTGCGTCGACGAGGCATCTATGAGAGCGGAACGAATTGTTGAGTGACACAGTTGCGCCATCATGACGCATGATGTCCGCCTTGAGGCGGTTCAAGTAGCGGATGTCACTCCGGCGGAATCTATAGATGGACTGCTTGACATCACCGACGAAGAATCTCTCGGGCCCGGAATCGTCACCGTTCCCCCCTGCATTGTCTCCAGTCAAGAGGCCCAGGAATTCATACTGGGTGGGGTTGAGATCCTGCGCCTCGTCGATGAGGATGTGGCGAAACGTGGACCGATAGGCGGAGGCCACATCCGTGGACATCTTCAGAAGTTGGATTGCTTTCAGTTCCAGATCAAGAAAATCAAGGGCTGAGAGCTCTGTCTTCTTGTCCTCATAGCGTCTGACTGCGCTCCGAAACACCGACCGCAGCGTGTCAAGAACGTTCAACGCCTCGGCATCCGCCTCATTCCAGATGAACGGGGCGACTTCCTTATGCATTCCGCGGATGGCGCTCAATGCATTGCGCACGTCTTGCGTAGGGACTGACCAGGCCTTGCCAGAACCGCCCCTTATTGCCCCTATTGCTGACAACTTTTCCAGGCGCTCAATGAGAGCTTGTTGATCTATCTCAAGCGGGTTGCCAAGAATCTCGGTCACAGTATCTGAAATGCGGCCGAGGGCATCCTGAGTGTCTCCGATGCGAACATCGGCAAGCCAGTCGAGATGTACGGTCAAATCTTCACGCATCCCCTGAATACGAGGCTCCAGGAATGCGTTCAACATCTGCTGGATATGGACTACCCACTCTTCGGGTGAGTCGCCGCCCATCGCCTGAAACGCGTTTTCCACTTCATCCCGACGCTCAACCATCCGCGGCAGCGTTTGTTTCATCTGGTAGACACCGAGGCGGAGTATGGCCTCCGCACCGGGCTCATCTCCGGACGCTGCGGCCTCAATGGTGTCGCGGCAGGCGGAGAGCACCTCGGCCTGCGCCAGGTTTTCGTCCAGTACTGTCGCGCCGGGATCAATGCTCGACTCCACCGGGTTCTCCCGCAGGAGTTGGAGGCAGAGGGAATGGATGGTGCCGATGATGGCGCGGTCAAGGTGTTGTCGATGACGCTCAAGCTCCGGCCGATCCATGACAGCCTCGCGTACACGCCCTCGCATCTCTGCCGCCGCCGCATCCGTGAATGTGACGGCGACGAGCTGCTCGATCTCATGGTCTTGCAACAGCCTGACGTATCGCTCAACGAGGACGCGTGTCTTGCCACTGCCGGCGCCCGCCGTGACGATGACATCACGATTGCGTGCGGTTACCGCCCGTTCCTGATCCGGTGTGAGATTCATCGCTTGTACCGACTGAATCCATTGACGCGACAGACATGCTTCATGGGGCAATAGGTCGGACAGGTATCCGGCGTGGGCTTGACACGGAATTCCCCGTCCTCCACGGAGTTCCGACTTCCCTGAAGGATGCCGATGACGTTGGTAATGACCTCTGCGTCCTCTCCGTTGTCGGTCCCCAAGGTCCAGTGTTTTGCGTCTCCACGCGCAGGGAGCTTCCAATACTCCATTCGGAGGTCTTTGGCACTTCCCAAAGGAGTGCTATTCAAGGCGAGGGCGTATAAGGGCAATTGGATGTTCTTGCCGTCTCGCACATCTTTCTGTGATGGAATGGAGCCTGTCTTATAGTCGATGAGGGTAAGGCCGTCGGGGGTCTCGTCAATGCGATCAACCTTTCCGCGAATCCCAAGCGGCGGGTTGGTGGGGATTTCGACACTGAAATCATGTTCCGTGTCCACGACGCGGTAGCCGTCGTAGTGACCGACCGCCAATGCGCGCTCCCTAAGCATCCTTACGATGCGATCACGATAGCGGGGCCATTCCAGCCGCCACAGCGCCGCTTGCCCAAAGTGTTTCTCCTCCGGAGTGCTGCTCCACTTCTCTTTGCCTTTGGAATCGACGTAATCGATGACAGTCTTGACAGTGTCAGTGGAGAGCGGCAGGCCCTGATCGACGAGCGGCTTGAAGGCTTTTTCGAGGATTTCGTGGACGATTGTGCCGCGCATCGCGCCGTCGCCTTCGTCAGGCTCATCGTCAAGCTCGTTGAGTCCGAGCACGCGAGTGCCGAAGAATTGGAATGAGCACGTCAGATACGAATCCAGGGAGGAAGCGCTCCACCGTGCTCCGGCCTGCGTCAAACCCGGCACAAGTCCACTTGAGACCTTGCCTTCATACTCACCGGCGAACTGGAACGACCTCCTGATCTGTTCCTTTGGCGCAGCGATCCGCACAGTTTCCCAGGGATCAGTTTCCTGTGAAGGAGGGGGGCGCATAGCCTGCCCGCTTACCCACCCCATCGAACTGGCGACGGCAAGCTCTCTACTCGACGCAGACTCACCGATCCTCTGAATGTCCGGGCGTCTCTCTACTTCGGCCTCCTCATCCTGGAACACCCATGCCGGTGTTGCCTCCTTCCCCGAAGCACTGAGACGGTAGCGCCACAGGTTCGTCGAGTCCTCTGCTCGGGACGTGACGGAGTTCCAGAGTTCTTCCTCTGTTGAACGCGGCGAGGGAGGAAGGGAAAGGCCGGCATCAATCAGGTCCTGGCGCATTGCATCTCTCAGAAGGTCGCCATAGCGACGGCCGGCTGGGAACTCGCCCTCGGAAAGGCCGCCCACCATGACATGTTTGAAACGCAGGCCGTGCATGGTGTGCATGGGAGCGAGTAGCACGCCACCGGGCGTCCGCTGCACCAGGACCGGCATGGTAAGTCGGCGCTCAAGACGTTCTCGAAAGCGCTCAAGCGGCTCTTCATCATTGCCGCCGCCGACCTCACGCAGCGAATTCGTCATCTCGATCAGATAGGATCGAAGCTGCTCACTGCACTGCGCGATTTCATCGTCAACGTCCCGTGAGTCTCGCAGCCAGCCATTCTCGCCATACAACGTGTCCGCCAAGACCTGTGCCCGATCAGCGGCATCCGGGGCAAGGCGTTCATGCAGCTCGCGGATGTCTTCCAGCGCGTCGCCGAAACCGGAAGCCGCTACACCTGCCGCCAATCTCTCAAGTGCCTCCAAACCCGACCAGAAGTTGTTTTCGCGCGCCGCCTGGGCAATCTGGGCCAGATCATTGCCCGCAAGGCCCCAGCGTCCGAGGTTGACGACGCCGCTGCGAAGGATGGCGATAATGTCCTTGGCGCGCCATCCGTTGTCCTTGACACCGAGCAGCCGATTCAGCCAGGAGCCAAGCGGGGTATCGCGCAGACGCGCGCCCGCCGCAGGATCGAGGGGGATGTCGTATTCCGCGAATATGCGGCGCATCATGGCGAGATATGGTGTGACCTGCCTGAATGTGGCGGCGCAGTCGGACGGCCTCAGAGTTGGATCGTCCGCCAGCTTCTGCTTGATCTGCCGGGCAATCTCCCGCGCGTGCTGTTCGGGATTTCCCGCCTCACCTTTGGTCCTGGCAGCAGCATCCCCGGGCGGGTCAAGTATTTTCCGGGGGGCATCGGGCCATCGTTGTTGCAGTCGTTCGAAGTCGAATTTGGAGCGTTCCGTGGCTTCGGGGTCAAAGCTGATTGCCATGTCCGCGCTCTCAGACAGGGCAGCAAGCAGACCTAACTCGCTTGCCGTGAATCGCTGGAAGCCGTCCACCATCACGACGCCCGGTACACTCGCGCCATTTCGTACTGCCATCGCAGCCCATTGGTTGACCTGCACCGGATGTATCAGCCTCTTTTGCTCAAGCTCAGCAATGTAGGCGGCGTAGATGTCAGCCAAGGCCCGGGCGGCTTCTGAGTCGCTTAGTGCGGCAGCATCTCGCAGCGCCTCCGGTTCGATTTCTTCTTCCAGCAGGCTGCCGACGGCTTCTCCAATCATTGGCACAAAGCCCGCCGTTCCGGCGATGGGCTTGAAATAGTCGGCTTCTCCACCGCGTGCGACAGTCCTGTGCGCCACGCGTGCCAACTCGTCCGTCGCCCTTGAGGCGCTCAGGATCGGCGAGCCTCTCGTCAGGCTGCGTGCGAGCATCGTCAGCGTCTCTACACGTAGGTTCATGGCGACGCCGCATTCCCGTACGAGGCGTCGCCGGAATTGGTCCGCATGGCGGATGGTCGGTACGAGCACGAGCGCGTCGGCGAACGGGTCTGAGCGATATAGTTCTGCAAGCCGCGCGACTATTTCGCGCGTCTTTCCGCTGCCCGCCCCGCCCGTGATGATCTCAACGCCCGGCATGGTGCAATTGTAGGAAAGAATGGGGGAGCGCGTCCCCCAGGCCGCCCCGTACACTATCCCCATGACTTTGAAGGTGCCTGCGGGCGGATAAACGTTAATCAAAAGGAATACACGAATTGCCGCACCCTGAAACCGCCGTCGTAACGGGAGCGTTCAGCTATACAGGTCGATATATCGCCCGGAGTTTGCTTGAGGAAGGTGTGCGTGTGAGTACGCTCACTCGCCGTTCAACTGCGGATGATCCGTTCGCCGGGCGTGTGCCTGGCGCGCCGTTGGACTTTTCGGATCAGGAATCTCTACGTCGCTCTCTCGATGGCGCGGGGGTCTTGTATAACACGTATTGGATACGCTACGGGCAAGGACGTACGACATTTGATACTGCGGTCAAGAACTCGCAGCGATTGTTTGAGGCCGCGCGGGACGCAAACGTCGGCAAGATCGTCCACATCTCAGTGTCCAACCCATCCACAGATTCCGTCTTGCCCTATTTCAAGGGGAAGGGCGAGGTGGAGGAAATCCTGAAGGGACTGGGCGTTCCCTATGCAATCATCAGGCCTACCCTGGTTTTTGGTGAGGGCGACGTTCTCATAAGCAACATGGCATGGGCGCTGAGACGTTTTCCGCTATTCCCGTTGTGCGGGAAGGGAGACTATCTTGTGCAACCGATACATGTGGAGGACGCGGCGGCGCAAGCTGTCGCTGCCGGTGGGAAAACTCAAGACACCATTGAAGACGCCGCCGGACCGGAAGTGTTTACCTTTAGGGAATTGTTGCGCCTGCTCGCTTCGTCTATGGGCGTTCGTTCCAGGATTATCGGGATGCCTCCCATGCTTGCGCTCAACCTCACCCGAATCGTCGGCTACCTCAAACGTGATATCCCCCTTACGCGTGATGAAGTTGAGGGGCTCATGGCGAACCTTTTGATATCCGATCAACCCTCGACCGGAACGGTCCGGCTGAGCGAATGGATCACGGCGAACGCGGAAACGCTTGGCCGCCATTATGTCTCCGAACTGAACCGCAATTTCCGTCGTTAACCAGCGCCAGTCTTTTGTCATTCTGACCGCAGTGAAGAACCTAAGGCTGTGTTTCCAGGCTGACGCCACACCACCCCACTGTACACTATCCCCATGACTTTCCTTGAAGTGACCGTCTTGATTACGCGGTGGGCGCACGTCATCGCTACGGTTGCGTGGGTGGGCGGCAACATCTTCTACTTCGCAGCGCTGCGGCCCGCCATGCGGCAGAGCGGGGGCGGCTCTCCCGATCTTCCCCGCTTGATTGGAGAGCGATTCAAGCAGACCGTCGATCTCTCGATGTGGGTGCTGATTATCACCGGCGCGCTTCTCATCTACGACCGGCTCACGCAAGAAATCGGTCTCGGCTACGCGGTGATTTTGGGTGTCAAGCTCGCCCTCTCCGCAGCCATGTTCCTCATCGCGATCTCGCTTGGTAGACGAGGGCCGCGCCGTCGCTCGTCTCCCGTTGAGGGACTGTGGAGTGAGATCCTGCCCGGGCCTCTCACGCGTCTTGTCGCGGATGCCGGATCATCGCTGGCCCGCCTCGCCTCCCCAACGAACGTCCTCTTCGTACTCGGCCCGATAGTCATCCTGCTCGGCCTGCTGCTGAGGTTTATGGGAGGTTAGTTCTTCCAAAACTAGACAGATTATTCCCAGCGCGGGATGATACGCCCACAATCGGCAGATGTGGCAGGGCACGGGGAGGCTGTCATGACTGACCAGAATGGAAGCGATGGGACTGCGCTCGGACACCTGCGCGTCCTTGACCTCGGTGGGCCAACGCCGCAGTTCGCCACGCGTCTGCTCGGCGACCTCGGCGCGGACGTCATCAAGATAGAGCCGCCCGGCGGCGATCCTCTCCGCAACCAGGCGCCGTTTGCCGGCAACACGCCTGATCCTGAGCGCAGCATCCCGTTCCTTTCCGATAACCACAACAAGCGCAGCGTTGTCCTCGACTTCGAAACGGACGATGGCCGCGATTCCCTGCGTCGCCTCGCCACCACAGCGGATGTGGTCGTTGAGTGCTTCGACAGAACTTATCTCGATGACCGTGGCATCGGCTATGCGGACCTCTCGGCCGCCAATCCTCGTCTGATCTACGCCGCCATCAGCCCATACGGCCGTACCGGACCACGCAAGGATCATGTCGGCACGGAGCTGACTGTGCAGGCCATGACCGGCGTTATGTATATCCACGGCGACAGCGAGGCGCGTCCGTGTCTCGTTCCGGTGGAGCAGCTCTACCGCGTAGCCGGATTCCATACGGTTCTGGGCGTTATGGCCGCCGTGCGCTCCCGCCACCTGACAGGCCGCGGCCAGCAGTTGGATGTGTCATTGCAGGACGTGGGGCTGTGGCAGCTGATGATCGTGCTGGGAGATTACTCGTTCTCCCAATTCATCAGGCGGCGCGCCGGTTCCGCGCCCAGCAATCCCGGCGTGTCCATCTTTGAAACGCGAGACGGCAACTTTGTCCAGACCTCTACATACATGGACCGTCATTACACGCGCCTTGCGGACTGGATCGGCTCCGACGATATGACAGCGGAGAACATGCTCGATCCCGTCTGGCGGCGTCAAAACATCGACCTAATCGATGCGCTGATGGTGGACTTCATCGCCCAGTTAGACAGCGAAGATTTCGTGGACGAAGGTCAGCGCCGAGGCATCCCCTCGACGGCCATCCACAAGGTCTCTGACTTCGTCAATCATCCGCACCCGAACTCCCGCGACTGGTTCGAGGACCTTGAACACCCCGTCATCGGCAAGTACCGCACCGCCGGCGCGCCGTTCCGCATGTCTCGCACGCCGTGGGGCGTCCGCCGCCCTGCCCCTTCCGTCGGTCAACACACGGACGAGGTTCTTTCCGAAATGCGCCCACCTGTCCCGGCCGGTGCTGCGATGAACGGGGCGAGCGGCGATCTGGGCACGACCCGAATCAAGCCGCTCGACGGCGTACGCGTCGTTGATTTCACGCAGGCCGTTGCGGGGCCCGTTGCCACCGGATTCCTCGCCTTCCTGGGCGCGGACGTCATCAAGGTGGAGACGGATGCCCACCCGCAGGCCCGTCGCCCCGAAAACCCCGGCTTTGCCGAACTCAACCGCGGCAAGCGCAGCGTCACCATCAATGCGCAGAATCCTGAGGGGCTGGAAATTGCCAAACGGCTGATCGCCCAATCAGATGTGGTCATCGACAACTGGCGGGCGGGCGTTATGGACCGCATGGGCCTCGGATACGATGACCTGCGAGCGGTCAAGTCGGACATCATCGCCGTCCAGATGCCCGGCCTCGGCCTGACCGGCCCGGCGCACCACTACATCACCTACGGCCAGATGATCTTCGGCTTCTGCGGACTCGGTTACATCTGGGGTCATGCAGACGCTCCCATGACGACACGCCCCAAGCTTGGCTACACGGACTACGTCGCGGGTTCCGCGACCGTCGGTGCGATCCTGACCGCGCTTGAACACCGAGCGCAAACCGGCGAAGGGCAGTTCATCGAGGTGGCCCAGCTTGAGGGTCTTGCATCCACGCTGGGCGTTCTCTACATGGACTACACCATCAACGGCGTTGATGCCGTCGCGAACGGCAACAACTCAGACCGATTCGCTCCTCACGAGGTCTATGCCTGCATCGGCCACGATGCCTGGTGCGCCATCGTCTGCCGCGACGACGACGATTGGCGGCGGCTTGTCCTCGCTATGGAGTCGCCCGCATGGGCGCAGGACAGCAAATGGGACACGCTGCAAGGCCGGGTAGCAAACAAGGAAGAGCTTGACCGCCGCATAGGTGAATGGACAGCCGGAATGAACCCGCAGCAGGTATTCGACCGGCTTCATCGCCACGGCGTTCCGGCGGGGATGGACCAAGGTCCGGACAAGCTGGTATGGGACCCGCACTTGCGAGAACGCGGCTCCGTTGTCACCGTTCCGCCGCCCGCCCCGTGGGACGCTTCACCGCCGCTCACGCACCCCGCTCTCACCGCGCGCCTGTCCGATACACCGGGGCAGTCAGACATCCCTGCCCCCACCTCCGGCCAACACAACGACGACATCTATCGCAACGTGATCGGCTTGAGTGAAGAGGAAATCAAGAACCTTACGCAGAGCGGGGCGTTGGTCTAAGTCAGCCAGTGGATCAGGAGGAAAAGACGAATTGACGCAGAAAGTCCAACTCTGGAACATCACCGACAACGGGCTTAAACGGATAGAAGAGTCGGCTATAAACCTAGAACAAGAACTGGAAGAATGGCTTGCCAATGACATCTCATTATTAGATGCCAAGTTGCTTGTGATTGGGCGGCGGGTTCGTACAGATTACGGTGGAGAAATCGATCTGTTGTGCCTCGATGGCAAGGGCGATGCTGTTGTAGTTGAATTGAAGAAGGGCCGTACTCCTCGTGATGTCACCGCTCAGGTACTCGATTATGCTTCATGGGTTAAAGATGTGTCCGCGTCACGAATCCGAGAAATTGCCGACGAGTACCTCGGCCGGACTACTCAACGAGCACTCGATACTGCATTTCAAGAGCAATTCGAAGAGGAGCCGCCGGACGAGTTAAATGCCTCCCTGAGGCTGTTGATCGTCGCTGAGTCCATGGATCCCAGCACAGATCGCATTGTCAAGTATCTTTCAGAGCTCGGGGTCCCAATAAATGTAGCCTTGGTTCAACAATTCAGAGAGCAGTCAGGCAACCGTCTGCTCGCACAGGTCTACCTTGTTGATCCTGATGAGGCAGAATTGAATGCGCGCAGAACATCCAAGAGAACATCACAAACCGTTGCAGGACTAAGAAGAATGGCCCATGAAAGTGGAATTGGTGAAGTATATGACCATTTCCGTGAACGAATCAGTGGAATTTTCACCCACACGAACTACCCCAAGAGTGTAGTTTGCGAACTTAAGTCTGATGACGGTAGATGGCGGCGTCTAATGTCTGTTGACGCTATGCGAGATGGAGAGAAAGTCGGCTTGCCTTTCTTAGTGCATGCAACGCGAATCCAAGAGTTTTTTGGAATCGAAGTGGATAAAGTAGAGCAACTCCTTCCTGATGCAATCGAAGGCTCTGAAGCGGTTAGAGATTGGGGTAAGACGATTGGTGTCCATCAGCCGGAGGCAGTCGGTTACAAGGGCTATTTCACTAGCACACAAGAAATCGACCGATTCATGGACGCTCTCAGAACGGCTAAGAGCAGATAGAAGCGATAAAGGAAATATAAGGAGGCACTCCAGCCATGACCACATATGAGAACATTCTGTATGAGAAGCAGCGGAAGGGGGCGCTGATCACCCTCAATCGGCCTGAGGCGATGAACTCCCTCAGCGTCGAGTTGCGCGCCGACCTTAACGCCGCGCTCGATGACGCAGAGCAGGACGATGAGGTTCGCTATGTCGTCCTGACCGGCGCGGGCAGGGCATTCTCCGCCGGCGCGAATATGCGTGGCTCACGCGACGGCTCACTCCCGCCCGTCGTCTGGCCCTACGGTCTCCGCGAGGGGCAGTCCGTCGCCGACTTCCTGGACTCGTGGCGCACGGGTGACCGCAATGGAATCCGCGACCAGATGCGGCGCTGGGAGTATCCCAAGCCTATCATCGGCGCGATCAACGGCTGGGCGTTGGGCGCGGCTTCGTGGCTTGCGCTCACAACCCACATCACCATCGCCTCAGAGAACGCCGTCTTTGGCCAGCCGGAGGTGCGTCACATCTCCAACACCAACTTCATCTGGGTGCTGCTGGCGGGCTACAAGAACGCTCTCCGCTACGCCCTCACCGGCGACCACATCGACGCAGAGGAGGCGCTTCGTATTGGCCTCGTCAACAAAGTTGTCCCGCATGATGACCTGCTTGAAGAGTGCTTCTACATAGGCGAGCGCATCGCTCTCGTGTCGCCGGAGACCGTCAAGATCAACCTGCACGTCGCGACGATGGGGCTGGAGATGATGGGGCTGGACAAGGCGTGGAGCCTCAACGCGGAGCTTGCCGCGCTCGCCCACACCTCCCAGCGGGAGGATTTCAAGCGCCACCTTGACGATGCCAACGAAAAGGGCGGCCTCCGCAGCTACATCGAGACCCGCGACGCTCCATTCCAGCCGGAGCCCTTCGGCCCCCGTGCTCGGCGCTAGACCCGGCTCTCAAGGGATTTCTGTCAGGGCATCCTAAGGTGCGGCGGCGTGCGCTGGGCGCAGTAGGCGCAGTGGCCATCACGGGGGTCGGGAACGGATGGATTCCGGCTTTCGCCGGAATGAGGGGAGGATGCCCAAGTTCCTGCCTGGGTCAGTAATCGATCCAACAGGCAGAGGGGAAGACCGACGACGTTCAGATAGCAGCCGTTGAGTTCTGCGACGGGGCGGAACTCCGGGTGTTGGATGCCGTAGGCGCCCGCCTTATCAAACGGGTCGCCGGTGGCGATGTAGTCCTCGATTTCCTCGTCGGTGTAAGCACGCATCCGACCTACGGTGATTTCGTGATCGACGATAGGATTGGGGTTGTCGCCGGGCGGGATCACGGCGATAGCGGTGATGACCTGGTGCTCTCCCTCTCTTAGCGCGCGGAGCATCTTGCGGGTTTCGTCTGCGTCTTGGGGTTTGTTGAGGATACGGCCGTCCGGGGAAACAACGATCGTGTCCGCACCGACAACCGGGACTGTTGCACTTTCATCCGCCACGGACTGGGCCTTTTTGAGCGCGAGGTTCTGAGCGTAGGCGATGGCGTCTGTGGGCGTTTCCGGGTTTGGTTGCGAATTAGCTGGTTCGATACCGGCGGCAGGGGCAAGGGCGGAGAAGGGAGTGCTTTGGTGGGTGAGAATCTCACGGCGGCGAGCAGATGTGGAGGCGAGGACGAATCCGTCCGACGGCATTCGCTCCAGCGTGGAAACACTTTCGATGTGGTAGGTGTGAGGAAACATATCGACGGGCGTGGCATCGGTCAGCATGTAGCCGGAGAGAATCAGGCGGTTCAGATCGCGGGCAAGGGTGGCGGGGTCGCAGGAGACATAGACAATGCGGCGAGGTTGGAGTCGGCGTAAAGCATTGATGACCTGCGGGTAGCAACCGGCGCGTGGCGGATCGAGGATAACGGCATCGACTCGTTCATCAAGTTCCGGCAGGGCCTCCTCCGTTTTTGCCAGAACCATCTCCACGTTGGGGAACGGTGCAAGATTGACTTCGGCGTCACGGACGGCGGCGGCGGACTCCTCAATGGCAATGACGCGCCCGACTACCGGGGCGATGAGGGCGGCAATCGTGCCGACGCCGGCGTAGGCATCAACGATAGTGTCAGATGAGGTGGGTTGGAGGCGGTCGCGGACGAGGGCCATCATGCGCTCGGCCTGGGCAGTATTGACCTGAAAGAAGGATGCCGCAGACACCTTGAACGGCACGTTGAAGAGACGCTCTTCATAGGAATCCTGGCCGGTTTCAACACCGTGCTCATCGCCGCGGCTGTTGAGCGCGGGATGGACGAGCGTGTCCCCCGTGTTGCGGCCAATGCGGACGGCAAGCTGACGCTCGCGATTGGTCAGCGCACCATCCAACTTGCTCTTAATGTCGTTGATGCGCGCATCCATGATCAGGCACTCATCGATGGGCTCGAACCGATGCGTGTGCCAATGGGTGAATCCGGTTGCGCCCTCGCGTCGCACGGTGAATCGAGCATTGTTGCGGTAATTCCAGGGGTCTGCGGCGGCAAGGATTTCCGAGACCGGTGGTTCCACGATATGGCCGATTCGTCGGAGTTGATCGGTGAGGACGCTCTGCTTGATCCTGCCCTGCTCTTCATATGAAATGTGCTGGAGTTGGCAGCCCCCGCACGCGCCGAAGTGCGGGCAGCGTGGTTCTACGCGCTCCGGCGACGACCGCAAGACCTCAGTAACTTCGGCAACGATGTACGTCGGATGCTCCTCACGTACGTCAACGACGACGCGCTCGCCCGCAATGCCATATGCGGCCAGGACGATCTTGCCGTCGTCACGGCGTCCGACGGCCTCACCCTGGTGGCCGGGGCGCTCAAGCTCAAGCGTGAGTCGCTGCGGCGGGCTCTCAGGAGTGGGGGGTTTGCCGCTTCGCGGAGGAAAGCGGCGGTGTTTCTTTCTGCTGGCTTTCATCGTCTCGGAATTAGGGTAGCGGCCACATAAACGGGGGGCAAGGAAAGGGAGGCGACGCCGAACTTGGCACAGTGTGCTAACATTTACGAAGCACAAAGCGGCGGATTAAGGTGGGGAGCAGCGATCCGTGGCAAGTATCATATTTGGCGTGGGAGACCGCCGCGATCTTGATCGCGTGGCTCAAGAAGGCAATGCGCCGTTCGACGGGATGTACGCGGCGACGGAAGACGGCTTTTGGGCTCTGCGCCAACGACTTATCGAAGAAAAAGAGACGGCCGGAGTCTCCGTGATGATTTCCCCGGGGGATCGTATTCCCCGTGTCCGACTCATCGAGGAGCTACTGCGTTTGGAGGCGATGGGTGTCGAGTTGATCTCTGCAGAAGCGCAGGGACATCCGCTTGAGATTGCCCTGACACCGGAGAACGGCACAGCGCCTTCAGACCGGGGAGAGATGATCCGACAGAGCATGGCGCGCAAGGCGCTACGTGGCGTCGTTTTGGGCCGGATTCCGTACGGATACAAGACCGGAGACCGCGGTCAGTTGGAAGAACACCCCGAGGAAGCGACTGTCGTTAAGATCATCTTTGGGCTTGCCGCGCAGGGCAAAGGCATTCGCGCCATCGCGGCGGACCTGAATTCCCGCGGACTGCGAACTCGCCGTGGAGGCGCGTGGAGCATCGTCACAATCCGTGACATGCTCCGCAACCGTGTTTATACCGGCGCCTACAACCGGTTTGGGGCGCGTGTTGCCGGAAACCACCCTGCCCTCGTCGCGTCCCCGCTGTTCAAGGAAATCCAGGAGCGACTCGATGAGCGGGCAAAACGAGCGGGATACGGGGCGGGGAGGCCGTACCTCTTGTCGGGCACCGCAATCTGCGGGGCATGCGGCAGCAACATGGTGGGCGTGACACGCCGCCAATCATGGACACGGAATGACGGGTCTTCAGGATCCAACACATACCGCTATTACCAGTGCGAGGCCGCGACGAACCAGGGGCGCTGCTCATACCACACCCGGCGTTCACGGGAGTTGGACGCGGCGGTCCTTGCGCGGGTCGGCCTGGACGGGATTGCCTCACGGATCGAGTCAGCAGTCGATCTACGGATTAGCAACCTGGCCCGGGAGGCGGCGAAGGGCCGAATCCCGGCGCAGGATATTCGGTCGGCAGCGCAGTTGCTGTTCCACGAGGCGGGTCGTCTGCGGGACGCGACGCGGACGCACGGGAGCGCATCGGCGGCAATCGAATCTCTTCTGCAATTGACGGATGAGGACATGGCGCTTCACTCCCTCTTGCGTGACGTGGTGCTCCTGGGCGTATCGCGGATAGTCGTCGGCGAGAAGGACGCGCGCGTCACCCTCAGGAAATGACCGAGACACCCTTTGATCATCGGCCTGATTTCCGATACGCACGTGCCTGAGGCGCCGTTGGCGCTGCCGGAGAGCGCGTTAGAGATTTTTTCCGGCGCAGGCGCAGAGTTCATCCTCCATGCGGGCGACATCTACAGCCCGTCATGCCTTGATGACCTGGAACGCGCTGCGCCCGTGTACGCGTGCGAGGGGAACGGTGATTTCTTCCGGAAAATCACTGATCCGCGCATCGAACGCACGCGCGTGATGGAGGCCGAGGGGCTCTCGATCGGACTGACCCATGGGCTGGCAATCCCTGAGTTTCCGCCGCATCGCACGATCGAGTCCGTCATGGGTCACGAGTTTGGGCGGGCCGTAGACATCATCATCTTCGGAGACACGCACACGGAGGAGGTCGTTAAGGTCAAGGACGTGTTGTGCGTGAATCCCGGAAGCCCCACCCTGCCCCACAACCTTGATCATCTTGTCGGGACAGTCGGGCTGCTAGAGGTGAATCGCGGGGAGGAGCCGAAGGTCCGCATCATCCGGCTTGAAACGCTGGAGGAGCTGGACATGGACAACCCCGTGAAATGGTGGAGCGTCAGGTAGGAATAATCGGGCCGTCTTCTTGACCGAAGACGGGGGCGGCACGTATGATTGATGCCACTTTCGTCACACAATCTACGAGGTGTTTCCATCAATTACGCAATCGTCCAGACGGGCGGCAAGCAATATCGCGTGTCCCCCGGCCAAAGAGTTTCGGTAGAGAAACTCGAGGCCGAGGAAGGGGAACTCATTGAGCTTGACCAGGTTCTGATGATCACCAACGACGACGACATCGCCGTTGGAACACCGACAATCGAAGGGGCGAAGGTAATCGCGGAGGTCGAAAAGCAGGGCAAGGACAAGAAGATCGTCGTCTTCAAGTACAAGTCCAAGGTGCGGTATCGACGCAAGCGCGGACATCGGCAGCCGATTACGGAGTTGCTCGTGCGGGAAATCGTTCCCGCCTAGCCCGGCATCCTGGAAACAAAGAGAAAAGGGATAGACAACAATGGCGCATAAGAAGGGCGGCGGAACCACTCGAAACGGCCGCGACAGCCAGGGGCAACGGCTGGGCGTAAAGCGTTACGACGGCGAGACCGTGCGGGCAGGGACGATCATCCTGCGGCAGCGCGGAACGAAGATCTTTGAGGGAACCAACGTTGGGCGCGGACGTGATTTCACGCTGTATTCCCTGATCGACGGCACCGTCAAGTTCGAGCATCAGACCCGCGCCAAGAAGCGCGTCAGCGTCTATCCCGTCGAAGCCTAGCAGGCCTTTCACTCGCGGAGAGCATAACCATGAAGCCGGGAATTCACCCTGAGTACTACCAGACACAAGTGACGTGCGCGTGCGGGAACTCGTGGACGACGGGCGCGACGACGCCCGAGATTCGCGTGGACGTGTGCAATAAGTGCCATCCGTTCTTCACGGGACAGCAGCGCATTGTCGATACGCTTGGTCGCGTTGAGCGGCTGCGCCGGCGCTACGCGCAGGCTTCGCAGCGGCAGGGCCGACAAGAGGACCAGGGTTAACTTTCAGTACGCGGTCGCCGCACGGCGATGACTGAGGCGGGCCGACCAACGGCAAGCACGTACGGGGGTCAGGCGCTCATTGAGGGCGTGATGATTCGCGGTCAGACGTGCGTGAGCATGGCGGTGCGCCGTCCCAACGGTGAGATCCTCGTCGAAACGCAACCCATCGGGTGGCGTTGGGCGCGGACGATTCGCCGCATCCCATTCGTTCGAGGCGTGATTGTCCTGAGCGAGATGCTCGTGGTGGGAACACGGGCGCTGATTTTCTCCGCCAACGTTGCCTCCGAAGAGGAGAACAAAGGGAACACGGACGAAGGGCCCGGGGGCTTGTCATCATGGGCGGTTGCCGGTTCCGTGACGGTCAGTCTGCTGCTCGCCGTCGCAATCTTCTTTGCAACGCCGGTCTTCGCGACGCGGCTGCTTGATTCGTGGCTGGACACGACCAACATATGGAGCAACGTGATCGAAGGCGCGATCCGCCTCCTCATGTTTGCGGGGTACATCGGACTGATCGGGCTGATGCCTGATATACGACGCGTGTTCGCCTATCACGGCGCGGAGCATATGACGATCCATGCGCGGGAGCATGGGCAATCACTTGACGTGGGCTCGATTCGCCAATTCGGAACGGCTCATCCGCGATGCGGGACGGCTTTCATCCTGGTTGTGCTGGTGGTCGCGATCATCGTTCACGTATTTTGGACACCGCCCGGGTTGGTGGACCGTGTCATTTCGCGGGTCGTTGTGCTTCCTCTCATTGCGGGGCTGAGCTACGAGATCATCCGATTCAGCGGGTTCCACGCCAACAACATCCTGGTGAAGGCAATCATCTGGCCGAATCTGCTTCTGCAGGCGCTAACGACACGCCAGCCGGACGATGATCAAATTGAGGTCGCTATACGAGCGCTGGAGGGGGCGCTGGAGGAGGATCAGCGTCTGGCCGCATAGGTTGGCATGGCGAGTATTATGGGGATGAGGATTAGGAGTCTGTCATGCCCTGGTCACGGATAGTCGGCGGAGCAGCGGCGGGAGCCATCGTAACGGCGCCATTGATGGCGCTGTTTTATTTGGCCAACAAGCTCTTTGAGCTTCCCTTCCCCCCCTACGATCTTTTTGATTGGATAACGCGCGTCCTGCCGGGGCCGCTTGTCACATTCGGGCTGGATCTGTTCATCGACGGGATGATCCTTGTCGGGCTGGACGTTGCGGATACGGCGAAGACGGCCGAGTTGGCCATCGCCCTGCTGCAGTTCTTCGGCATAGGCGTGGCGCTGATCACACTCGTTGCGGTCATTGCCCCTGTCCTCACTCTTGATCTCCGCCGAGCTGCCTTTTACGTGGGCATTGCCAACGGTCTTGCTCTGACATTTGTGTCCCTTGCTATTGGCGGGTCAACGTTGCCGGCACTCGTCAGCGTGGTCTGGATTACCGGAGCGTACGCGTTATGGGGCTACGGCGCCGGGCATGTTCTTGAGGGCGTGCTGCCACACACGGTGGAAGAGCCTCTGCCCTCGCCGATGGCGGCCAGCATCGATCCACCGTTTGAGCCCATGGTACCCGAGGACGTCCTGGAGGACATGGAAGGGGCTGCGGAGCCGCCTCCGATAGTTCACACACGGCAATACCAGGAGGCTTCGGCACAGCCGTCGTGGGGGATGGACGGCGGGATGAACCGTCGCGAGTTCATCGTGCGTGTAGGGGGTGCCGCGGCGGTTATCACGGTGGCGGGATCAGTGACAGGAAATCTCATCGGCAATGCGGGCCGCGGCGGGTCAACAATCACCATGCCGGAAGGCATGGATGAGGAAATCGCGATGGGCGGAGTGACGTCGTTCCCGAACGATGGCGATCCCGTATTGCCTGCGCCGGGCACGCGAGCCGAGTACACCGCCGTTGAGGACCACTATCGTATCTTCATCCGGACGACACCTACGGTTATCGACGGGGCATCGTGGGTGCTACCCATCAGCGGCTTGGTGGCGAATCCCATCGAGTTGTCGATTGAGGATATCCGCAACAACTACGAGCCTCGTAGCCAATTCATCACGCTCTCCTGCATATCTAACCGCGTCGGCGGGCCGCTAATCAGCACGACGCAGTGGACGGGGGCGAGCTTCAAGGAGATCCTGGCGGATGTTCAGCCGTTGCCCGGGGCGCGGTACGTGAACATCGAGAGCGGGGACGGCTTCCACGAGATCGTTGATCTCGAACTCATCGACCAGGATGAGCGAATCATGCTCGCGTATGCGTGGGATGAAAGGCCGATACCCGTCGAGCACGGCTTCCCTCTCCGCATCTGGCTGCCGGACCGGTATGGCATGAAGCAGCCGAAGTGGATAACGAATATGACGGTTCAAACCGAATACACAGAGGGGTATTGGGTATCGCGGCGATGGGATGAGATCGCGCGGGTGCGCGCGACATCTGTGGTCGACACGATCTCCAGCCAGGAGGTCTTCGAGCAGGACGGCCAGACGTTGGTGCCGGTTGGCGGCATCGCCTACGCGGGAGCACGAGGCATCTCGAGAGTTGAGGTCAGCGTGGACGGCGGAGCGTGGCAGCCGGCGCAGCTTCGCGAGCCGCTTTCAGACACTACCTGGGTGATCTGGCGATACGACTGGCCGTTCGAGGCGGGCAATCACAGCATGCGGGTTCGCTGCTACGAGGCCGATGGGACACCGCAGATCGAGGCCCAGATGGGGAATCGTCCGAGCGGCGCAACGGGTATTCACCGGCTGGCGAAGTTCGTACCGGAGCGGGACGTCTAGCCGTTTCCTTTCTGGATTACCTGGCACTCGTGGATTGACCCGGAGGTCTGCTTCCGAACGAAGTGGAAGTCCGCAATTTCAACTGCAACTGAACGGGCGTCGAAACTCCCTGCATCGTGCTAGCATCGGTAGGCAACCATTACGAAGGGATGACGCCGATTCAGCAAATGAGTGCCACCGAAGACCAGATCAGCCATGTGGTGCAGGCAATGAGCAGCGCAACAATCTCCTGCCCCGAATGCAAGACCCGCATCCGCTACGGCGACTACGAATGTCCCCGCTGCGGCAATGACATTGAAGAGCAGTTGCGGGCGTGGGCGGCGTGGATGCTTGAGCCCATACAAGACTCTTAAGTGACTCCAGGGTGCCCTTGATATAAATACGCATATGCGTATTTATAGATTTGCTTTCCCGATTTGCAATTGTGGGATACAGTAAACGGCAATGTTAGTCACGCGTTAAGGGGCTTTTCCCGGGGAGGACAGTTCACGTGAACAATAACGTTCCACTTTCTATTGCGGCGGTTGCGGCACTGGTGCTTGCAATCATCGCTGGCGGCGCGGTGTATTTCTCACAACAGGGCACCATCAGCGGCCTGGAGGACGACAATACGGCGCTTGAGAATGATAAGAGCGCTCTTGCCGGACAGGTCGAGGAACTGGCGGCCATTACCGCGTTCGGCGGAGGTGTCAATGAGAAGTCGATGCCCACGCTGACCGGCGACGTTTCTCACGTCATGGACGAGGTCTTCTCGTTCAGCACAGAATACGCAATGTGCCGCGTGGACACCAACTTCACGGACTTCGTGATGCCCACGAATGCGCTGGGTGAGATCCCTATTGATGCCCACACGTTCTACATGGCCATGGCGTCCAATAGCGTCGACAGCTACGAAATCTCCACCAACTCCGATGGCTCGACCCAAATCGTCCTAACTGGCACCCTGGACTGCTTCACCGAAGTCGACCTCAGGGAAAATGCCCTGGTGCCCGATGAGTTCAAGGCTGTCCACGGCAGCCGAACGGCGTCCGAGCCCGCTAGCTACCGCGTGACGGCCGTCGACGGCGGCATGGGCGGCGGCGGAGCCGGAGACCGCTTCGAGTTCACGACGTTCTTCGATCCGAATACAGCGCCCTTCAATCATGCCGTCTTCGGACCGGAATTCACGTTCACCGGAACAATGGTGGCGGGTGAGATCACCATCAAGGACATCGAAGTCGAGAGCATGGAGTAATCGCGCCACACGACCTACTTCGCAGATAAAAGAAGGGGCGGCCAAATGGCCGCCCCTTCTTTTTGGATTCTTCGCTACGCTCAGAATGACAGCGGAGTTACACCGGCATCAACTCAATTTCACGGGATGGCTCGTTGACTGTATCAGTTATATCAGAATCAGGAAGAACCGCCGTCAGGGACCAGGGCCCGGCGCGCACGATGTCGACATCCACGACGTGGCCCTCAAGACTGGCATCGGAACCCTGCACGTGGACGATCTTGTTAGTCCGTGTCCGTCCTGTCCACGTATCCTTCACACGCCGCTCGATGAGAGTCTCCTGCCGGGTACCGGCCAACGGGGCGTTCAGATCCGTGGCAATGCGTTCCTGCAGTTCCTCAACAGCCTTGCGCCGGTCTATCTTTACCTTGGGCGGCACGTCATCCACGAGTTTCCGGTCTGCAATAGTTCCGGGGCGCGTTGAGTACGGC
>DAOUKW010000056.1:0-10624 GCA_034420915.1 Dehalococcoidia bacterium
GGTTCTTGTGATTCCGCAGCCGTGGCCTGCTCTTCTTCCGCGTTCTCCGCAAGGAACGTGTCGCTGCTCACCGGCTGCGGATCAATGGGCGTGGGCCCGGAATAGTCGGCAGCTGCCTCCGGCTCCTTCTCGGGGAGCGGCTCCTCGCCCCGCACCATGCGGCGCAGGGAGATCGTCTGACGGGGGTCCCGCATCATCTGCAGGCCCTTGATGGTGGCCTGCACCACGTTTATCGGGTTGTTGCTGCCCTGTGATTTCGTCAAGATATCGCGAACACCGGCGGCCTGTACCACGGCGCGCACGGCGGCGCTGGCGCGGACACCTGTGCCGGGCGCGGCGGGGCGAAGAAGCACCTGCGCGCCCCCGAATCGACTGACGACCTGCTGCGGCACGCTGCTTTCGAGCGTCGAAACATCAATCAGGGAACGGCGAGCGATCGCGCCGCCCTTTTGCACCGCAAGCGGCACCTCCGCCGCCTTCCCGAGGCCGTAGCCGATCTTGCCCTTGCCGTCACCAACGACGACGAGCGCGTTGAACGTGAAACGACGTCCGCCCGCAACGGTTTTCGCCACGCGCCGGATCGACACCACGCTCTCGGTCAGGCCGTCCGATTCCCGATCAGCGTCGCGTTGTCGTTCCCGTGTGCGCCCGCGCGCACCGCGTGTGCGTCCTAGTGTCATCGTTTCTCCGTCCGCTCCTCGTCCCTAGAAAACAAGGCCATTCTCACGCGCCGCTTCGGCGACGGCCTTGATTCGACCATGATATTGGTACCCGCCCCGGTCAAATACGACGGTCTTGACGCCGCCCGCGATTGCTCGCTGCGCGACCGCCGCGCCGACCATCTTGGAGCGATCCGATTTGTTCTGTCCGCCCGCTCCGTCTCGAATGTCCTTGTCGCGTGTCGAGGCGGCGGCGAGAGTTATGCCGCGCGAGTCATCAACCACCTGCGCGTAGATATGGTTCAGGCTGCGGAAAACACACAGCCGGGGCCGCTCTTCCGTGCCGGAAACCCGCTGCCGCAGCCGCAGGTGGCGTCGGCTTCGTCCCTCTCGTGTTGTCTTGATGCGTGGCATGTCTGTGTTTACTCCGCCTATCTGCGTCCGGCGCCCTTGCCCGCCTTGCGCCTCACCTGCTCGCCCTGGTAGCGGATGCCCTTGCCGGTGTAGACGCCCGGCTTGCGCACCTTGCGGATATTCGCCGCAACCTGCCCGACAAGCTCTTTGTCGATGCCGTCGACGTGCAGGCGCGTGTTGCTCTCCGCCTCCAGCGTGATGCCCTCAGGCGGCTGGACCTCCACCGTGTGCGAATATCCGACGCTCAGCGTGATGCCGCGTCCCGTCTGCTGCGCGCGGTAGCCTGCGCCCTGGATTTCAAGAGTCCGGCGATAGCCTTCTGAAACGCCGATTACCATGTTTGACAATAGGGCGCGGGACAGCCCATGGAACGCGGCGGATGCGCGATCGTTCTCATCCTTGCGGTGAACGGTGATTATGCCATCCTCTTGCTCGAATCGCACGGTGGGATGGAATTGGCGCGTCAGTTCGCCGCGCGGTCCCTTGACGGCAATGGCCGTCCCCTGTGGGCCGTCGGTCATCGTGACCTGTACGCCCCCCGGCACCGGTATCGGCATCCGTCCTACTCGTGACATTTTTCTGAAACCGTGTTCCTCAGATTGTCTTTACAAATCCACTCTGCGTGTTTGACCGTTCCTGTTCACTTGCTCGACTACCACACGTAGGCGAGCAGTTCCCCGCCAATACCCTTGCGCCACGCCTCCCGGCCCGTCATCACGCCGCTCGACGTTGAGACGACTGCAATGCCGAGACCGCCGAAGATACGCGGAATCTCGCCGCGCTGCACGTACACGCGCAGTCCGGGCTTGCTCACGCGCCGCAGGCCGTTGATGACGGGACTATTGCCCTCACGATATGCCATCTGCATCCGCACGATCTGCTGAGGGGATGACCCTTTCAGGATTGAAAAGTCGCGGATGAAGCCCTCCTGTTTGAGGATCTCTGCAATGGCGACCTTGGTCTTGGACGCAGGCACAGTGATTGACTCATGCCGAGCCATCAACCCGTTGCGGATACGGGTGAGCATGTCGCCGATGGGATCGCTGACGGTCATGTTCTTACGCTCTCCCCTCTACCAGCTTGCCTTGCGCACGCCCGGAAGCTGCCCCGTGAGCGCCCTTTCCCGCAGGCAGATGCGGCACAGGCCGAACATGCGGTAATACGCGCGCGGCCTGCCGCACACGTGGCAGCGGTTGTACGCCTGCACCTTGTACTTGGGCGGGCGCTTCCAGCGGGCAATCTTTGACTTCTTTGCCATCAGTTGGTGATCTCCTCACGCGCGAACGGCATCCCCAGCAGGGCCAGCAGCCTGAGCCCCTCGTCGTCCGTCTGCGCCGTCGTCACGATGTTCACCTGCAAACCACGGATTCGATCCACACGGTTGTAGTCGATCTCGGGGAAGATGATCTGCTCTCGAAGTCCGACGCTGTAGTTGCCGCGCCTGTCGAACGCCCTTGTTGAGACGCCACGGAAATCTCGTGTGCGCGGCAATGCCACGTTCATCAGCCTGTCCAAGAAATTCCACATGCGCGCGCCGCGCAGCGTCACGGACGCGCCGATGGTGTTCCCCTCGCGGATGTGGAATCCGGCGATGGAGTTCCGGGCGCGAGTGACCACCGGCTTCTGGCCGGAGATTGTGATCAGATCGCGCTGGATGCCTTCCAGCACCCGCGCCTCGTCACGCGCGTCTCCCGCGCCGATGTTCAGCACGATCTTGGTGATCTTCGGCACGCGCATCGTGTTCGTGATATTGAACTCCTGCATCAGGGCAGGGGCCACCTCGTCCATGTACATCCGGCGAAGGCGCGGAATCTCCGTCGGGCGCGCGCCATTCGTTGACGCGGCCTCCTGCTGCCCCTCATCCAACGACTCGGCCTGCCGTCGCCGTCCGGACGAGCGTCGCTGGCGGGCAGGGGCCTTTGCCTCTTCGCCCTCTTGCGCTTCGTCCGTCGACGCCCCCGCAGGAACGGGGAACGGCAGAACGCGCTCGATGTCGTCGTTGTCTAGTCGATTGTCTCGTCGCATGACTTGCACCGTCGAACCTTGCGTCCGTCTTCGAGTACGCCGAAACTCACCCGCACGGCCTTATCGCAGTGGGGGCAAATCAGCCTCACGTTGGAGATATGCAGCGGGTTGGGCAGTTCGATGATGCCGCCCTGCCGCACGCCCGGCTGCGGGCGTTGATGCTTCTTGATGATATTCACGCCCTGCACGACGACGCGGCTCCTTGACGGAATCACGCGCTCAACCGTGCCGCGCTTGCCGCGGTCTTTGCCCGCGGCCACGTACACCAGGTCGTTTCTCTTAATTGTCGCCGCCATCGCTACAAGACCTCCGGGGCGAGGGAAATGATTCGCATGAAATTCTTGTCGCGCAATTCTCGCGCGACGGGGCCGAAAATGCGTGTGCCGCGCGGCAAATCGCGCTCAGTCAGGATAACTGCTGCGTTCTCATCGAAACGAATATAGGAGCCGTCCGGCCTCCGGTACGGCTTGACTACGCGCACCACAACGGCGCGAACCACGTCTCCCTTCCGCACGCCCGCATTCGGCTGCGCCTCCTTGACGGATGCGACGATGATGTCGCCCACGGACGCATAGTGCCGCCGTGTGCCGCCGGGCACGTTGATGCACTGGATTTCGCGAGCGCCGGAATTGTCCGCGACGCGAAGACGTGTCTGGACCTGGATCATTCTGAACCTGCCCTCGCGTCGTCGGGCAGCGCCACGACAACGCCCCGTTCCAGCACCTCGGTCACACGCCACCGCTTGTCCCTGGACAGGGGCCGCGTCTCCTGGATGCGAACGAGGTCGCCCTCGGCGCACACGCTGTTCTCGTCGTGCGCCTTGAATCGTGTCAGGCGGCGCACGGCCTTCTTATACAGGCGGTGGGTGCGCTGACGCTCGACGGTCACGACGACCGTCTTCTCCATCTTTGTGCTGACCACGCGGCCCACGCGTGTCTTCTGACCGGGCATCTACGCTGTCTCCTCCACCGCGAAGGCCTCCAACTGCCGCTCACGGATTACGGTCTTGAAACGGGCAACGGTCTTGCGCGCCTTGCCAACCTCGCTGGTGTTGGCCAATTGCCGCGTCATCGCGCGAAAGCGCAGGTTGAACAGTTCCCGATGCGCATTCTCCAACTCCTCCTGGAGCTGGTCATCATTCAACGCGCGTATCTCTTCCAAGTCCATCCCGGGCTACTCCATATCACGGGTAACGATCTGCGTGCGGATGGGCAGCTTGTCCTGAGCCAGGCGCATTGCCCGCCGCGCCGCGTCCTCAGGAACCCCTGCAATCTCGAACAGTATCTTGCCGGGGCGCACCACGGCCACCCAGCCCTCCACGTTGCCCTTGCCGGACCCCATCCGCGTTTCCAGCGGCTTCTTGGTGATCGACTTATGCGGGAACACGCGGATCCAGATCTGGCCGCCGCGCCGGACGTGACGCGTCATCGCTCGCCGTGCCGCCTCAATCTGGCGGCCCGTGAGCCAGACCGGCTCCATCGATTGGATGCCGAACTCGCCGAACGCCACCGTATTGCCCTTCTGCGCCATTCCACGCATCCGGCCCCGGTGTTGCTTGCGATATTTGCCTCGTCGTGGTTGCAACATATCGGTCAGTCCGAACTACTCGTCGTCCTCGTCAGCGCTGGCCTCTTCGGCCTCGGCGGTCGCGCTGTCTTCAGCGGCCGGGGTTTCAGCTTCGGCAGGAGTATCACTTTCAGGAGCCGTCGCCTCGGCCTCTGCGGGAGTGCCGCTCTCAGGAGTTGCCGCCTCGGCAACGGCCGCCGCGCCATTCACCGCCCCGTCTTCTGAGGACGCCACCGGGGTGGACATCAGGGCGCTGCGCCGCGCCAGTTCTTCCGGTGTCGCCTCCGTCACAATATCGCCGCGATAGACCCAGACCTTGACGCCGATCTGTCCCATCTGCGTCCGCGCTTCCGCGGTGCCAAAATCAATATCGGCGCGCAGTGTATGGAGCGGGACCCGGCCGTCCATCGCCTTCTCCGTGCGCGCAATCTCTGCGCCGCCCAGTCGTCCCGAGACCGAGACGCGGATTCCCTGCGCCCCGGCTTGCATGGACCGCTGAACGGCTTGCCGCGTGGCGCGCCGGAACGAGACCTGCCGCTGGATCTGGTCCGCGATGCTCTGCGCAACCAGCGTCGCCTCAAGTTCCGGCTGCCGAATCTCGTTGATGTCCACGCGGACGCGCTTGCCTGTCAGGTTTTCGAGCTCTTGCCGCAGCTCCTCAACGCGCTGGCCGCCGCGTCCAATGACCACGCCCGGCCTTGCGGTGTGGATGAGCGCCCGCACCTCGCTCGCTTTTCTTTCAAGCTCCACGCGAGCAACGGCGGCGTCGCGGTGTTTATCGACTATATGGTCCCGAATCTGCAGGTCCTCCTGCAAATTGGTTCGGTACTGCTCCGCGCGATCCGCGAACCAGTGCGTCTGCCAATCACGGATGTACCCGAGGCGGAACCCAAACGGGTGAACCTTATGACCCATTAGTTGTTCTCCTCGTCATCCACGATGACCGTCAGATTGCTGTGCCTGCGGAAATGCTTGCCGGCCTGTCCCCGCGCCCGAGGCTTGTAGCGCCGCAGCGTCTCCGCCGGACCAATGTCCATGCGCACGATGCGCAGCATGCTCGGATCCAGGTCGTAGTTGTTCTCTGCGTTCGCTGCGGCGGAGCGCACCACCTTCGCCACTTCCTTTGCCCACGGACTCGCCATGAACTGCAGCTGTGTGAGCGCATCGTCCACGTACATGCCGGGCAGCGTCTGCGTGATGACGTGCAGCTTTCGGACGGAGAGCGACATACGGCGTGCTCGCGCTGTTACCTGCATATGGGCCACCTCGTCCTATCGCCTCGCCTGCCGTTCATTGCGAACGTGGCCGCGGAACGTGCGTGTTGGGGCGAACTCACCAAGCTTGTGGCCCACCATGTTCTCCGTGATGAACAGGGGAATATGCCGTCGACCGTCATGCACCGCCATGTTGAGCCCCACCATCTCGGGCACGATGGTTGACGCGCGCGACCACGTGCGGATCACCGCCCGCGAGTTCGTCTGCTGCGCGACGGTCACCTTGCGCAAGAGCTTGGGCTCTATGTACGGTCCCTTCTTGACTGATCGAGACATCGTTCTTCAGCGTTCCTGTTATTGTCCGTTTCCGTTCAGATTTCTAGCGGCGCGAGCCTCTGCGCCCGCCGCGCCGACGGACGATGAACACGTCCGTCTTCTTGTTCCTGCGTGTCCGCTTGCCAAGTGTCGGCTTTCCCCACGGCGATTTCGGCCCCGGCATACCGATGGGGGAGCGTCCCTCGCCGCCCCCGTGCGGATGGTCTCGCGGAGACATTGCAGAACCGCGCACCGTCGGACGCCATCCTTTGAGACGCTTTCTGCCCGCCTTGCCCCATGACAGGTTCTTATGGTCGGGATTCCCGACCTGCCCGATGGTCGCGTAACAGGCGGAGAGCACGCGCCGCAGCTCACCCGAGGGCAGCCGGAGCAGCGTGTACTTGTCCTCGTGCGCCATGACCTGCGCGCCGGTGCCCGCTCCGCGGACAAGCTGTCCGCCCTTGCCGAGGTGAATCTCGATGTTGTGCACCGTCGTGCCCGTCGGAATTACCCCCAGGGGAAGCGCGTTGCCGACTCGAATCTCAGCATCCGGGCCGGAGGAGATCACGTCGCCGCGCTGCAGGCCAAGAGGGGCGATGATATAGCGCTTTTCGCCGTCGTGATAGTGCAGCAGCGCGATTCGAGACGAGCGGTTCGGATCGTATTCGATTGTCTTTACGGACGCCGGAACGCCATGCTTGTTGCGTTTGAAATCGATAACACGATAGGAACGCTTCACACCGCCGCCGCGATGGCGAACGGTAATGCGGCCGGAATGGTTGCGTCCCGCGTTGCTCTTCAGCGGCTGCAGCAGCGACTTCTCAGGCCGTACCTTGTCGATGTCGTCAAAAGCATCCAGCACCATGCCGCGGCGGCCTGGTGATGTGGGTTTGACTGTCTTGACTGCCATCACTCTGCCCCTACACGCCCTCGAAGACCTCGATACGCTCGCCTGCCTGCAGGGTCACGACGGCCTTTTTCCATGGCTTCGTCTGGTACGTCTTCAGCCCGGCGCGCCTGGTCTTGCCCTTGACGTTCATTACGTTCACGGCGGAAACGCGCACGCGGAACGCAATCTCAACCGCCTCCCGTATCTGCTTCTTGTTGGCCTTGCGATGCACCTCGAAGGCGTATTTGCTCTGGTCCTGGAGCGCCGTGTACTTCTCCGTGATCACGGGGCGGCGCAGAACTTCCAGCGGATGCAGGTCCATAACTACCTCTCCGCCTTTCTGCCGGTCTTCGCCCACAATTCTTCCGCGCTGCGGACCGCGTCCAGGGTGATTACCAGCTTGCGATGCGCCAGCAAATCACCAACGTTCATATAACGTGCCGGCAGCGTCTTGACCCGCGGCACGTTGTGCGCTGAGCGAATCAGGTTCTCCTCCGGCTCCGCCGTCACCAACAGGGCAGGAGCGTTTATCTCAAGGCTCTGCAGCGCCGTCACCACGTCCTTGGTGCGCGGCCTCTCCAACCCGAAGCTGTCAATGATGACCAGGTCTCCGTCTGCCAGTTTGCTTGTCAGGACGCTGCGGAGCGCCTGCCGCCTCATGCGAACCGGGATATCCTGCCGGTAGCTGCGCGGCTTGGGCCCAAACGCGACGCCGCCGTGCCGCCACAGTGGGGAACGGATGCTGCCCTGCCTCGAGCGGCCCGTGTACTTCTGCCGCCACGGCTTGCGTCCGCCGCCGCGTGCCTCACTCCGCGTCTTGGTGGAATGCGTTCCCTGCCGCGCGTTGGCGCGTTGCCGAACGAGTGCCTGGTGAACAAGAGCCTCGTAGATCGGCGCATTGAAGAGCAGGTCGCTCACCTCGACGTGGTCAACGACCTGCCCGCTTGTATTCCGGACGTCGACTTCCATGTCAGCGGCTCGCCTTCTTGCGCACCAGGACGATTCCGTCCGGCGCCCCGGGCGCGGAGCCGCGCACAAATACAAGGTTGCGCTCCGCATCTACGGCCACAACGAGACCGCTCTTCTGTGTCGTTCGCTTATTGCCCATCTGACCGGCCATCTTGAGTCCCTTGCGAACCCGGCCGGGAGTTGTGCCGGCGCCAACGGAGCCAGGCGCGCGCCATCGGTCGCCCTGTCCGTGCGTCTTCGGGCCGCCGCGGAAATGCCAGCGCTTCACGCCGCCCGCGAAACCCTTGCCCTTGGATCGCGCCGTCAGATCAACCTGCTCTCCAACCTCAAATACCTGGTCTGCCGTCACGACGGTTCCGACCTCGGGCATATCGCCCTGCGCTCGGACCTCTCTCAGGTGCCGCAATGGGCTGATGTCATTCTTGGAAAGGTGGCCGAGGCGCGGCCCGTTCAGCTTGCGTTCGGCGACAGCCTCATAGCCGATCTGCACGGCGTCATAGCCGTCCGTCGCTGCCGTTTTGACCTGCGTCACCGTACATGGCCCCACACGGATGGCCGTCACGGCGGACACCGTTCCATCCTCATGGATGTATTGCGTCATGCCGAGCTTGGTTCCTAAGAGTGCGGAGAGCATTGTCGGAAATTACCTGGCGCGATTCCTATGAGCTGATTTCGATGTTGACGCCGGCCGGCAGATCCAGGTGCGTCAGTGAATCGATGGTGCGTGATGTCGGGTCGAGAATATCGACGATTCGCTTGTGCGTCCGAATCTCGAACTGCTCGCGCGAGTCCTTATCGACGTGCGGGGAGCGAATCACTGTGAATCGCTTGATGCGCGTTGGCAACGGAATTGGCCCGGACACCTGCGCGCCCGTTCCCTCCGCGGCCTCCACGATCTGAACGGCAGACGCATCCAGCAGGCGGTGATCAAACGCCTTGAGCGTGATGCGTATCTTCTGTCGTTGCCGCACGGTTGTCATGATTCTTCCCTGTTGTCCCGCTTAACGCGCTCCGACGCTTGCCGGGCGTCGAGTCAGCGATTCCACCACCTGCTGCGGGACGTGGCTGTAGTGATCGAACTCCATGCTGTAGCTTGCGCGTCCCTGCGTGGCGGAGCGCAGAGATGTAGCATACCCGAACATCTCCGCGAGGGGAACGAATGCCGTCACGATTCCAAGATCGCCCCGGCTCTCCATTCCCTGCACCTGCGCGCGGCGGCTCTGCAGATCGCCCATCACATCACCGATGGACTTCGCCGGCCCAACCACTTCAACCTTCATGATCGGTTCAAGAGCGACGGGTCGCGCGCGGTCGATGGCGGCCTTGAATCCCATCGACCCCGCCATCTTGAACGCCATCTCGGACGAATCCACCTCGTGGAAAGAGCCGTCGTCGATGGTGATGCGGATGTCGACGATTGGGAATCCGGTCAGCTGACCGTTCTGCGCCGCCTCACGAGCGCCCTGCTCAACGGCGGGAATGTACTCGCGTGGCACTGCGCCGCCGACGATCTTGTTCACAAACTCAATGCCGCTCCCCGGCTCCAGCGGCTCAACCTCAAGCCAGACGTGGCCGTACTGCCCGCGCCCGCCCGTCTGCCGCACGTAGCGGCCCTCTGCCCGCCCTGGGCGGGTGATGGTCTCGCGGTAGGCCACCTGTGGGCGGCCCGTCCGCGCGTCGACGCGGAACTCCCTCTTGAGACGGTCGACGATTACTTCAATATGGAGCTCGCCCATGCCGGAGATGACCGTCTGGCCGGTCTCCAGGTCGTGTGAGGAGCGGAACGTGGGATCTTCCTGCCCCAGCTTGACCAGGGCATCCACCAGCTTCTCCTCTTCCTCGCGCGTCTTTGGCTCAATAGCCACGGACACGACGGGCTCCGGGAAACGGATGGATTCCAGCACGACGGGGCTGTTGACGGCGGAGATTGTATCGCCGGTGAAGGTGTCCTTGAGTCCAACGGCAGCGACGATGTTGCCCGCTGTCGCCTCCTCGAGTTCTTCACGGTGATTGGAATGCATCTGGATCAGGCGGCCCAGGCGTTCTCGTCCCTGCCTGCTCGAATTGAGCACTGTCGCCCCGGCCTTGCCCGTGCCGGAATAGACACGGAGGTAAACGAGTCTCCCCGCGAACGGATCCGTAACCACCTTGAATGCGAGGGCGGAGAACGGCTCGGACGGGTCCGGCGCGCGCTCCATCGTGACTGCCTCGTCGCGCGGGTCCGTTCCCTCCACGGGCGGCACGTCCAGCGGAGAGGGCAAATAATCGGTGATGGCGTCGATGAGCGGCTGCACGCCCTTGTTGCGTAGCGCCGTGCCGCAGAACACCGGATAGATGGCCATCTTGACCGTTCCGGCGCGCAGCCCGCGGCGGATCTCGTCCTCGGTCAACTCCTCGCCTTCGAGGTATTTGACCATCAGCTCGTCGTCCTGCTCTGCCGCGCGCTCAATCATCGCGTCGCGGTAGCGGGCCGCGTCCTCGGCCAACTCGTCCGGAATCGGCTGCTCCACCATCGTCGCGCCGTCGGCGTCCTCCCAGGTGATGGCGACTTGCCGAATCAGATCGATGACGCC
>DAOUKW010000057.1:0-13211 GCA_034420915.1 Dehalococcoidia bacterium
TAGTCAGCGGGACGGTCACGCGGCTCGACAGCGCCTCCGAGAGGGTGAGCGTGACGGTGACCGAGCTGCCCTCGTCCACCTCGGTGGGGGAGGCGGAGATGGACACGGTGGGCTGTGGGGGGGCCTCGACCGTGATTATCAGGGACGAGGTGTGTTGGCTGGACCACGTGGTGGTCGAGGTCGGCACATCCACCCCCACGTTGCGAGCGCCATCGGCGATGCTCCAGCCCACGGCCGCGCCGGAGTCTTCGCTGTCGGAATTCGTAAGACTCAGTGACATATTGAATTGGCCGACGGTGTAAAAGACGGCGTAGTACGTGGTTCTTGCGGTGAGCGTGGTGTTGGCGGGGGCGGCGAAGGACACCGTGCCCGCCGAGATGGGATGGGCCGGAACCGTCAGGTCCGCGAGCTTCGAGCCCGGCGCGCCGCCCGTTGCGGCCGACCACAGCTCCGCCCGGATGCTGTCGCGTGCAGCTTGGGTGATCTGAGTAGCGTTCAACCCGACGTCGATGCTGCCTAGCATGTAGCCGCCGGAGGAGGTTCCCGTGGTGAACGCCTGAGCGACAGACCAGTCCGTCGTGACGTACCAGGTACCGCCGGGCGTCTGCCCGGCGTTGCTGACCAGTACGGTGGTCTGGGCCTGGGCGGGCTGTCCGCCGGGCGCGAAAAAGACCGCCAGCGCAACCAGCGCGACGGCCGCGAGAATAAGCGGGGAGAGGCGGAAGATGGAGGCCCGCATCAGACCGGGCCTCGGCATGCCGGAAGGGGAGCGACTAGAACGTAGGTTCGTGGGGGGGGGGGTAGAAGGCATGGCCGCCCTCAAAAGGCGGCGCAGAACTGGGTGGGCTTGGGTGACGTTCCTCATCCTGCTCTACCTCCCTGTCTCTATCCTCCCGACGGTGATGATGTCGGCGTCTATTGTTGGATCAGAGACGATGATAGCACAGTGTTTTCTATTTTTGGAATGGAAATGGTGTTTTACATGTATGAAGTGGCGTGTAATTACGTTTTTGGATTCCTCGGCTGCGCTCGGAATGACATGAAGGGGCGTTACGGGGTTTGGTTGGCGCAATGAGATTTAGATTCCCGCTTTCGCGGGAATGACGGAGGGCCGGTGAGGATTATCCCGCGCGGAGGAATCCGGGTCTGATTGCCGCCACGATGACGACGGACACCGCCAGCGCGCCACCCAGAATGGCAAGCGCCCAGCCCGCGCCGTAGGCGGAGCCCATGTAACCCGCCACAAGACTCCCGATGGGAACGAAGCCACGGTCGAGCAGGTACAGGCTGATAACGCGGCCATGAAACTCGCTCTCCGTCTGTGTGAGCAGCATCCCGTTCGTCAACACGCGTTGGCTGGAATCCAGCAGTCCGAGGAGAATCATGAGTACCAGTGCGAGGACGAGCCACGGCGCGGCGCCAAGCGCGGAGAGGACCACGCCGCTCAACGCCATCGTTACGACTATCAGCATTCCCTTGTTCCGCACGTTGCCGAGGTAGGCTAGGATGGACGGCCCGATAATCGAGCCAATCCCCATGAACGTCAGCATGCCGCCGAACAGCGTCGCCCCCGTGTTTTGCCTCAGGTTGAACGCGTCGGCAATCGTCAACAGCCACTCGGCGTTGGAGGCGAACCGCTCATCCGCCACCTCCGGCAGCAAAACCATGAACGGCTGCAGGAACATGAGTGACAGCAGCCCGAGCAGCAGCAGGATCAGGATATTAACGTGCCGGCGGACGTAGAGCAGACCTTCCCACGTGTCCCGGAACGCGCCAGACACGCCCATGCTCTTTGCGCCTCGCTGCATCAGCGGATATGTCTTCATCCACAACCACGCGGCGATGATTCCGAACTCCAGCAGGATGATGATGATAAAGACCATTTCAAAGCCTGAAACGGCAATCAGAACGCCGGTGAGCAATGGGGCTACGATGCGCGTCCCGTTGAACGAGAACTGCTGCAAGGCGACAGCGTTCGCCACGCGCTCCCTGCCGACGATGGCCGGAATGAGCGCCTGCCTGCCCGGCTGATTGAACGCGATCATTGCGCCGCGTCCTGCAAACAAGGCGTATGCGTGCCACAACTCCAGTTGGTCCTGCACGAGAAGCCCGAGCAGCACGACATAGATGCCGAGGATGCCGATCTGCGTTACGACAAGGATGGTCTTGCGGTTGACGCGGTCGGCGAGCACGCCCGCCGGTATAGCGAGGAACAGGACCGGTATGGTGCGCCAGAAGTTGACCCAGCCGACGGCGATGGGGTCCTCCGTGATCTCCCACACCAGCCAACTGCGCGCAACAATCTCCATCCACAGCGTGAGCGCGTGCATGCTCACGCCCACCCACAGAATGCGGTAATCGCGGACAGCGAAAGCGGAGACGGCCTCTCTCAGCGAGGCGCGTCCTCTGGCGGTGCGTCGACCTTCTAAGGGCTCGTCGGGCGCGTTTGTCCCCTGCTCTGTTTCATTGGGTGTGTTGCGGGGACGCACCGTCCGGAATCCGACCTAGTCCAGCTCGCGCAGGCGCTTCACGAAGACGGTGAAGAAGATCGTGACTGTCAGGAGCACGATGGCGGAGCCGCCCACGGCGAGCTGTGCTCCGGAGAAACCGCCCTGCGTCCCGACAACATCAGCAAGAACCCCAACAAAGAACACGCCGAAGTTCGTCATCGCCCAGTTGAGCATGTAAATGCTCATTACGCGGCCCCGGTACTCGTCGTCCGAGTACACCTGGGCCAGCGTGTTGCTCAAAGCCATACGCCCCGCCTGCGCGAACCCCAGGGGGATGAACACGATGAAAGCGACGAGGTACATGTTGGTGAAGCTGAACACGATCAGCGACACGGCCATAACAAACATGCTGATCAACAGCCATAACCCACGCTTCTTGTCCTCCATCGTTGCGACGAATATCGAGCCGATCAGCGCGCCAATGCCGGAAATGCTGATCAACAGGCCCTGCCGTGCTGACGATTCGTCGAGCGTGTCGAATAACGTTCCCACCAGCGGGAGCGAGGTAAAGAACGTAAGTCGAGACGTATCAACTGTGAGGATGGTGTCCGTGAACGCGGGCAGCAGGAACATATACGGCATGGACAGGACAAACGAGAACAGTGAGAAGATTAGCAGCATGAGGATTGCGGAGTTATGTCTGACGTATGAGAGACCCTCTCCCACCTGCTTCAGCATGCCGGAGCCGCGCAGCGCCACCGCGCCCGTCAGCGGGACGCCCATCAGAATAAAGACGCCGGAGCCGTACAGCAGCGCCATGATGTAGTAGACGCCCTCGATGTCCCACAACGCGATCAAAAACCCTGCCAGCGCCGGGCCCATGAGGCGGAGCAGGTTCATCGCCGCGCCGTTCAACGCCACCGCGTTCGTGATCATATTCGCGCCAACAAGCTCCGGGATGATCGCCTGCCGGGCGGGCATCATCAGCGCCATCACGATTCCCTGCAGGAACGACGCTATGAGCAGGTGCCACACGGTGATCGAGCCGAGCGTGATGGACATTGCCACACCCACCGTGATGACCGTCGACATAATCTGCCCGACGATGAGCACTTGCTTCTTCGGCACGCGATCGGCAAGCACCCCGCCGAAGAGTGAGAGCGTCAACATCGGCAACCCGTTCGCCAGCGCCACGGCTCCCAGCATCGTCACGCTGCCGTCATTTGTGCCGGGTATCTTGGACAACTCGTAGACGTACCAGGAGCGCGCCATCATCTGCATGTTCATGGCGCCCATCTGGCCGAGAACAAAGAGGAAATACAGGCGATATGCCGGGACGGTCAGAGAGGCAATGGCGCGGAATCCGACGCTTCGCTTTTCGGTAACAGGGCCGGGCCCCTGCCGAAGTCCGGGGCCGCCCCGCATCCCGCCCGGGCCGCCCTCCGGCCCTCCACCCATCATGAGGAGCGCGCCTCCTCATGCTCGGATTGGTCTGCTTCGCCTTGCTCCACCAGGCGTTCCAATCCCTCAAGGAGGACGGTCAGGCCACGTTGGGCCTCTCTGGCCTCTTCATTAGTAAGGCCGCTGAGCCGCTCTTCCCACTCGCGCCGCCGGAGCGTCAGCAGCCGCTCAGCGAGGTCCACACCCTCCGGCGTCAGGCGGCATACGTTTGAACGGCGGTCTGCGGGGTCTTGCCAGCGCTCTACCAGCCCGCGCTCGACGAGGCGATCGATGACCCCCGTGGCAGTTGAAAGGGAGGTGCCGAGCTGGTTGGCCACGATTCCCATCCGGCAGTCGCCGTGTCGGCGCAGGGCAAAAAGCGCCCGCAGCTGCGGCATCGTGAGTTCAACCGTGAACCAATCGTCATGAACGGACGGCCTCAGAAGCCGGAGAATAACCTCCAGGTCAACAATGAGGCGTTGGGTAATTTTGTCAGTGGTTTCGGATACTTTCACTCACTCAAAGTATTTTACTCAGTCGCACATGTCAACGCCTCGCGCCCGCTCATGCCCTTCGACAGGCTCAGGGTGAGCGGGCGTCTGCTACGCTAAAGAGGCGTTACCACACCAGACACTTCACATAGGAGACACGAACACACGATGGCAGTAGAACGCACCCTCATCCTGATCAAGCCGGACGCCGTTCAGCGCGGCCTGACGGGTGAGATCCTCGGACGTTTCGAGAAGCGCGGCCTCAAGATCGTCGGCGCGAAGCTCATGCGTGTTGAGCGCGCGCTGGCGGAGCAGCACTACGCCGAGCACGTCGGCAAGCCGTTCCTCCCCGGGCTGCTGGACTTCATCACGTCCTCGCCGCTGCTGGCGATGGTGCTGGAGGGAGAGCGGGCCATCGAGCTTTCCCGCCAGACCATGGGCGCAACTGATCCCGGAAAGGCAGCCCCCGGCAGCATTCGCGCCGACCTCGGCCTGTCAGTTGGACTGAACCTGGTTCATGGCTCGGACGGCACGGAATCCGCTGCGCGTGAGGTTGCGCTCTGGTTCGACGAGTCCGAGTTGATCGACTATCAGCAGGCCACGGAGCAGTGGCTCATTGAATCCTGACCAGCGGCACGGCGCTGCGCCACAACTGCTCCAGCCCATAGAGCTCGCGCTGCTCCCCGGCAAAGATGTGGACGATCACGTCGTTGAAGTCCATCAGGAGCCAACCGGAGTCCGCGTCGCCCTCGGTGCGCAGCACGGCCTGGCCGGACTCCTTCAACCCCTTGTGCATCGCCTCCCGGATGGCCTGTCCCTGCCGCTTGGACTCGACGGTCATCAGCACAAAGGCGTCCGCGTAACCGCAGATATTCCGCACGTCGAGCAGGAGGATGTCGCTGGCCTGCCGATCCTCCGCGATTTCCACGGCTTTACGCGCGAGCGCGATGCTGTCGGCGGCGAGATCGGCGTTGGTGGATGTGGCCTGTTCCGTCATGACGCCATACTACGCCACCCCGCCAAACCCAACAACGCACGTCAAGCCCGTGAGGCCTACTGATGGACTCCCTCTCCGTCACTCTTGCCGTCATCGCCCTCCTGATCGGCGCGGTTGCCGATCTTCTCTACCGCGTCGCCCAGAATAGAGGCATCGAGGCGCCCAATTTTATCTTCTGGCAGTCTACCGTCTTCACAGCCATCATCTGGGCGGTGTCCGTCGCGAGTTGGGTTGCTTTCGGCGACGACGGTCCGATTGACTTCATTCACAGAAGCACATGGCTTTATGGCCTGCCCGCGGGCGTACTCGGCTACCTGGGTTTGACGCTGTTCGTGGCGAGCCTGCGCACGGGAGACGCAAGCGTCAACGCGCCCATCTTCAGGCTCAACTTCGTCGTGACGGCGCTGGGCGCGATCATTATTCTCGGCGAGTCCGCCGACCCTCTAAAGATCGGCGGCATCCTGCTGGCAATTCTCGCCGTCCTCGTTCTGTTGAACGTCACGCAGATTACGACCATCCGCTCCGATATCCGGTCAATCCTGTTTGCGCTTGCGGCGTCCGGCTTCTTTGGCGTCGCCGGCCTGATCTCCAAGGCCGGCCTTGACACGGGAGACATCGGAGCGGTCCCCATGGTTCTCACCCAGACCGTCGGTTTCCAGCAGGCCGCCATCATTACACTGTTACGAAGTCGCAATTTCAGCATCACCCGCACCGTCGTCAACTTCGCCCCCGGCATCGCGGTATTGCAGGTCACATGGGCGGTTCTCCTGTTCGAGTCCCTTCGCATCGGCGACGCCAGCATCAGCTATCCCATCGTGCAGATGAGTTTCGTGATAACCGCCATCCTCGCCGTGGTCTTCCTGCGCGAGGAGATGAACTGGAGCAAGGGCGGTGGCCTGGTGTTGGCCATCATCGCTGTCGTCGTCCTCGGCCTCGCCGGTTGACGAGGCTTTGCGCCCTATTTCTTAACTCCGTATCGTAGAAAGTGAAATGAGTACCGCTGAAAGAGTCATTGTTGCGATGAGCGGCGGAGTGGATTCCTCCGTTGCCGCGTACCTGCTCAAGGAGCAGGGCTACGACGTCATCGGCGTCACCATGCGCCTGTGGAGCGATGACGTGGAGGGCGCGTCACGCCATAACCGCGCCTGCTGTTCCGTGGAGGATGTTTTCGACGCCAAGCGCGTCTGCCAGAGGCTCGACATCCCGCACTATGTCCTCAACATGGAGGAGGAGTTCCGCAAGCACGTCATCGAGTATTTCATCCGCGAGTACAAGAACGGCCGCACGCCCCACCCCTGCATCGCCTGCAACGACAAGATCAAGTTCGCGTTCTTCCTGCAACGGGCGCTGTCCCTTGAGGCAGATTGGATCGCCACGGGGCATTACGTCCGACGTCGCGCTGACGGGGACGGCAGCATTGAGTTGCACAAGGCCGTCGACGCCTCCAAGGATCAGACCTACGTCCTCTTCGGGCTCGGACAGGAGGAACTGCGCCGCTCATTGTTCCCCATCGGCGAACTACCCAAGCAGGACGTGCGGCGCATCGCGCATGAGCTTGAGCTGCCCGTCGCGGACAAGCCGGACAGCCAGGAGATCTGCTTTGTTCCGTCCGGCGATTACCGCGCATTCCTCTCCGAGCACATGGCGTTGACGCCCGGCCCTATCCTGGACGTCGACGGCAAGCACGTCGGCTCGCACATGGGAACCGCGGGCTACACGGTCGGACAGCGCAAGGGCCTCCCGCCGTCCCCCACGGGCCGCCGCATGTACGTTATCGACATCGATACCGCTGAGAACACCATCGTTATCGGGCCGGAGGATCACCTCCTTGCGAACGGACTACACGCAGCGCAGGCAACGTTTATCGACGGAGCCGCCCCCATCGACCTCCCGACGCGCGTGTCCGTCAAGGTGCGGTACAAGTCCCCCGAAGCGCCTGCCCTCCTTATACCGGACACAGACGGCGACGGGTTCATCCTTGAATTCGACGAGCCGCAGCGCGCCGTGACGCCCGGTCAGGCCGTTGTTCTCTACGATGGCGGCCGAATGATAGGCGGCGGTGTAATCGAGCGCGCAGTGGCCCCGGAAGGATCGCACGACTCTGCATTAGCCGCGCAGGCGGTGTAAAATCGTTCTGTGGGTAAAGGGATACGGGTTTAAGGGGAAATAATGTCCATCATTGCCTTGTCGCATGGGCTGCGTGACTTTCTCAATCGTGGAGATGCCGCCACTCATGTGCAGAACGGGTATCCGTCCGGCGATGCTCTTGCAGGCGTTTTCCAGGCGTGTCATCGCACGCTGGCGCAGGCTGTCGAAACGATGTCCGAGGAGGACATGGCCTGGCGGCCATTCCCTGAGACGCCGTCCGCGAGCTACTACCTCTGGCACGTCGCCCGCGTGCAGGACGCCCTGCTCCACAAGCAGATCCTCAACCGCCCCGAAATCAATGAGACACACGGCTATGCGCGGGAATTCGGCCTGCCCCTTGAAGACACGGGACAGGCATACACCGCGACACAGCGCGCCCACTTCCAGGAGCCGCCCAAGAAGGCGCTTCTCGAATACCTGGGGCTCACGTTCCAGGCCATTTTACGCACCATCGAGGAACTTGGGCCGGAGGGCCTGGACATTGAGACGGACAGCGGGATGCGGCGCATCCGCTACCTCATCACGCTGACCACCCACGCCAACCTGCACGCCGGCGCAATCAACCACATCAGGGAAGTTCTCACTGCCTCGAGAGAGGTCCCCGCTGAAAACTAATCCTCCGGACGGCGGTGCCTCTCCGTCACGCCGTCCCATCGTTCCCCCCGTCGCGCGTCCCGGTCTTTCCTACGAGCGGGAGTTGCTCCTGAAGGGCGCCCGCACAATCGCCGGCATCGACGAGGCGGGGCGCGGCGCGCTCGCAGGCCCCGTCGCCGCAGCCGCCGTCATCCTCCCGGTTCAACCGCTGGCATGGTTCGATGATGTTGACGATTCCAAGAAACTCAGCGCTGCCGAGCGGGAACGCCTGGCAAAGCTCATCCTGCAGGACGCCGCGGTTGGCCTTGCCATGACGCCTGCAAGCCGCATCGATGCCGCGGGCATTGCCGCCGCAACCCGTGAGGCCATGCTGGCCGCTCTCAACGTACTGGGGAGCCGCGTGGACGGCATCCTCGTGGACGGCTCGGCGCTGCCCATCTCCGACGGTATCCGGCAGATGGCGCTGACGCGCGGCGACCAGGTCTCCATCTCGGTATCGGCGGCGTCCATCATCGCGAAGGTCGCCCGCGACGAGGTCATGCGTCGGCTGGACGTCCAACACCCCGGCTACGGGCTGGCATCCAACAAGGGGTACGGGACCGCGAAACATCTTGACGCATTGCGAAAGATCGGCCCCTCCGAGATTCACCGCCGCACGTTTCGCAACGTTGACAATGTTGCGGAGGCATCTTGACAGGGCATCCCTTCGCCGCCTAGCATGGCGTCGTTCAGATATGGCAACCGATTTAGAGCCCCCAAGTACGGGGCACACACAAATTGCGCCGGGTCGACGCATGACTAACGTCGCCGGGGCATAGACGCCAGTGTCCGCCCTTTTATTGCCGGCGTATCCGCTGGCCTTGATCCTGCTAACGCTAGTTGTGGCGCTTGAGGACGCTTACTTCCAAACACGGGGAGAGCGGCTGGAGCGGCTGGTTCAACGACGACGACCGGGCGCGCGCCGCCTGGCCCAACTGCAGGAATCCCACGATTCCCTGGCGATGGCCGCCCTTATGATCCGTTCCACAGCAACGGTCCTGTTTGCCATCATCAGCTTTGCCCTCGTGTCGATGTACACTCCCTGGCCCTCTTTGGGGGTTCTGCTCGGGATCACGCTCACCGTCGGGGGAGTCATACTGGCGCAGGCCGCCGGGCGGGTCTGGGGCGACCATGACGCCGATCGGCTCGCCCTGGTATCCGCGCCCCCGGCAGCGTTCGTCAACGCCGTTCTTTCCATACCGGCCTCAGCTCTCCGCGCCCTCTTTCGTCCGCTCGCCCGGGCACTGGGACAGAAACGGTCGGCTAACGCGCCTGTGGAGCGCTCCGACCAACGCAACGGCCACAGCGATCATCCAAACGGCACAGACGCTGCCGTCACCCTGGATGAGGAGTGGGAGCGAAACGTCATGCGCGGCCTTGTTCGGTTGGAGTCGCTGGCCGTCCGTGAGGTAATGGTTCCGCGACCGGATGTTGTTGGCATTGAGGCCGGCTCGTCACTTGAAGACGCCGTCCAAATCGTCATGCAGGAGGGGTTCAGCCGCCTGCCCCTGTACCGCGGCAGCCTCGACGACACAATCGGCATCGTCTACGCCAAGGACCTGCTCGCCGCGTTCCAGAGCAAGGACGGAGATTCAACTCTTGAGTCCATCATCCGTCCTCCGCTGCACGTTCCTGAAACCAAGCGGGTTGGCGACCTCTTGCGCGAGTTCCAGTCACGCCGCGTTCATATCGCCCTTGTTGTCGACGAATACGGCAGCCTCGTCGGCCTGGTCACCAATGAAGACCTGCTGGAAGAGATTGTGGGCGACATTGACGACGAGTTCACCGCCAGTGAACCACTGGTTCGCCGGGTGAGCGAGCAGGAGGCCATCGTGGACGCGCGCGCGCCCCTCAAGTACATCAACGAAATGTTCAACGTGGAACTGCACGCAGAAGGGGTTGATACCGTTGGCGGGCTCATCCTCTACGCTTTGGGGCGCATCCCGCACCCCGGCGAGACCGTCAGCGACAACGGCCTGACCATGACCATCCTGTCCACGACGGGCCGCCGCGTCCGGCAGGTGCGTCTCCTTCACGGGGAGTCACCCACCGGAACCGACACCGAAGACCAAACACCCACCGCCGCCTCTGCCTAACCTCTCCCCGCTCATGCCTTTCGACAGGCCCAGGGTGAGCGGGCTGACATTACACTCATCCAAAACGAATATGGGGGCGCCCATGGGCGCCCCCGTCAATCGTGACCGATGTGTCAGTTGGCGGCTATTTGCCACCCAGCGCCGGGGCCTCACCCGGGCCATACACGCGGATCGCGGTGCTCGCAACCGCCGGTCCGGAGGCTCCCTCCGGTGTGCGACTGCCCACTGCGATAACCGTCCAGATGCCCGGCGACAGGTCTTCCGGTATCGCAGGCAACAGATCGGTGCCGACCACCATCTCAAGCGCGCCGGATGAATTCACCTGGGCGGTTCCCATTTCATAGTCGCTGCCTGCGCCACCCGCCTCACGGATGTAGAGTGTCACATCATCCCGTCGGGGGAAACCGGATAGCCTGAACGTCACTCGCGTCGTACCCGGAATGAGAATGACGCTCGCATCGAGCGTGTTGATATTGGCTTCCGGATTGATGGCTCCAGGTCCGGCATCGCCGGGCGCGCCTGCCTCACCGGGTGCTCCCGGTTCTCCTGCCTGGCCGGGCGGCCCGGGTTGACCGTCAATGCCATCCGAGCCGGGCGCTCCCGCGGGGCCCGCGGGGCCTCGCTCACCCTGCTCACCTTGCGGGCCGGTACATGCCGCTAAAACGAGAATAAAGGCGGTAATCAGAACAAGGGGCATCCAAAATGCTTTCCCTGTAAACACGCGCTGCTCCCTCCTGCCTAACCCCGTCCGGCGCTGTGTAAATTGGCCGAAATACGCGCGTCAAACGGCTGAAAGACACTTAATCATATTGGCGCAGGTAGGGAACTGTCAAGAAGAACCGTCCTCAGACAGCCCTTTCCGCCTGGGTTATCGCTCTATCCGGGCAGCACCACTCTCCCGATTGCCCGACACAATTTTCACGTGCCACGCGTATAATGACCAACGGAGAGGCCTCAACGGAGAGGTGGCCGAGCGGTTTAAGGCGTCGCTCTCGAAAAGCGGAGTATCTTCACGGGTACCGTGGGTTCGAATCCCACCCTCTCCGCCATCACAAAGACGGAGAGGTGCTGGAGTGGCCGAACAGGCACGCCTGGAAAGCGTGTAGGGTCTTACCGGGCCCTCGCGGGTTCGAATCCCGCTCTCTCCGCCATTCCATTTCTTATCCATTTCCCACCAACCAGTACAAACGTGCCTTGACCCATCACACTGAAATCGATAGCGTTGAATTGTGAATGACGATCTCCCATATTGGATAGCGTTTCAGCGCGTCAGCAGGCTCGGCCGAGTCAGGTTTGGACATCTTGAGTCGCATTTTCCGACTCTGAAAGACGCCTGGCACGCATCAGAGTCAGAACTCCGCGCCACCCGCCTCGATGGGCGCACGGTGGAGGAAATCCTCAAGACGCGCGCCGATATCGAGCCCGAGGATGAGCTTGAGCGGCTGCACCGCCACCGCGTCAGCGCCTACACCTGGCACGATGAGCGATACCCCGCCCGCCTCCGGCAGATCCATGACATGCCCCCCGTCCTGTACGTGAAGGGGGAACTCAAGCCGGAGGATGACCTTTCACTGGCCGTTGTTGGAACACGCAAGGCCACGCCGTACGGCCGCGAGGTCACTCGTGAATTCGTCAGGGACCTCGTGCAAGCGGGACTCACGATTGCCAGCGGGCTTGCCGCCGGCATAGACTCAATGGCCCACTACGCCGCGCTCCAGAACAAGGGCAGAACGATTGCCGTCCTTGGCAGCGGCGTGGACATTATCTATCCCCCACAGAATCGCGACATGGCGGCAAAGATCGCGGAGAACGGCGCCCTCATCAGCGACTATCCAATCGGCACGCCCCCCATGAAAGAAAACTTCCCGCGCCGCAACCGCATCATGAGCGGCATCAGTCTTGGCTGCCTCGTCATCGAGGGGAACGAGAAGAGCGGCGCGCTGATCACTGCACGCCAAGCCCTTGAACAGAACCGTGAGGCCTTTGCCGTCCCGGGCAGCGCTCTCAGCGAGCGGAGCCGCGGCCCCAACCTACTCATTCAGAACGGCGAGGCCAAGCTTGTGCTGACCGCCGAGGACATCCTGCAGGAGTTGAACCTGTCGCAGGAGGACCGGCAGCTAAATCTGCCCTCCACGATGGAGCCGGTTGACGAAGAGCAGGCGGCCGTCCTCAGGGTTCTCAGCCGGTCTCCTATCCACATCGATGAGATCTATCGCGCCTCCGGAATGTCGATGCCTGAAGTGTCCAGTACCTTAACGATGCTGGAGCTGAATGACCTCGTCCGTCAGGTAGGCGGAATGCACTACGTCTTGACACGAGAGGCACATGCGCTTTACGAATCTCATAGGCGAAACAACGACAGCGGGGAACAGACCGAGACCAGAACCGCCGAAAATCAGATCACATAAAGAGGCAGTAACCGAATGACAACAGGCCGAAAGAAGTCGACAACCACGCGCAAGACGAAGAAGACATCCGCTTCCGGCAACAGCCGCTCTAGCGGTCGTTCAACGACTGCGCGGCGGACGAGCGCGGCAAGCCGCAACAACATTGTTCCCGGCGGCGATGTCGTTATCGTGGAGTCTCCCGCCAAGGCCCGAACTCTTTCCCGCATCCTTGGCAATCGCTACAACGTTCTTGCGTCCGTGGGCCATGTCCGCGATCTGCCCAAGAGCAAGCTGGCAATAGACGTCGAACGCGACTTTGCGCCGGACTATGTCGTCCCGCGCGACAAGTCCTCCGTCGTCAAGGAGATCAAGGCGGCCGCGAGCGCAGCGGGCACCGTCTATCTCGCAACAGACCCTGACCGCGAGGGTGAGGCCATCGCCTGGCACCTGATGCATGCAGCCGACATTCCAGCCGAACGGGTGCGCCGCGTCGTCTTCCATGAGGTAACTGAGAATGCCGTCCGCCGCGCGTTCGAAGAATCCGAGGGCGTCGCCGCGTCCGACAACCG
>DAOUKW010000058.1:0-19540 GCA_034420915.1 Dehalococcoidia bacterium
GAAAACACAGAATTACAAATGCATGTTAAGAGTGTCAACTCTATTGAGACTGGATTCTTGCGGTGAGTCTCAAAAACCTGCCCATCGTACAATGGGGTGACCATGACGGGCGCCGTCGACACTCACTCATCCGACCAGAAGAGAGACCGGGGGCTATCGCCACGTATGAGGGCGCTTGATTTCTACCCGGCCTTGGGGCAATTGGCACGGCGCCTTTCTTTTGCGCCTTTGCTCTTTCTCCTGGCTGCATCCGTCGCGCTTCTCATGGCCTGCGCCGGCGAATCGCCGGCGCCAACGACGGAGAGCGAACCTGACGAAGTCGGCATCACCGTGTCACCCGAACCCGAGGACACGGGCATCGCCGTGTCAAAGGATCAACCCCTGGCATACGCGCAGGCATTGGTTCAGCAGGCAATCACTCACTATGAAAGGAACGGGCGCGAGGAGACTATCGATTTTTACAACACAGACGAGAGTCTTGACGGTGATTGGCACGTGTTCATCCTCGATGAGGAGGGGTATATCGTTTCCATGGCGGCATTCCCCAACTGGGTTGGAGTGCATGATTCCGAGTTCAAGGGCCACAACCACTACCCTGCCGGACAGATGGTGATTGATGGCGCTCGTGAAGAAGGCATTCAGGTTGATTACCTGGCCAGTGGTCTGTTTGGAAGCGTCGAACTCAAACACCTTTGGGTCGTCAAACACGACGGCCTGGTTTTCGCCTCATCTTCCTGGTCAGGAGGAGCAAGGTCCAAGGACGATCAACCCGAATACACGCAGGAGCACGTGCGGCTTGGGATAGGCCTCTATGAGGCTTCAGGCCTTGACGCGGCGCTCGCCTACTACAACAGCCCGGACAGCGTTGATGACCAGTGGTATGTGTTCATCGTTGACACGCAGACGGGCCACACAATCGGACATTTCAACCCTGACCTGCGTAATCGTGACCCGAGCCTGCGCGTTGACTCCACAGGATACTTCTACGGAGATGATCTGCTTGGGGCAACGGAGTCCGGCAACTGGATCCAGTACGTTATCACGAACCCCGGTAATGGTGAGGAACAGCTCAAGCACACGTGGGCCGTCTTGCACGAGGGTTACATCTTCGCCTCCGGCTGGTACGAAGAACCGTAGCCGCTAGACTATTTGCAGATGTGCTGGAGCTCCAGTGTTAGGAAGGACATGATGACCCATTCAATCCCTTTCCGTAACGCCATCTCCAAGCTCACGGCGCGCGCTGCGCTGCCGCTGTTTCTATTCCTTGCGCTGGGAGTGCTCGCGTTGTCGCTTAGCTGCGCCGAGCAACGAGCAGACGATGTGGCGGCCATCGATGCGCCCAGGAGTCAGCCCGCCGTGTACACGCAGGCATACGTGCAGGCTGCCGTTGATCGATACGAGTCTGACGGGCTTGACGCAGCGCTTGACTACTACAACTCAGATGAGAGTGTGGACGGCCAATGGTACGTCTTCATCATCGATGAAGAGGGCGAGTTTATTGCGCATGCGGTTAACCCTGCCCTTCTTGGCGTCCATGCCTCCGAGGTCACCGGATCCGACGGCTACCCACTCGGTCAGATAATCCTTGATTCCGCCGACGAAGACGGCGCCTGGGTGGAATACTTCTTTGCCGAGCCGTCAGGCGCGATTGGACTCAAACACTCCTGGGTGATTAAACATGACGGCCTCATTTTTGGCTCCGGTTGGTACGAGGGCCCGCGCCCCAAGTATGATCAGCCGGCCTATACACAGGAATACGTCAGATTGGCGCTAAACCTCTACGAGGCCTCAGGCCGTGATGTGCTTGTTGACTATTACAACGATCCCGTCAGCGTTGACGGCCAATGGTACATGTTCATCGCCGATGAGAGCGGGCGCCTCATCGCGCATGGCGCAAACCAGGACCTTGTTGGCGTGCCACTCGTCGATGTCATTGGAGCGAACGGCTACCCGTCGGGCCGGATCGCGGCCGATGACGCGGATGAGGACGGCGAATGGTCTGTGTACACCTTCTTCAATCCCGCTACGGGGCGCTCCCAAAACAAACACTCATGGCTCATCAAGCATGACGCTCTGATCTTCGGCTCCGGCTGGTATGAGGACGGCCCGCGCAAGTCGGAACAACCAACGTACACGCAGGCGCTGGTTCAGCAAGCGCTGAATTTATACGATTCCTCCGGCCTTGACGCGACGCTTAACTATTACAGCGATCCGGTGAGCGTGGACGGGCAATGGTACGTATTCATCGTGGACACGGAAACCGGCCGCACAATTGGTCACTTCAATCCCGATCTGCGAGATCGCGACCCTGACCTGCGGGTCGATCCCACAGGCTATTTCTACGGAGATGACCTGCTTGGGGCAACGGAAGAGGGGCGCTGGATCAGCTACGTGATCCGCAACCCGGGTACGGATGAGGATTCACGCAAGCACACGTGGGCCGTGCTCCACGACGGCTACATCTTCGCCTCCGGCTGGTATGAATAGCGCCTGCAAGGTTCGTTAGTTCAGGCCGAGGGCGGCGCTGAGTTCCTTGTCGGACGGCTCAGCGAGAACACGCCCGCCGGGCAGGACGATTGTCGGGACAACCTGCATCCCGTTGTTCAGGTGCCGCACGGTGTCCGCCGCCTCCGGCACTTCCTCGATGTTGATCCAGGTGTACTTGACGTTGTGCTTATCAAGCAGGCGCTTTGAACGCGCGCAGTCCGGGCACCACGTCGTTGCATACATCAGGATTTCCGCTTCGGTTTGCGTCATTTGGGGTCTCCTTGTTGGCTTGGGGCAGTGCTTCGTATGTACTCAGTTTAGTAGGAAAAGCAACCCTAGATATCCACCTCGTTCCCTCTACCCTGTTCCACTGCAGCCTGGTATACGTGCGTCGCCAGCGCAACATCCCACAGCCCGATGCCGTGCGATTCGAAAAGCGTAATGTCACTGTCCGAACGGCGGATGGATTCACCGGCGGCAACCACATCACCAAGCTCAGGCAGCCTGGCCAGATCTACGATTCCTCGCTCGATCGGCTCCTGGAGGTCGCCGCTCTCCAGCGCAGTTTGCTTACGGTCGTCGACGACAATGGTGTCCGCCCGTGTGACGGCCTCCAGATCAATCTCCCGGCGGAGCAGCGAGTTAGAGCCGATGGCGTTCACGTGCGCCCCTGCCCTGAGCCACGCGCCCTCCAACACCGGTGTCGACGCGTTCGTCGCCGTAATCACAATGTCGGCCTCGCCGGCAGCTTGCGCGTTGGCCACAGGTTCCACCGGCACACCCATGCGCTCACTGATGTGCTCCGCGAACGTTTTACGCCGATCCTCATCTCGCCCGTAGGCGAACACACGGGACACGTTCCGAACGGCGCACACGGCTGACACCTGCGTCCGCGCCTGCGTGCCCGTCCCGATAATGCCGACAGTCTGCCCGGTGTCCTCTCTCGCCATGTACTTCGTCGCGACGCCGCTGGCCGCGCCTGTTCTTAGTGTGCCGAGCCAATTCGCCTGGATGATTGCCGCAAGTCTGCGTTCGGTCATGTCGTAAAGGAGAACGTGGACCGCTCCGGCAGCGTAGAAGGCCGTCTTGAATCCCAGGAAGCCGGTCTCTGCGTCACCGCCCGGCATGATAGCGACAGCCCCGTGTGGAGCACGGAGACGACGTCGAGGGTCATTGACTGCCCTGCCAGCCCCCTGGCTCTTGTGGGCACTCTCAAGCGCGTTTATCGCATCATCCATCGACGCAAGATCGCGGACATCTTGTTCAGTTAGCAGCAGCGGCACGCAACACCTCCCAGATTGGCTTTCCTTAAGGCATGGTAAGTGGATTCCATCCCAATTGACACGTTCCTAGCGCGAACGGACAATAGGGCAACGCCCTGCCCGGCAGTGGGTGGCGCGGATCACAAGGCGGGGAGGCAGACAATGGCGCAAGCGCAGACGATCGGGGAACTCAGGCAGAGCGAATACCGCGTTCTTACCGTCAGGGACGAGCTCCGCAAAAACCTCGTGGCGCGGATTCGGTCCGGCGAGGAACTGTTCCCCGGCATCGTTGGCTATGAGGAAACGGTTCTGCCGCAGATCGAGAACGCCATCCTCTCCGGACAGGACATCATCCTGCTTGGCGAGCGGGGGCAGGCAAAGACCCGCATCATCCGCGCGCTCGTCGGCCTCCTTGATCCCGAAGTGCCAGTCATCGAGGGCTGTGAGATCAATTGCAGCCCCTACCATCCCACCTGCAGCTCCTGCCTTATACGCATGGACGCGGAGGGCGACGCGACTCCTATCGCCTGGCTGCCCCGTGAGCGCAGATACGGTGAGAAGCTCGCCACTCCGGACATCACCATTGCAGACCTCATCGGCGAGGTCGACCCCATCAAGGTGGCGGAGGGACGCTATCTCTCGGACGAGTTCACCATCCATTACGGCCTGATTCCCCGCACTAACCGCGGCATCTTCTGTATCAACGAGCTGCCTGACCTTTCGGAGCGGATACAGGTCGGCATGTTCAACATCATGGAAGAGCGCGACGTGCAGATTAAGGGGTACAAGGTGCAGCTTCCGCTGGACCTGTTCCTGATTGCGAGCGCGAACCCGGAGGACTACACCAACCGCGGGCGGATCATCACCCCGCTCAAGGACCGGTTCGGCGCGCAGATTCGCACCCACTATCCCAAGACGCTCGAGCATGAGATTGAAATCATGGACGCAGAGCGCGAACCGATTGCAGACGTCGGCGTGACGCTGACCATGCCGCACTTCATGAAGGAAACCGTCGCCGAGTTCACGAATCTTGCCCGCAAGAGCGGCGACGTGAACCAGCGTTCCGGCGTCAGCGTGCGCGTGTCCATCGGCAACTATGAGACCATCTCCTCCAACGCCGTGCGCCGCGCCCTCCGTCTCAAGGAGAAAGAGGCCGTGCCGCGCGTCAGCGACATGTCCTACTTCCTCACATCCACGGCGGGCAAGGTTGAACTGGAAAGCGTGGAGGAGGGCCGTGAGCCGCGCATCATCGAGGAGTTGACCAAGCGGGCGGTTCTCAACACCTTCAACAGCCATTTCTCCGTCAACGAGTTCGACGCCATCATCAGGCGCTTTGACGAGGGTCTGTCCATCGATACGGGCGACATGATTCCGTCCAAGAACCTGGCCGGCTGGCTCAAGGACCTGCCGGAGCTGAAGGACGCGGCGAATCGGCTTGACGTCAAGCGCTCGGTAGCGGCGCAGGCGTCGGTCGTGGAGTTCGTACTGGACGGGCTGCACCTCAGCAGGAAGATCAATAAAGACCGACACGAAGGTGGCTACCGCTATCGAGGCTGAGGCAGCTCGTGGCGCCCATCTACCGGTTTTCTCGTTGGGACGGCACTCAGCTGCTGGATGAAGCAGCCGATGAAGCCCTGCTGAATGAGCTAATGGACGATGTTCTCGCCCGCGGAGACATCGACTCATCCCTCCGGTCAATCATGCGGCGGGGCACGCACCCGCGCGACAGTGACGTTGACGTGCAGGGCATGGACGATATGCTGCGCCGCCTGCGCGAACAGCGGCAGGAAATCCTCCGCAAACACGACCTCGGCAGCCTGTTGGACGACCTCCGCAACAGGCTGAAAGAGGTTATCGAAACGGAACGCCAGGGCATAGAGGAGCGGGTGGCGGCCGCTGATGACGCCGTCAACAATCCACCCGCAGGACTCGACCCCGAAACCGCAGCCCGCCTCGCCGAACGCGTCAAGGACATGGCGCAGAAGAATGAGGCGACTCTGAATGCCCTGCCCGACAACCTCGGCGACGCCGTCCGGGAACTCAATGATTACGAGTTCATGGAGCCGGAGGCGCAGCGGCTGTTCGAGGAGTTGAAGGGCCTCATCCAGCAGCAATTCGTCGATCGGCAGTTCTCTGACCTCCGCGAAAACCTTGAGAACATCACACAGCAGGACCTTGATGCCGCCGCGCAGATGATGCGGGAACTCAACGGCATGTTGCAGCGGCATATCCGCGGCGACGAAGACACCGGCTTCGACGAATTCATGGAGCGGTGGGGAAATGCCTTTGGCGAGTCTCCGCCGCAGGACATCGAGCAGCTCATCGATCAACTCCAGGACCAGGCCCAGCAGGCGCAGTCGCTGATGAGCAGCCTCTCGCCGAATCAGCGCCAACAGCTGCAGGACATGATCTCCGGCATGTTGGACAACCCGGAACTGGGCCAACAGATGACCGAGCTGCAGGCTAACCTGGACATGCTGCGCGTGGGCGGCGAGTTCGGTCGGCAATTCCGCTTCAGCGGCGATCAGCCCCTCGCGCTGCAGGATGCCCTCAACCTGATGGATGAGCTGAACCGCATGGACAACCTTGAGGACGATCTCAAGCGGGCCCTGTACGGCGGCGGCAGCATTGACCAGGTTGACCCGCAACAGGTCAGTGAAATCCTGGGCGAAGACGCTGAGCAGTCGCTGGAGAAGCTGCGGCAGTTGGCGGAGCGTGCCGTTGAAGAGGGCCTGCTTCGGACGTCCGAGGATGGCTCACACGAATTCACGGCTCGCGGCATCCGCAAGATCGGCGAGAAGGCGCTGGCTGAGATATTCGGCTACCTCAGGCGGACGTACACGGGCCGGCATGACGCGCGTATCCAGGGACGCGGTGGAGAGGTAACAGAGGCCACCCGGCCATATCAATACGGCGACGAGTTCAACGTTGACCTGCGCCGCACCGTACAGTCGGCGGTCATGCGCAGCGGCAACGGGGTGCCCGTGCGCCTTGAGGCGGACGATTTCCAGGTGCGTGAGACGGAGGACATGGCGCAGGCATCCACGGTGCTGCTGATCGACCTCAGCCTGTCCATGGCGATGCGCGGCAACTTCGTGATGGCAAAGAAAGTCGCCTTGGCGCTGGACACGCTGATTCGGACGCAGTTCAGCCGCGACAGCCTTTACGTGGTGGGATTCTCAACCTATGCGCGGGAGATGAAGCCGGAGACGCTGGCTTACCTGAGCTGGGACGAGTTCGAGCCGTACACCAACATCCAGCACGGGCTGGTCGTGGCGCAGAAATTGCTGGCGCGGCACGCGGGCGGCAACAAGCAGATCATCATGGTGTCGGACGGAGAGCCGACGGCGCACATCGAGAACGGCCGCATCTTCCTCCAATACCCGCCGAGCCCGCGCACCATCCAGGAGACGCTGAAAGAGGTGTCGCGCACCACGCGGGCGGGCATCTCCATCAACACGTTCATGCTGGAACAGAACCCGTACCTGATGGAATTCGTGGACCAGATCACAAGGATCAACAAGGGCCGCGTCTTCTACACGTCGCCGGAGCGGCTTGGCGAATACATCGTAGTGGACTACTACACCAACCGCCGCCGCTCCATCATCTCGTAAGGCTCTCCCGAATCCCACTTACGGCAGCGGTGAGAACGGCAGCGGGTTCAGGATGTGATTCGTGATGTGGGAGACCGTCTCGCCGTATTTCTCGAACGAGGCCGGCCACTCCGGGTCGGCGTAGAACGCTGCCCACGCCGCCTCTCGTGCCTCCCAGCTCTCCCACGCGAGCAGGTAAATCACCCGGTGTGGAATCCCCACGTCCTCCCGCCAGTAGCCGACTGCCCGGAAGCCGTGCCTCTCAAACATACCTATCGTCACGTTCGCGAACCGGTCGATGAGGTCATTCATGCGTGACGTATGCGCTTCGTACTGCCTCAGTTCATATAACATCTCTAAACGGGCCTCCCTTGAATTCACGTTGTTGGATTCTTCGCTGCGCTCAGAATGACATGGGGGAATCCGTTAGTGGGAACTTAGTCCCCGCTTGGGTCAACGGGCAAGCCGGCGCCCGTGGCGACTTCCCACAGGAATCCGTCAGGGTCTGCAAAGTAGCCTGAGTAACCGCCCCAGAAAACCTCTTCCGCCTGCTTGACGATGCGCGCCCCGGAGGATTCTGCCAGTCTCAGAACGGCGTCAACTTCCTCGCGCGATGCTACGTTGTGCGCGATTGTGAACCCGTGCATCTCAGGCTGAGGCGTCCCCTTCAATTCCGGGCGGCCAATGTCTTCGGCAAGGTCGTCACGCGAATACAGGGCAAACATGATGTCGTTCAGTTCAAAGAACGTGATCTCGTCCCCGCCCGCCTCATGCACGGGAAAGCCCAACCCGTCCCGATAGAAAGCCGTCGAGCGCGCCAGATCCGAGACGCCGAGAGTGATGATGCTGATTCTGGGTTCCATCCGACTCTTTCCTCCGTCAATTTCCTTTGCTCACGTGAGCGTATCGCCGCATGGTTCAGGGGTGCAAACTGCTAACCGCCCGACATCGGATCCACGTCCACCGTCCAGCCGGGGGGCAGCGCGATCGTTTCCAGCAGCTCCGTCGGCTCATCGCCAATGATCGTAACCTGCCAGCGATAGCGTCCGCGCAGCCGCTCCCACGGAGCAGGCGCGGGGCCGATGACACGGGTATTCATAATGCCGCGCGAGCGGATCTCAGCGCGCAGCGCCCGCGTCAATTGTCCCGCGGCCTCCTGCGCGTCTCGCCGCGATGTCCGCGCGCACGTCAGCCTTGCCATGCGGCTGTACGGCGGGTAGCGAAGCTGCCGCCGGAACTGCGTTTCCTCCAGGTAAAACTGCCGATAATCCTGCGCTGCCGCGGCCTGTATCGCCTGGTTCTCCGGCTCATACGTCTGCACGATGACGAGGCCCGGCGCATGGCCTCTCCCCGCCCTGCCCGCCACCTGGCACAGTAGTTGAAATACCCTCTCCGAAGCGCGAAAATCCGGCGCGTGCAGCCCGATATCCGCGTTCACCACACCGACGACTGTGACCCCGGGAAGATCAAGTCCCTTGGCAATCATCTGCGTGCCGACAAGGATATCGGCGCGACCGTTCGCGAACTCCCCGAGGATCGGCTCATGCCCCCGGGCCTCGGCCACGGCATCTCGGTCCCATCGGATGACACGCGCCCCCGGAAACGCCGCCTCTGCCTCCTCGGCGACACGTTCCGTTCCAATACCGATTGCGCGGATGGTGTTGCGTCGGCAGCGTGGACAGCGCGTGGGGGAGCGCCGACTGTCGCCGCATAAGTGGCACACGATGCGCTCATCCGCGTGATACGTCATCACCGTCGTACAGCGGCGGCATCGCATCGTATGGCCGCACGCCCTGCACTGCACAGCCTGCCCCGCCCCACGCCGATTCACAAAAAGGATCGCCTGCTCGCCGCGAGCCAACGCGTCGTTCATCGCCTCTCTCAGCGCCCGCGAGAAGATGCTGCGGTTGCCCTCCATCAGCTCCTGCCGCAGGTCGACGATGTCCACATCTGCAAGAGGCCGCTCCGTCCACCCTGTGTCACCACCATCTGTCGTGGTCGTTATTCGCCCCGGGAGTTCCAGCAGGGTGATCTCAGTCCTGAGAGCGGCGTACATCGTGCCAACGTCCGGCGTCGCGCTGCCCAGCACCACCACGGCGTTCTCGCGGCGGGCGCGCTCGATGGCCACATCGCGGGCGTGATAGCGCGGAGCCGGGGACTCTTGCTTGTAAGTCCACTCCTGCTCCTCGTCCACGACAATCAGGCCAACGTCAGGCATGGGCGCAAGCGCGGCGCTCCGCGAGCCGATGACAATATCGAACTGCCCCTCCGCGATGCTGCGCCATTCGTCATACCGCTCTCGCAGCGTCATTCCACTGTGGAGGACGGCAACACGACCTGGGAATCGTTCCCAGAATCGGCCGATCGTCTGCGGCGTCAGCGCGATCTCCGGCACGAGCATGATGCCCCGCCTGCCCTTCTCGATCACTTGTCGAAATGCCTGCAGATATACTTCCGTCTTGCCACTGCCTGTCACACCGTGAAGCAGATAAATGTCGGACCCACCGTCATTGATGCTCGCCGTCACGTGATTCAGCGCGTCCTTCTGGTGGGGAGTGAGTTGGAGATCCGCCGCCGGAGAAGCCGCCTCCCGCGCAGCGAGAGGGTCGCGCCGTGTCTCGCGCTGCTCCAGAGTGATGACACCCGCCTCCGCAAGCGCATCCCAGGACCTGCGTGACGCTCCCGAAACGCGGCGCAGGTCTGAAAGGCTCTCGCCCCGGTTGGCGGCAAGCGCCTCCAACGCATCCGCTTGCCGAAACGCGCCGGACGCCCGCAGCTCCTCTGCCTTGGATATCAGTTCATCGAGCGGAATTGCCGCCTCGACAAAAATTTCCATGCGTGGAGAGATGCGCGGCCCCTCCCATACCTCGGAGGCGTCGAGATAGCCCCTGCCCGTCAGCGCCGTTACGTCGCGGGCCGCGCGCGCTCCAAACTCGTCGCGGATGGCAGCGGTGGTCGTCTCACCGGCGTTCAGAACGAAATCCAGGATCTCCGCGCGCCGTGGTGAAACGTTCTCGATTGCATCCCGCCCTGCATCCGTCACCCGCACGATGATCGTCTGCCTCTGCTCGAATGCCGGCGGCAGCATGGGGCGATACGCCGTATAGAGATCGGTGTGGTAATAGGCTGCCATCCACTCACCCAAGCCAATGAGGGGCTCCGCGATAACAGGATCATCAGAGACAAGTGACTGGATAGGCCGTGTTCGGGAATACCCCGGCTCGTCCGTGATTTCCAGCACGATGCCCTGGAACGTGTGACGACCGAACGGAACGATGACACCATGCCCCGCCCGCACCCGATCGGCAAGCTCATCCGGTATGGCATAGCTGTAGGATCGCCGCCCCGCGCCCGGCGCGTTCACTGCTACCTGCACATACGCCACTACACCGACCCCGGACGTTCAGTGGTAACGGTTGACAGGTTATTCCCACATGCCGAGACCGGCCGACTGCGCTTCGGCCTGGTCCGCCCGCAGCTCGGCGACATAGCATGGGTTGAGTTCAAGCGAGAATTCATAGGCCGTGGCGAGGCCGGCGGATACCATCTCCCGGTTGACGTGCGTTTCGTCGACGAAGATGTGCCGCAGCAGTCGGCCATACCGGTCAGCCTCCTCGATACATTTCTCAAGGCGAACGCTCTGCCCGTCAGCAAGCTGCTCTGCAAACACCTTCGCCTCATCGAACAGCGGCTCATCGCTTTCCGGAGAGTCGATGCCGAGCAGGCGGATACGCGCCTCAGGGCAGCATACATCCACAGTATCGCCATCAATGACACGCGTGACAGTCACGGAGCGGTCAAAACGTGGGACGACTGTCTCAGCGACTACGGAAACAGGTGTGGGCGTCGGTTCAGGGTCCGAGCAGCCCTGCAAGATCAGCGTCAGACAGAGAACAATGACAAAAGCAGATGGGGGAAGAACTCTGTGACAGGAACGAACAAGATGGAAGATTGGCACACCGTATAAGTGGGAACGGGTGGGTAGAAGCGCTAGCTTTCCTTGTCCTCAGATTCCCCGGAATCCGTATCATCGGCCGAATCTGCGGATTCCGTGTCGTCGGACGGTTCTTCGGAGTTCACGGCCTCGGACGCCTCAGGCGCCTCTTCAGGTTCTAAGGTCTCAGACGCCTCGGGAGCCTCTTCGGTTTCCGCTACCACTTCGGCCTCCTCAGCCTCCGCTACAGCGTCATCCTCGACCTCAACGGCCTCATCCTCAACCTCGTCTTCAATGATGTCATCCTCGGCCACCGCAACCGGAGCGTCGGCCTCAACGACAGCACCATCCTCAATGATGCGGCGGGCGCGCGTGCCGGTCTTGATGCGTGCGCGGCGACCGGTGCGGCCACGCTGGTAGTACAGGCGGGCGCGGCGCACCTTGCCCTGCCGAACTACATCGATGCGTTCAAGGCGCGGAGAGTTCAGAAGAAACGTGCGCTCAACACCGACTCCCTGGATCACGCGACGGATAGTGATGTTCGCGTTCGGGCCGCTCCGGGTCATCCACATGACCACGCCCTGCAGCTGCTGCGTGCGAACGCGCTCGCCCTCAACAACCCGGTAGTACACGCGGACGGTATCGCCCGGTCGGACATGCTGATAACGGTGCTGCCTGGGAATTGAGGTCAGCAGGTGGCCGACATCCATGATTCAAGCGCCTTTCCTGAGTGTTCCCGCGAGCGGAAACACATGACGAATGTGTGATTGCTCCTAATAGTTGGGGCGCCGCCCGCGATAGGCGTCGGCGGCAGCATTAGAGAGTATACGACCAAGCACTGCCCAATAGCAAAAACCGCCTGCCTTCCTCAGCCCTCCCACCCCTGCTCTCGCAAGAACAACACGTCGGCATCGGAAAGAGCCGCAGTCTCCAACAGGTCCGGCCTTCTCTGCAGAGTCCGCAGCAGCGATTGCTCCCGACGCCAGCGATCCACGCGAGCATGATCACCGGAGAGCAGAATCTCCGGAACGGCACTGTCCTCCCAGACAGCGGGGCGAGTGTACTGTGGATGCTGCAATAGACCGGACGCGAATGAGTCGGCCTTGCCGGAGTCCTCGCCCCCAAGCACGCCGGGGACACGACGCGCGACGGCCTCGATGAAGACCATGGCGGGCAGTTCTCCACCCGTTACGACATAGTCGCCAATGGAAATCTCATGGGTGATGAGCCGTTGGCGGGCGCGCTCGTCGATTCCCTCATACCGTCCTGAGATGATGATCATGTCATCCAGACCGGCGAATCGATCAACGAGGCCCTGGGTCAGTCGCTCGCCCTGCGGGTCCATGAGGATGACGGGCGGCTCATTCGCCTGCGTTCTGCTTTCGCCCTGCCGGGCTTCCCTGATGGCTGCGGCCAGCGGGCCTGCCTTAAGTACCATGCCGGGCCCGCCGCCAAATGCGGTGTCATCAACAACCTTGTGCGGCCCCTCGCCATGATCGCGGAGATTGTGGAGGCACAACTCAACGACACCGCTTCCCAGCGCCCGCCCGATGATGCTCTCACCCAGGGGCCCCGGGAAAAGGCCGGGGAAGAGTGTGACGACGTGGACCTTCACCGGAGCGGTTATGCCTGTTGCGTCGGGTGCTCGTCCGTCCGAGGCTGACTGAGCACCTCAAGAACATGCGGCAGAACCGGCATCAGGACGTCAAGGCACTCCTGCACGGCCTTCGGACTGCCGGGGAGATTGACGATGAGAGTCTGCCCGCGAATGCCGACGACCTGCCGCGATGTCATCGCCATCGGTGTCTGTGTAACGGTCTGCGCGCGCATCTGTTCAGCCATGCCAGGCACGAGACGGTCCACCACATCGAGTGTCGCCTCCGGCGTCACGTCTCTCGGCCCTACGCCAGTTCCGCCTGTGGTCACGATGAGCGAAAGATCACCGCTATCCGCCCAGGAGCGGAGTTGGGCAGCAATAACAGCTCGATCATCCGGCGTTATGGTTTTTTCGGATGCGGTCCAGCCCGCCGCGGTGACCAGCTCTTCTATCAGTTTTCCGCTTCGGTCTGCCCTATCACCGGCAGCGCCTGAATCGCTCGCAACAAGGACGGCAACACGAATATCGCTCATAGCATCAGTCTAGCGCGGCTCCGGCATGCCTTGCATGGGGTTCATGCCTCGTGCCTCCGCCATCAGAGCATCCGGGAGTTTGTGTCATCGATGGTTGGATAGGTTACATCGAGGAGAGCTGCAAAGGCCACCTTGACCTTTTCACGGTCTGCATTCGTCCACGATTGGCCGTCCTTGGGCAAAGCCTCAAGCGCCGCAAGAATGGCCGGATGTACCCCATCATGGCGAATAACGGCGTTTTCGTTTATCGGTAAGGAATTTTCGGAAACAATTTCATTTTTCGGTAATTCGGTCTCTTTTTCGGGCTGTCCGGCCGAATCTTTTCGATTAGTAGTAGTTTTGCGACGTGTCCTTGTCCCGTGGCCGCGTCCGAAAAGTCCCGGGTGCAGTTCTTTTCCGGCTTCATTCGCAAACGCAACGAAAAAGGTGACGGCTTTCTCGGAGGTCTCAGGACCGGATCCGGCGCTCTGAAACGCCGTCTTGATCTGCCCACGCGTCGCCCGGGGCAAGTCGATCCCCTCGAGCAGCGGCGCGTACTTCTCGTCAAACAATGCTGCGAGAAGCTGCCGTTTCGCCTCTTCGCTTGCCGGTCGGGTAAGTGTCTCAAGGCGCCGATCGGTATTTCCCTGTGAATCCATTAGGCCCAAGAAGAGTAGCGCGCTCTGGATGGAAGATCGGGTTGAACCTGAAAACGGCGTGCTGCGCCAAACGCTGGTGTCCAGCTGGTCCGGCAGCGGATCGAGATCTGTCTTCACGAAAGCGATGAATGTCTCCCAGCTCTTGTATGAACCGTAGGGAGGCGCCACACCACGCGATCTGGGACTACTTGTCACTTGTCCACTGCTCCGAAACCGGTTTTTCGCTGGTGCAATCATCCACCAATTTTTCGCCCGCTGTCAACATCGCTATTTCGTCCATGAATCGCGACGTTTTTCGCTCAGTGGACACAGCGTGACAAATTCTAGAGGCTGGTGCGATTTCGGCTTAGCATTGTTCGTGCGACGGGGAAAAGGGACGCGCGGGAATACGCATCGAGCGTCCCAGAACAGAAAGATTGAGAGCAAGGAGGGAGTCATGGTGGCGAATTCACATATCTACCATGTCCCTGCCCTATTGGACGAAGTCATCGAAACGCTTCAGCCGTATGCCGGTGGGAAGTACATCGACTGCACGCTCGGCGAGGGATCCGTCACTGAGGCGCTCCTTTCCGCAGGCGCGCAGGTGCTCGGCATAGATGCTGATCCGGAGATGCTTTCGTCGGCGGCGCGTCGTTTGGGGGACCTGCCGAATGCGCAATATACGCTGGTGCAGGCAAACTTCGCGTCCCTTAAAGAGGTGGCAGTCGCACACGGCTTCACGCAGGCGCAGGGAATCATTATGGACGTTGGTCTGTCTTCTCGGCAGTTGCAGGCTATACGTCGCGGCTTCACATTCCAGGACGATCAGCCACTGGACATGCGGTATGACCCTCGGCAAGACGTCACCGCCGCAGACCTGGTGAATGATCTCCCGGAGCAGGAGCTTATCGACCTCCTCAGAACGTACGGTGAGGAGGACGCGTGGTCGGCCCGGTCCATCGCGAGGACAGTTATGGGGAGGCGGCCACTAGGTACAACACGGGAGCTCGTTGAGTGCATCGAGCTCGCAGTCGGGCAGCGCAGCGCGGCGCGAATACACCCGGCCACCAAGGCGTTCATGGCGCTTCGGATGGTCGTCAACGCAGATCTCCAGGCCCTGGAGTCGGCCCTCCCGCAGGCACTGGAGTTGTTGGCCCCCGGCGGCAAATTGGCCGTCATCGGATACCAGAGCCTGGAGGATCGTGTTGTCAAGCGATTCCTCCACCAGGAGGCAAGAGACTGCCTCTGCCCTACCGCCCAACCGGTCTGCACGTGCCAGCACACGGCGACGGTCAGGCTCCCACGGCGGCAGGGAATCACGCCCTCCATCGCTGAGATTGCGCGCAATCCCGCAAGCCGATCGGCCCGGCTGCGGATCGCAGAGCGCGTCGCAGCGTGATCGGAGGATTGAGATTCAGGCAGTGCAGCGCGGGGAAAGCACAGGTACGAGAGGACAGCGGGCAGCGCAGCGCGGGAAGCAGTGAGAACGTGGGGAGTGGCGAGAGATGGATCGGATAATCGCCGGCATCGAACTCGGTGAAAGGAAACTTCGAGTTGCCGTTGCACGGCATCGCCCGGAATCTACCCGGATGCTCACGGGCATCGAGGCGCCCTCGGCAGGTATCGAAGACCAGACAGTCGTCGATGCGCACGAGTTGGGGGTCGCCCTGTCCGGCATCTCCCGGAAACTGCGGACATCCGTCGACTTCCCTCTTGAGAACGTCGTATTTGTCGTTCCCACCGGCCAGATCCAATTCCACGAGACTGAAGCAAGCATCCGGCCATCCGGCTCTCGGGGAACAGTAGTGGAGGCAGACGGTGAGCGGCTGTTGGATAAGAGCCGCCCCGCCTTTCCGCGTAATGAACGTCACTTGATCCATGTCATCCCCCAGGCGTACTCGCTTGACGGTAAGGAAACGGAGCGCCTGCCGGTTGGCAAGACAGGCCAGGACCTTCGTGTTCTCTCGCTGTCCGTCTCATGTGAGGCTGACACAGCGGCAAACATCCGTGAGGCCGCGCAGTTCGTGGGAAGCGAAAGGGTTGCCCTTATGGCCGGGCCGGTGGCGGAGAGTCATGCAGCGTTGACCGACACGGAGCGGGAACGCGGCGCTGCAGTTCTTTCCATTGGCGAGCGGATTAGCACGATTACCGTCATGCATTATGGTCAATATCTTGGTTCGGCGAAGATCGGTATTGGCGCCCGGCATTTCACCAACGATCTTTCAATTGCTCTCGATATCCCCTACCCCACCGCCGAAGCTGTGCTGGAACAGGTTGCAACCTTTTCCAACACCGTGGGGCCGTCACGCGCGGCAATAACGGTCGCCGATGAGGGCATCGACATTGACCGCGTGGAGATGGTAGCAACACTCCGCGACCGAGCCGAAGAGCTCTTCTCTCTAACTGAGACCGCCATCGAGAGCATCGCAGGAGATCGCGAGCTGCCGGGCGGCCTGGCCATCGCCGGTCAGCCGATCTTGCGTGACGGGCTCTCTCAACTCGGACGTTCGGTAATCTCCATGCCCATTCACTGGGCAGCGCCGCGCGGCATCGAGGGCATACCCCTCGCCATATCCGGCAACGCGACGTGGGTCCCGGCCATTGGAACCCTTGTCTGGGCGGGAACGATCAAGGATCCCCTAACGCATCCGGCGTTCCATTCCCAGCCGAGCAGCAAGTCCAGCGGCATTCTCCGTCGCCTGACCGGCAGGTTTGGCGGGAGGAACGGAGTGAAGTCCACTCCGACTGAGACATCTGTGACATCAACTAACCACGATTCAGAGCGTGCCGCGCGCAAGCAGAATGCGTCGGTTGCTCGGGGTACCGGCAAGCGGGAAAGAAGCCGGGAAACAGCGCGGGTTTAGAGGAAACGGCAGAAAGGGAGGAATACAGATATGTCACTGCCTGAAGATGTAGATGGGTTGGTTCGCATCAAGGCGTTCGGCATCGGCGGCGGCGGCGGAAACGCGGTCTCCCGGATGGCTCGTGAGGCCGTCCCGGGAATCGAGTACATCGCCGTGAATACGGACGCGCAAGCCCTTGCGCGTTCGGACACGCCTTACCGCCTTCGCATTGGCGACCAGATCACCCGCGGCCTCGGCGCGGGCGGAAACCCTGAGATTGGCCGACAGGCCGCAGAGGAGAGTCGTGACGACATCTATGAGGCCGTCAAGAACTCTGACATGGTCTTCGTCGCCAGCGGCATGGGTGGCGGCACCGGCACCGGCGCAGCCCCTGTGATCGCCTCAATCGCCCGGGAAACCGGCGCGCTCACCATCGGAATCGTCACGCGACCCTTCGCCTTTGAGGGCACACATCGGGCCCGACAGGCTGAAGAGGGTATCGCCAGCCTGCACGGCTGCGTTGACAGCCTCATCATCGTTCCGAACGAGCGGCTCCTTGCCGTCGCCGGAACGGAAGCCTCCTGGCACGATGCGTTCCGCATGGCCGACGATGTTCTGGGACAGGGCGTCCACGCCATCTCTGAGCTCGTCACCGTCCCCGGTGAGATCAACCTCGACTTCGCGGACGTGCGAACCGTCATGTCCATGTCCGGTCAGGCCCTTATGGCCATCGGCAACGGACGCGGCAGCACACGGGCGACGGACGCGGCAAAGGCGGCGATCCAGAACCCGCTCCTTGAGATCGACATCACGGGCGCAACCGGCGTCCTCTACAACATCACGGCCGGTTCCGACCTCTCATTGGCGGAAATCCATGCAGCCTCGGACATCATCTCCCAGGCCGTTGATCCCAACGCCAACATCATCTTCGGCGTCGTCTCCAACCGTGCCAGCGACGGTGAGGTCCAGTTGACCCTTATCGCCACGGGCTTTGAGACCGAACAGGAAACCTTCGAGGATGACGAGGTTGTCGATCAGATCCTGCGCGACGCGCTTGGTGACGGAGACCTTGATCTCCCGCCGTTCCTGCGCCGCAAGACCAGGAGGATTGCCCGCTAAGCCCCTTTAGGGCTCCAAACAAGAACTTCTAGCACCCAGTCTTCCCCTACCCCCAGGGAAGCGCAGGCCACCCGAGCTATCGGATCTTCGGCCTGCGTTTTCCTTTTTAAGCTCTTTAACTCGCTCGCGCCCCGGTGAGTTCTCGCGGCAATAGGAACGTGACGTTCTCTTCCAGCGCCTTCAGCGTCCGAACGTCCTCCACTCCGGCGGCCATGAAATGCGCGATAACCTCCTCCACGAGGGAGTCCGGAGTAGACGCTCCGGATGTGATACCCACTGACTGCGCGCCCTCCAGCCAGGACTCATCCAGGTCCACCAGGCTGTCCATCAGATACGCCCTGCACTGCCCTGTATCCGCCACCTCTCGCAGACGCTGAGAGTTGCTGCTGTTCTCCGCGCCGAGAACCAGGACGACATCCGCTTCCTGCGCCAACAGCTTCACGGCGTCCTGTCGGTTCTGTGTCGCAAAGCAGATATCGGAGCGCGCAGGCATTCGAATCTTGGGAAAGCGCATCTTGAGGGCATCCACGATGTCCTTCGTCTCATCCACGCTCAGGGTTGTCTGTGTAACGAGCGCCACGCGCTCTTCATCCGGAACGCTGACCGTCGCCGCATCATCCATATCCTGGACGAGGATGATGTCGTCTGGCGCCTCGCCCATCGTGCCGATGATCTCATCATGGCCTGCGTGGCCGACAAGGAGAACCTTGTAGCCGTCCCGAACGTAGCGGACGGCCTCCACATGCACTTTTGTCACCAGCGGGCACGTGGCATCGATGACGTCAAGCTCGCGTCCCTTCGCCATCTCCCGCACGATGGGTGCGATGCCGTGCGCGCTGAATATCATGCGCGCCCCCACGGGCGCCTCAGACACCTCTTCAACGAACACCGCGCCCTTCCGTTCCAGGTCTCGCACGACAAAGAGGTTATGAACAATCTGGCGGCGCACGTATATCGGCGGGCCGTACTCTGCCAGGGCCAGTTCAACTGCCTCGATGGCGCGAATCACACCGGCACAGAAGCCTCGCGGCTCCGCAAGAATAACTCTCTCAATCGTCAATGAGTTGTCCATATTGCCTCTTCCAACTTGCCAGCCACTCTAACCTGCCAGCTACTCTAATCATACACGTAGCCCATCCACCTTTTCTCACGCGGAGTTTCATCTTGGCGCATGGGCAATGTTGTTATAGTGGAGTTGGCGCGGAGAGCGGCTATGCCGTATAGTGTGCGATTCACGCGCCCCAGCACCACCGGAGGTGGCTTGTGAAAGACATTCGTCTTCACCGAGAGATTCCCCGAAACGTCCACACCGTCATCATGGCGTTCTTTGGATGGTCCGATGCCGGCGATGCCGCCACGGGCGCCGTCGATTTCCTTGGACGCGCGCGCAATGCCGAACTCGTCGCCGAGTTCGATCCGGACGAGTTCTTCAACTTCACGGACTACCGCCCCATCGTCAACGTCGATGACTCCGGCGTGAGGTCTCTCACGTGGCCGCAGAACCGCTTCTATCTCGCGCCGGGCACAGACGCAACGGAGCCGCTTCTCCTCTTCT
>DAOUKW010000059.1:0-9748 GCA_034420915.1 Dehalococcoidia bacterium
GCCGATGGAAACCGCGCCGGCGTTTTCTTCGCCGGGACCGATGAGCACCCACGGAGCTTCACTTGGGAAGAGCCGCAGCAAAAGGCGGGAATGCTTGTAGCCGCAGTGCTCGCTCCAGAGGATGCCGAACATGCCAAGTTCGACCTCATTCGGCTCACGTCCCATGCGCCGCACGATCTCGTCGTATTCGTCCCGGGAAAGGGACAGTTCAGCCAGGGTGGCGTCGGAAGCGGTCATGGTTTGAGTCTAGCAGTGTGGCACACTGCAAGGCAGCCACCCCGCCCCTCAGATACCGCACTGGATTCCCGCTTTCGCGGGAATGACGGAGGGGTGGCGGGAATGACAGTGGAGGCGTGTTCAGGATGACAGCGGGCATGGGCAGAATGGTTGTCGTTATGGCGGCGCTACTCCTCGTGGTTATCGGCATGAGCGCCGGGTGCGGCGCGTTTGAAACGGGCGAAGAAGCCGATGCGATTTCCCTGAAGATCGGCCTGTTGCTCAATTTCACGGGCTCGCCGGAGGCCTCGGCAGACAGGCAGCGGGCGTTCGAGCTGGCTCTTAAGCACGTAAATGAGGCGGGTGGCGTGTTTGGGATGCCGGTGAGCGGCGTGGTGGCGGACGCCACGGGGAATCCCGATACGGCCGTTGAGGAGGCGCGGCGTCTTGTGGAGGTTGAGGGTGTTCATGCCATCGTGGGGCCGAATGCCAGTTCCGCATCACTGCCAGTCGCCCAGAGAGTGTCCGCCGTTTTCAGTATTCCGACCATTAGCCCCTCGGCGACCTCCGCGTGGCTGACTGACGTTGAGGACGATGATTACTTCTTCAGAACGTCTCTCTCGGATGTCGTGCATGGACCCGTTCTCGCTGACATCACGCGGGAACGCGGTTTCGATAACGTCGGAATGATCTACCAGGATGATGCGTACGGAGCAGCCCTTGCCGAAGCCTTCGCCGCCTCTTGGACCGGCACGCTGCGTTCCGTTGCCGTCGACCCGGCTGAACCCGATATCCTCGCGGCAGTGCCGGAGTCCGCGAGCGACGGCGCGGAGGTTCTGGTTGTCATCGCATTCCGCGGACTGACCACAGATGTCATCAAGCACGCATTGGGCACAGGCGCCTATAGCCAATTCGTCCTGGGTGACGCGGCCAAGCGGATCAGCCTGGTTGAGGAGATCGGCGCGGAGAAGCTGGCCGGCACGAATGGAACGGGCAGCGCCCACGCCCCGCACAGCGCCACCACCGAAGAATGGGACGAGTCCTACGTATCGACATACGGCGATCTGCCGGTTCTCGCATACGTCAAAGAAACCTATGACGCGACAATCGCGTTGGCGCTGGCGGCGCAGGCGGCGGGCAGCGTCGATGGCGAGGCGATTCGCAATCAGCTGCGCCCCATTGCCAACACCCCCGGCCGCAGCATCCCGGGCACCCCCGCGGGCATAGCGGATGCGCTGGCCGCGTTGGCCGCCGGAGAGCAAATCAATTACGAGAGCGCAGCCGGCGTTTTGGAGTGGGACGATAACGGCGACCTGAGCCGGGGCTACATCGGCGTCTGGCGCTTCACTGCGGACGGCCGCATCGAGGACCTGGAAAGCATCCCCTACGAGGGGTAGATAGCTAGGCGGGGCGGGCAGTAGCGAATGTGAACGGTCGTCCTCCTTCTGCGGAGAGCACGCGCCACAGGAACCATAGTGTGAGGACACTGTCAACGAGAATCCCCAGCGCAAACAGAACCATGACACCGACATAAGTGACTTCCCAAATGCCGGTTACGTAGAGAATGAACGCAATGACGTAAACGGTGCCGTTAGTCAATATCGATTGGTAGGCCATGTACTGGGTCTTTCCCAAGCCATAGAACACGGCATCCGTCACGGTGTTGAAGCAGAACATGATGTATGGGACGAACAGAATGCCAAATGCGACAATCGCGGCGTCGACGATATCAGGATCATCAGACAGGGCGTTGGCGAATGTTGAGAGCCACGGGGTCAGCGCAATCCAGACGAGCATCATTGCGCCCGTAATGAGCATCGACGACCGCCATATCAGTCGTACACGTTCCGGGTTGGCCGAATCCTGTGCGACAAGAGCCTTTGAGGAATCGGCGAACGCCAGGATAGGCACTAGCATGAAGCTCCAAAGTATCTGGATTGCCACGTAGTAGCCGCTGATTTCAGTGGTGCCAATCGTGTTGACCAGTCGAATAATCATGATGAAATAAGCGGCATTGCGGACTGCACTGTCCACACCGCTACCCAACCCAACACGCAGGTATACCTGCATGTCGGCAAAGGACGGGAGCGTTGTGAGGTAGCCGCTTGGCATCCGGCGGGAGCCGAGCAGGAGACCGACGCCGACGGCAAAGAGGATTGCGCTCGACAAGAGGGTGGACCATCCGACGCCGACGACACCGGCGTTGAGCGAGAAGCTGTGTCCGCCAAAAAGCAGACTGTCAAACGCAAACAACAGGATGACGTTCAGGAACGCTATCGCTAACACGATTCGCCGCATCCCCAACGCCTGAAACAGGACGACGATGGCGGCGGAAAGCAACATGAACGGGATGCTGAATACGCTAACGGCAAGGAACGCGCTGGTCTGAGCACGGATTTCATCCGGTGTGTCAATGAGGTCGACAAATGCGCTTCGGAACAGGAATACAACGATGGCAAACAGGAACGATGCGCCGAAGATGAAGGACATGACGCTCTTGGCGCGATCTAGCTGGATGTCGACTCGGGAACGCATTTGTGAGCCCAAGAAGAAGAAGACAGCCAGAACGGTCGCCTCCTGGAATACCTCGACAATGAGACCAACAAATTGCCATTGGGCCACGATAGCCAGGCTGCCGGTGTCCGGAATCTCGTTCCCGATCAAGCTGACACGATAGAGGTTGTAGAGGTTTGGCAGGGACAGGAACAGGAGTATGGCCGCATAGAGGCGGTAATCCCATTGGCGGATGTGGTGGGTGAGTGATTGGAGCATGGGTGTGTTGTTCTTTGTTGCTCAGAACAATCTGGGGGTTCCAGCCCATGCGGCGCAAAGCGCAGGCTGGAACCCCCAGACTATCAGTTAGTTCTTGCCAGAGTCTCCCTTACCAGACGGGCCCCGCGTGGGCTGACTCTCTTCGACACGCTCCTCCCAATCTTCCGGACGATCATCCTCACCTCGTGACGACCAGTAGGCGTCATTGTTGGGATTCAATTGATTCGCATGGTTATCCATGTCACTCTGTCGACTCATGATGTGTCTCCTTATCCTGCTGTCTTTAGTGAATCGGCCTGAATGGGCAATACGGATGAACCGGGGGCGGCGGGCGCGAATAACTGCCGACCTTACGCAGTACATCAATACACATAACATCCACTCCTAACCCGTATAGTTGGTCGCCAGTCTCGTGGAAAAGACCTTAACGAACGACCAGGGTTCCCTTTTGTCCACTCGACCCATAGTCCGACTGCCAGTCTCGCGGACAAGACCTTAAGGCAATCAGAGGTCTACCAGTGATTTTATGGGTTGACGAGGGTGTGTCAAGAGGATCTTAGATTCCTCGGCTGCGCTCGGAATGACAGGGGAGTACGGGAATGACGGATGGGGACCTTCGACAGGCTCAGGGTGAACGGGGGACGGCTCAGGGTGAACGGGGCCCTACGGCAGTTCGGCGAAGTCCTCGTCCCAGTCCTCTGCGAGGCGGATGAGGTCATTGAGTGGTGTGCCGCCCTGCTCACTGTCCAGGCTGGGAGGAACGAGTCGCGTGGGCAGGCCGGCGCCGTCTCCACCCGCGAGCATCAGGAGAGAATCGACCAGGTTTTCTCGCGCCTCCCACCTTGCGCCGGGACGACGGATGACGATGGTCGGTTCGAGTGCGGCGATGACGGCGGCGCGCAGGACGTCCTCCTGCATCCACATGGGCTGCTCTCGGATATCCGCCTCCTGCGTGTGGTCGCAGGCGTGGCAGTCGAACCGGGCGCGGTCCCAATCGGAATCGTAGTCGGTTGACCCGTCGATTGACCCGCATTCCCGACAGCCCGCGCCCGCGAATACGAGCGGTTTGTCGTCGATCTCAGCCGCCGGGTTTGACTCGCGTATGGCATCCGCAATCTGGCCGGGTGATCGGAGGGCAAGGCGCAGCACGGAGAGGAATCCGGCGCTGCCGGCGAGGTCGGATGCACGAACAATCTCCACGTCGGCGGCGCGGGCGGAGTCCTTGAGCTGTTCCGTGTGCATATCAAAGAGGGCTTCCCAGTAGTGGGCGCGGGATAGGCCGGATGCCTCCGGGTCCCGCTGGCCGCCGTAGGTCTTGCCGGAGGGCGCCAGGTTGAACGGACGGCCGGGAGCGAAACGCGCCTCATCGGTTGCCCAATCGGGCACCACATAGATCACGCGCAGCCTCGCCGATTGGCTGCCCCTGCGAATTCGGCGGGCGAGCGAGCCCGGGTAAGCGAGCAGACGCAGGCGATCCGCCTCCGTCAACGCCGCCATGGGGATTTCCCCGGCCAACACGGCATCGCCTGACTCCAGCAGCTCGCCGACCTCTGAGAGGCCGGCGGCGTTGCGGTAGAGCTGCTCAGCGGTGGTCATGAAGGGCTAACGGCAGGCGTTTAGCGTTCGATGGGGAGGCCGACGCCGCTGCCCCACTCGGTCCAGGAGCCGTCATAGTTGCGGATGTTCTGGTATCCGAGCAACTCCTTGAGGACGAACCACGTGTGCGAGGAGCGCTCGCCGATACGGCAGTAGGCGATGACATCCTTGTCCGCGGTCACGCCCCGCCCGCCATAGATCTCGTTGAGTTCGTCCGCGGACTTGAACGTGGCGTCCTCGTTGACGGCCTGCGCCCAACCGATGTTGACGGCGCCCGGAATGTGGCCGCCGCGCTGTGAGCCCTCCTGCGGCAGATTCTCAGGAGCAAGAAGCTCGCCGCTGAACTCCGCAGGGGAGCGAACGTCCACGAGCACCGAGGAGCCCAGAGCGGCGCGCACGTCATCACGCAGCGCGCGGATAGACGTGTCCGGATCACTGGCGGCGTATGTCTGCGGGGTAATTGACGGAGCGTCCGTCGTTGTTGGGCGGTTTTCCGCCAGCCACTTGGCGCGCCCGCCGTTCATGAGTTGGACGTTCTCATGCCCGTAGTACTTCAACTGCCAGTATGCCCATGCGGCGAACCAGTTGTTGTTGTCGCCGTACAGGATGACGCGCGTGTCGTTGCCGATACCGGACTGCCCCAGCAGCTGCTCGAAGTCGTCCCTTGCAACAACGTCGCGCACAACGTTCTGCTGTAGTTGGGACCGCCAGTTCCAACCGACGGCTCCGGGTGCGTGTCCCTGGTCGTACGCCGCCGTATCGACGTCCACCTCAACGAGCCTGACGCCTGCCGCATCAAGGTTCTGCGCGACCCACTCCGTGTCTACCAATGCATTGGGATTTGCGTATTCAGCCATTGTGTGCCCCCACTCTTTTGCTTCTCACCGGAGAAGCTGTACCTGCGCTACATTCTCAACATCTGCAATATGCCGTCAAGTGGGGCAGGCCTCTCGCCCTTCGACAAGCTCAGGGTGAGCAGGATGCGCAGCATCGGTATCATGGCAGTACAGCGGTAGATGACAGGAGAGAGTACGCGATGCGCGTTATGGTGCTGATCAAGGCCACCGCCGAGAGCGAGGCGGGAATCATGCCCTCCACGGAGTTGCTGGAGGCCATGGGCAGGTACAACCAGGAGCTGGCGGAGGCGGGCGTGATGCTGGGCGGCGAGGGCATCAAACCCTCCGAGCACGGCAAGCGCGTAGCCCTCGATGGAGACAAGAACACCGTGACGGATGGCCCGTTCCCCGAAACGAACCAACTCATCGCCGGATTCTGGATCTGGCAGGTAAAGGACATGGATGAGGCCGTTGAGTGGGTCAAGCGGTGTCCACAGCCGATGCCCGGGATGGCCGAGATCGAGATTCGTCCGCTCTACGAGATGGAAGACTTCGCTCCCGAGATGACGGAGGAGCAAATGGAACGGGAAGAGGAATTGCGGGAGCAGGTAAGCGCAGCCACATCGGAAAGCTGATGACTCTCCTTCGGACGCCTCTCTTTGATTCTCATGTCGCGCTCGGCGCGCGGATAGTCGAGTTTGGCGGGTGGGAGATGCCCGTGCAGTACTCGAACGGCGTGCTGGCGGAGCATGCGGCGGTGCGGCAACAGGTGGGCATGTTCGATGTCTCGCACATGGGTCGCATCAGGCTGACGGGGGAGAATGCGGCGGACGCGCTTGACCGCGTGGTGACCAGCAATATCGGCAGATTGCGCCCCGGACGCGCGCGCTATGGGCTTATCTGCAATGAGTCGGGCGGTATTCTCGACGACGTGGTCGTTATGCGGCTCGCCGAAGAAGAATTCCTGATGGTGTGCAACGCGGCAAGCTGGGACCGCATAACGGCCTGGCTTGCTCAGCATTGCAAAGATGTCGCTATCAATCACGAACGCGACGAGACATCCATGATGGCCGTGCAGGGGCCGGGCGCGGTCGACGCGCTGCAAACGCTCGTCGATCTTGAACTTGGCGATGTTGGCCGCTTTGCGTGCCGCTCGACAACGGTCGCGGGCACCTTGGCGCTCATCTCACGCACCGGTTACACGGGCGAGGACGGGTTTGAGGTGATCGTGCCATCGGCGGAGATGGAAAGGGTGTGGCGGACGCTCAACGAGGAGCGCGACGTTGCGCCGTGCGGCCTTGCGGCGCGTGACGTGCTGCGGCTTGAGGCGGGCCTGATGCTCTACGGGCAGGACATGGATGACACGGTGACGCCGCTGGAGGCCGGTCTCGATCGGTTCGTGAACCTCGACAAGGAGTTTTTGGGGGTGGAGAAGCTGCGGGCGCAGGCGAATGACGGCATAAGCAAGCGCATCACCGGCCTCACCGTGGAAGGGCGGTCAGCGCCGCGCCATGGGTATGCGGTGCGCCTGGATGGCGGCGGAGAATCCGTCATCACAAGCGGGGCGTATTCGCCCTCACTCGACTACAGCGTCGCGCTTGCCTATCTGCCGATTGATGTATCCGAGCCCGGAAATGAAGTGGATGTTGACATCCGTGGCCGCACCGTCAGCGCGACAACGGCACCGTTGCCGTTCTTGCAGGCGAATCGCGGTTAGATTCGTGCCGGTCACTGCGGCAATTTGCGGGTGACTGCCGCTAGAATGAATGGGCACTTTGCCGCTCCGCCCCGCGCGGAGACGCACTGAATGGGGGACTTGATATGCCGTTTGACCCGGCCAATCTGGTATTCAGCCGCGAACATGAGTGGGTGGCGCGCGATGATGCCGACCCGAACACGGCCACCGTCGGCATCACGGACTACGCCCAGGGTGAACTGGGCGATGTTGTCTATGTCGATCTGCCTGATGCCGGCTCGTCGGTCAAGCAGTTCGAGACGTTTGGCGAGGTTGAGTCAGTCAAGTCGGTTTCAGACCTCTTCTCGCCCGTCAGCGGCATGGTCGCCGAGGTCAATTCCACCCTTGAGGACAAGCCAGAACTGGTGAACGAGGACCCATACGGAGAGGGCTGGATGCTGCGCGTAACCATCGAGGATGAGCGTGAGCTACAAAGCCTCCTCTCGCACGATGAGTACCAGGCATTTCTGACGGAGTTGAGCGGCGGTGACTGAGCAGCGTAATCCCGCCCCCTTTGTCCCCATGACGGCTGCCGACAGGCAGCACATGCTCGATGTCATCGGCGTCAACGACGTGGACGACCTCTTCGCGGATATTCCCGCTGACTACCGCAACCCGCAATTAGACCTGCCTCCGGCGTTGTCCGAGCATGATGTCGTCACGCATATGGGCCATGTGGCCGCCATGAATGTCTCCGCAGACGCGGCCCCATCCTTCCTGGGCGGCGGATTTGCGCGACATTACGTGCCGAACGCAGTCGGGGCGATCATCTCCCGTGGCGAGTTCCTGACGCCGTACACGCCCTACCAGCCGGAGGCGAGCCAGGGCATCCTGCAGGCCCTGTTCGAGTTCCAGACGGTCGTCTGTGAACTGACCGGCATGGACGCCGCAAACACGGGGATGTACGACGGTGCGAGCGGGTTGGCGGAGGCGGCATTGATGGCGTGTCGCCTGACGCGCCGCCGCACGGTTGCCGTCCACGAGAGTGTTTCCCCGCTCTATCGGGCCGCGCTTGAGACGTATGCAGGCGCGCAGGAGATCACGGTTGTCGACGGCCTGGACGATGCTCCGGAGGGAGAGCCCGCCTGCCTAATCGTGCAGCAGCCTTCATATGACGGCCTCATAGATGACGCTCCCGATTCACTGGCCGACGCGATCCATGAGCGCGGCGGGCTGCTGGTGGTGGCCGTGGAACCGGTGTCCCTCGCGTTGATCAGGCCCCCCGGGGAGTACGGCGCAGACATCGTGGTAGCTGAGGGGCAGCCGCTTGGAATCGCATTGGGGTTCGGCGGGCCGGGCGTTGGATTCTTTGCGTCCAAGAACGAGTACCTGCGGCAGATGCCCGGTCGCATCGTTGGGCGCAGCGTGGACGCGGACGGACGCGATGCGTTTGTACTCACGCTCCAGACCCGCGAGCAGCACATCCGCCGCGAAAAGGCCACGTCCAATATCTGTACGGCGGAGACGCTCGCCGCCATCGCGGTGGCCGTCCATACTGCGGCTCTTGGCCCACAGGGGCTGCGGGAGGTGGCGTTCAGCTGCTACCAGGCGACGCACAACGCGGCGCGGCGGATAAGCCGTTTGCCCGGCTTTTCAATCTATGGCGGCGAGGATGCACTTTTCATCAAGGAATTCGTAGCTGAGTGTCCGATTCCTCCCGCGGAGGTGAATCGGCGGCTGTGGGAGGACCACGGCATCATCGGCGGCATCGACGTATCCGACCGTATTCCCAACGGTCTCCTTCTCTGCATCACGGAAACGTCGACGACGTCCGATATTGATCGGCTTGTCGGTGCCCTTGCGGGCATCGCTGGTGTGACCGAGGAAAAGGACAACCAGAACGACGCGGGTGCGACAAGCCTCGCGGATTGGCCGGCAGTCGAGACGGCAGCGGCGGGCGACGGGCTCATCCTCGCCATCGGTGATACCAATGAGAAGCGTGTCCCTCTGCTGCTGGATGTCTCGCGACCGGCGCGGCGCGGGGTGACGACTCCCGTTCCGGCGGTCCCGCCGGTGGAGCCGCCGCTCCCTGAGCCGACACTGCGTAAGCAACTGCTCCTGCCGGAGATCAGCGAGCTGGACGTGGTGCGGTATTTCACGCGCATCAGCCAGTCGAACTACGCCGTCGATACCACGTTCTACCCGCTCGGCTCCTGCACGATGAAGTACAACCCGCGGGTGAATGAGACGGTGGCGGGAATGCCGGGATTCGCGAACGCGCATCCGTATCTGCCGCCCGAGGTCTGCGCTGGCACGCTTGGAGCGCTGTACAGCCTTCAGGAGATGCTGGCGAGCGTGGTGGGGATGGATGCAACCAGTCTCGCGCCGTCCGCGGGCGCGCACGGCGAACTGACAGGGATGCTGCTGTTCCGCGCCTATCATCGCAGCCGGAACGACAGCAAGCGCACCGTGGTTCTCTCACCGGACTCATCGCACGGGACGAATCCGGCGTCGGCGGCGATGGCGGGATTCACCCTTGTCACCGTGCCCACGGACCCAATCGGCAACGTCGATATGGACGCGTTGAAGTTGGTGTTGGGGCCGGAGGTGGCGGGCATCATGCTGACGATGCCCACGACGCTGGGGCTGTTCG
>DAOUKW010000060.1:0-9927 GCA_034420915.1 Dehalococcoidia bacterium
CCTGTAGTCTTTCTGTATGGATTGGACGCACCTCACGACCACCGACGACCAATTGAGCGCGGAGCTTCTGGTACAGGCTCTGTTGGAAGAGGGCATCGAGGCGCTGGTCAACCAGGGGGATACGAGCAGCTTTCTGGGCGTGATGGGGCAGCCGTGCCGCGTGATGGTGCGGGCGGACTCGTGGGCGCAGGCGGTGCGCTTCCTTGAGAAATGGGAAGAGGAGCCGCGGGAATGACGGTGGGGGCGGCTAGGAGTTCCAGGGGCCGATGATGTCCTCGGTGCGCCAGCCTCCGTAGAAGTCGCCGTGAACCAGATCAACAGGAAGGTCATCGACGTATGCGGCGTCGAGCTTCCACGTATAGAAGGCCATGTACTCCCTGATACCCTCGTATTCGTCTTTCGGGTTCACGTAGCTCCAGATTGCCGTTTCAGCTTCGCGATCCCCAACACGGACGCCCCAATAACTGGCGTCCCCCTTGAAGGGTCAAGTGGAGGATCGGTCTTCAGCGACAAGGAATTCCTGTCGCACGTCTTCAGGGGGGAAGTAGTAGACGGGCGGCATGTCCTTTTCGACGATGCGGACGCCGCGCGTGGTCTCCGCGAGGACTTCTCCGTTGAATTCGACACGGAGCCGGCGGCTCACCGGCTGAACCGGTCCGGGAGACGGTGGGTAGTCGGCTGCTGATTCGCGGTCTGCTGTTGCCATTGGATTACTCCTTTTAGCCGTGGGCTATGGGGGGATTGTACGCCTTTTGGGGTGGGCTATGCGTTAGCGGCGGGCGAATTGGCGTTCGAGCTGGGCGGAGCTGAGGTGGACCATGGTGGGTCTGCCGTGGGGGCAGAGCCGGGGAAAGTTGGCGTCGCGGAAGAGGGCGATCAGGGACTCCATTTCCGAAAGGGAAAGGGACTGTCCGGCGCGGACAGTGGAATGGCAGGCGATAGTGGCCGCGATTCGTCTCTCGCGCATATCAACGGCGTCCGCGCCGGACGCGATGATGCTGTCTGAAGTGGTGAGGGCTGAGTCGTCATTTTCGCCACCGGAACGCTCGTCAAGGACTTCCAGAAAAGCCTGCGCAGCCTCCGATTCTTTGAGGGATGCAGGCATGGCACGGAGCAGGACAGCGTCATCCCCGAAAGGCTCCCATTCGAAACCGTAGGAGGACAGCAAGTCGCTCAGCGGGGTCAGGGCATCCAGTTGGCGAGTGGTGAGTTGGACAGTAGCCGGAGTGAGGAGTCCCTGTGAGGTGGCAGCCTGCTCACGGCGTTCGGCGAGGATCTGTTCAAAGACGACACGCTCATGGGACGCGTGTTGGTCGATGAGGTACATGCCGTCCGGGCCCTCGGCGACGATGTAGGTGAGGCCGACCTGGCCGACGGGGCGGAGGGTGAATTGGGTGGAAGCGGGAGTTGCGCCACCATGTTCGGTTGCAGAATCGGGATCAAGATTCCCGCTTTCGCGGGAATGACTAATGCTGTTTGGGTCGGGAAACAGCGGCGGGGTTTCGAGTTGGACTTCAGCGTCGGGGGGTGCGGAGGGAATCGCGGAGTTCTGGGTTCCCGCTTGCGCGGGAATGACGGAATGGCCGTGGGCGGCGAGGGTGCGGCGGATGGCGCGCTGGATGGTTGCGATGACCTCGCCTTCGCGTCGCAGACGCACCTCGGCCTTGGTGGGATGCACGTTGACGTCGATCTCATCGGGCGGGACGGAAAGAAAGAGGACAACGAGGGGATAGCGGCCTCGCTGAACAATATCGCGGTAAGCGTCGGCAATAGCGTAGTAGAGGATGCGGGCCTCGACAAGCCGTCCATTGACGAAGAGGATCTGGCCGGTGCGGCGGGGGCGGGTCGTGCCGGGCTCGCTCGCGTAGCCGGAGACGGTCGTTCCGCCCATGGCGGTGGGCTGGATGGGGAGCATGCCGGATGCGGTGTCCGGGCCCCACATTTCGAGCAGGACATGGGAGGCATCACCGCTGCCCGGAGAGTGAAAAGCGAGGCGGCCGTCGACGATGACGCGCAAGGCGACATCCGGGTGAGCGAGGGCGTACTGGGTGAGGACATTGACGCAGCGCGTCGCCTCGGCGGCAGGGGAGCGGAGGAATGAGAGGCGCGCCGGGACGTTCTTGAAAAGGTCACGAACGTAGACGGTTGTGCCGAACGGCGCGCCCTGCGTGCCTCGCTCAACGATCTCGTTGTCCGCCGTAATCACGTAGTGTCCGCCCTCCGAGCCCGGGGAGCGAGAGCCGATGGTCATGCGGGCGACGGCGGCGATTGACGCGAGCGCCTCACCGCGAAAGCCGAGTGTGTTGATGCGCTCAAGGTCGCGAACGCTCCGCAACTTGGACGTGGCATGGCGCATGACGGCCAATTCGAGTTCATCTTCCGGAATACCGGATGCGTCGTCGGTGACGCGGATGAGGTCGAGACCGCCCCGAGCGATTTCAACTTCAACCTGACCAGCGCCGGCGTCGATTGCGTTTTCGACCAGTTCTTTGACGACGGAGGCAGGACGCTCGATGACCTCACCCGCGGCAATCTTGGAGGCGACGTCTCTATCGAGGAGTTGAATCGGCATATCAGGCGTCGCTCGTGCCGTTCCTGCCCTGCTCTGCCAGCCGCTGCAAATCATAGAGCTTGGCGAGGGCTTCAAGGGGGGTCATTTGGTCGGGTGACAGGCCGAGGACGGCATCACGGATTTCATCGTTGGCGGGCGCTGTCATGGGCTGGGCGGGCTGCATGGAGAAGAGCGCGGGTTGGGCGGCATTGGGGGCATTGGCTGTCCTGTCATCTTCGAGCTGAGCGAGCACTTCCTGGGCCCGGGCGACGACATCACGCGGCAGACCGGCGAGCTGGGCAACGTGAACGCCATAGGAGCGGTCAGCGCCGCCGGGGACGACCTGCCGCAGGAACACGACCTTGCCTTCCTCTTCGGAAACGAGGACGTGGAGGTTGAATGCGCGGGGGAGGGTTTCACCGAGTTCGACAAGCTCGTGGTAGTGGGTGGCGAACGCGGTGCGGGCGCTGAGGCGGGGATGATTGTGAATGTGCTCCACGACGGCCCATGCGATGGAGAGGCCGTCATACGTGCTGGTCCCCCTGCCCGTTTCGTCGAGGATGATGAGAGAGCGGTCGGTGGCCTGGTGCAGGATGGCGGCGGTCTCGATCATCTCGACCATGAAGGTTGAGCGCCCGGTTGAGATGTCATCGTGGAGGCCCGCTCGCGTGAAGATACGGTCGACGAGGCCGACGCGGGCAGCTGCCGCGGGGACAAAGGAGCCGATCTGCGCCATGAGCGCGATGAGGGCGATCTGGCGGAGGTAGGTGGACTTACCGGCCATGTTGGGGCCGGTGATGATCGCGATCGGTCGGTCTTCCATAAGGGAGATGTCGTTGGGGATGAAGGGCTCGTCGAGGACTTCTTCCACGACAGGATGGCGGGCCGACGTGGCTTCCAACATGCGGGAGTCGTCGATCTCAGGGCGGGTCAGGCGGAGGCGGACGGCGTTCTCGGCGAAAGCCGCAAGAACATCGAGGCGGGCGACGGCGCGAGCGGTGGCAAGGATGGGCTCGCCCTGCTCCACCACCTGGCTACAGACCTGCCGAAAGATGGCGGATTCAAGCTCCTCGGCGCGCTGCTGCGCCTCGGAAATCTGAACCTCAAGCTCCTTGAGACGCGGCGTGAAGAACCTCTCGCCGCCCGCGACGGTCTGCTTGCGGATGTAGTGTTCCGGCACGCGGGACAGGTGGGGGCGCGTGACCTCTATGTAGTAGCCAAAGACGCGCGTGTAGCCGACCTTGAGCGTGGGGATGGCAGTGGCGTCGCGTTCTTCCGTTTCGAGGGCAGCGACGGCGACGCGGGCGTCAGAGGAAATCGCGCGCAGGTCTTCCAGTTCCTGCGAGAAGCCCTTGCGGACAACGCTGCCCGCGGAGAGGGTCGCGCCGGGCTCTTCAGCGATGGCCTCGTTCAGCAGCTTACGGATCTCATCATGAGTTTCGATGTCGTTGAGAGTCCACGCGAGTGGGCTGACGGTCTCATCGTCGCGCTGAATCTCAGACAAGGGGGCAGCGACGAGCACGGCATGGATGCCGGCGACGGCCTCAAGGCCGCGGCGGACGGCAACAACGTCACGCGGAGCGGCGGAGCCGGAGCGAATGAAGTTGATGAGGCGCTCAAGGTCCGGGAGTCCGTGCATGGCCGTACGGAGGCGTGAACGGAGCATGGGGTTTTGAACGAGGGCCTCAACGTTGTCATGCCGTTCGATGACAGCGTCGCGGTTAAGGAGGGGGCGTCCAAGCCATTGGCGCAAGAGACGGCGTCCCATGGGGGTCTGCGTTGTGTCGAGGAGGTCAAGCAATCCGCCTTCGCGAGTGCCGGAACTACCCTCAAAGAGTTCAAGGGTGCGGACTGTTTGCGGATCAAGGACCATCGTCTCCGCAGTCCGGCGCGTGGAGAGGGACTGAATCTGCGTGAGCGCGCCGCGCTGCGTTTCCTGTAGGTAGGAAAGCACAGCGCCTGCAGCCGAAATTCCAAGGGGCAGATTGTCACAGCCGTAGGGTTCAAGAGAGTGGACGCCGAAGTGTTTTAGCAGGCGTTGGCGGGCGTCGTGTTCGCTAAAGCCGGAGGCATCCAGTGAAACAAGGGCTGTACCCTCCAGGATGGGCGGCACATCCAGGTTTTCCGGGATGAGCAGCTCCGCCGGGGAGAGGGCGGCGAGTTCGGTTTGCAGGTCGTCCAGGGGAATCTCGAGAGTGACGAACTCGGAGGTAGAGATATCGGCGTAGGAGAGGCCGGCGCGTTGACCGTCAATGACGAGTGCGGCCAAGAAATTGTTGGCGCTCTCAGGCAGCAGGTCGTGCTGGAGGACGGTGCCGGGCGTGACGACGCGGATGATCTCACGGTCAAGGATGCCCTTCGCGGTCTTGGGGTCGCCAAACTGCTCGCAGACGGCGACGCGGTGTCCCTTCTCAAGCAGGCGCGCAAGCGAGGCATCAAGGGAGTGGGTTGGGACGCCGGCAAGTGGGACGCGGTGGCCACGCCCAAGCTCCTTCGACGTGAGGGCGATGCCGAGGTCGCGCGAGACGATTTCGGCGTCCTCGCCGAACGTCTCATAGAAATCGCCGAGGCGAAAGAGCAGGATTCCGTCAGGAAATTCGGCCTTGATCCGCTCGTATTGTTGCTTGAGGGGAGAACCCCTTGTCGTCATCGACCGATCCCAGCCCTTTTGCAGTCTTCCAAGCCGCCTACCCCGTTGGCTCATTGTATCGCGGAGCAGGGTGGCCGATATACAGTTGCGGCGAACGCGGCTACGATTCGTGGATGGAATTGTGTGACATCCGGGGGCGTCGTGACTGTTGGCGCTGAACGAGGGGCGGCGGTGGGGCAGCGCCTGTATACACGCTCTTTCGTCTTGCTGTTCCTGATGGAGTTCACGATCTTCGTGACGTTCTACATGCTGCTGCCAACGGTGCCGCTGTATATCAAGGAGCTTGGCGGGACGAATTCCACGGTCGGCCTCGTAATCGGTATTGCCGGTCCGATAGCGGCGTTCGGCGTGCCGCTGTACGGGCTGGGCGTTGACCGGTGGAGCCGCAAGGGGATGGCGATTCTCGGCCTCGGGATCAACGTGGTGGGCGCACTGGTTATGATCATCGTCGTGTCGCCGCTGACGATGCTGCTGCCGACGATCCTGCGGCGCGTGGGGAGCGGGGCAACGGGATCCGCGACGCGAACATTGATTTTAGACGTCGCGCCACCCGGCAGGCGCGGCGAGGCGATGACGAATTTTGCCACGTCACACAACATCGCCATCGCGTTCGGACCAGCCGTCGGGCTTTGGATTTACCACGGTTTCGGGTCGACGGAGCTGTTCCTTGCCTGCGCAGCGTTGATGGCGGGAGCGACGCTCTTCCTCTTCCCCGTCAAGGGGCAGCGTCCCGCTCCACCCCCCACCCAAACCCTCCCCCACAAGGGGGGAGGGAGTTCTGACGCCGCAGGAGGGGGAAGTACAGAGCCACGCAGGGAGACGTGGGTAGACAAGTTGATTGTTCCGGAGGCGCTGGTGCCGGGAATCACGGTGCTGCTAATAGCAGCAGCGTACCTGGCAACAACGACATTCGTGTCCATCCTCGGCGAGACGAGGGAGGTGCCGAATTACGAGTGGTTCTTCGTAATGTATGCGGTCGTGGTTATAGCCGGTCGACTGCTGACCGGCCGCATCTCTGACACGTACGGCCGTGCGATCATCCTGCTGCCGTCGCTCATCCTCACCGTCGGTTGCATGATCACGCTGGCGTTTACGTATTCGACTGTCGGTTTCCTTGCGGCAGCGTTCATGCTGGGACTGGGCTTCGGAACCGGACAGCCGATGCTGCAGGCCGTCGCCGCCGACTGGACACCGCCGGAGAAATACGGACGGGCGATGGCGATGATGATGGGCGGGTTTTCGTTCGGCTCGGCGGCAGGAACCGTATTCGTTGGAGAGGTGAGCGAGCGGCTGGACTTCACGGCGGCGTTCCTGGGGCTGGCATTGACGGCGGGAGTTGCGTTGGTCATCGCATGGTGGGGGTTCCGACGGCGGCGGATTCCGCTGTTCATCACGCCGGAACGGGGAGCGACGTAAGAAATGGATGCCGAATGAGGAACGTGGGCGCTACAATTTGAAGACACGGCGCGTGACAGTTCACAACAGCGCGCGCTAGGCAATTCGATTGACCGGAGGGACAGCGGACGATGGGTGTAGATTTCGTAAGTAATGAGGAAACGATACAGGCGGCGCGTAAGAACCTTGATCAGGCGGGGTGGGACTACCTGGTCGGTGGGTCGGAGTCAGAGACGACGATGCGGCGCAACCGTGCCGCGTTCGACCGCGTGGCGTTCCGTCCACGCGTGCTGCGCGATGTTTCCCAGATGGATCCGTCCGTCGATTTCCTGGGCCACAAGATGCGCATTCCCGTGATGCTCGCGCCGGTTGGGGGCATGCAGCGGCTGCACCCTGAGGGGGCGGGCGCGTCCGCAAAGGCAGCGGAGGCATTCGGCACGATACAGACGGCCAGTTCCGTGTCCGAGCCGGGACTTGAGGGCACGATGGAGGCGGCTGACGGCCCCAAGCTGTTCCAGATGTATATCCAGGGCGACTGGGAATGGATCCAGGGGATGGCGCCGCGCATCAAGGCCGCCGGTTATCACGCATTCGTCCTGACCGTGGACAACGCCCGGTACAGTCGACGCGAGCGGCCAATCGTCGGACGTTCAGTTCCGGCGAATCTGAACGTGCAGAGAGTCTCACCCGGCTCTTCGGTGACGTGGGAGCTGGCCGAGCGAATCCGCGACCTGATTGGCCTTCCCTTTGCGGTCAAGGGCATCCAGACGGCGGAGGACGCGGAGATAGCCGTCGAGCGCGGTTTCGACATCATCTGGGTATCCAACCATGGCGGACGTCAGATCGATCACGCGCTGGGCAGCCTTGACACCCTGCCGGAGATTGCAAAGGCCGTTGACGGGCGCGCCAAGATTGTGCTGGACGGCGGCATCGTGCGCGGCAGCGACGTAGTGAAGGCTCTTGCGCTGGGGGCAGACTGCGTAGCTGTCGGCAAGCTGCAGGGCTGGGGGCTCGCGGCGGGCGGCGTGGACGGCATCGTGCGTGCGCTGGAAATCATGGAAGACGAGATGCTGAGCGCGATGGCGCTGATCGGCGTGTCCACGATCGACCAGATTGATGGGTCCTACGTGACGGAGGGATACCCGGTGACGCCGCCTCACGAGATGAGCGCGTGGGTGAATATGCCGGACCCGCGGATTCCGTAAGGGCGTGAATGGATTCCCGCCCGGTATCGGGGTACGGGACATGCTTTCGCGGGAATGACGGGTGGAGTTTACCAGTCACCGAGAGTGGCTTTGAAGCAGCCGTCACGGTGGTCGTTGACCATGCCAGTGGCCTGCATGTGGGCATAGCACACGGTTGATCCAACGAACTTGAAGCCGCGCGCCTTGAGGTCTTTCGCCATGGCGTCCGATTCCGGCGAGGTGGCTGGGACATCCTCCCAACCAGTAATCGGCTTGGGGCTGCGCAGGGTCCTGTAGTTGGTGAACTGCCAGATATAGCGGTCAAATGAGCCGAACTCTTTCTGAATCTCGATGAATCGCTGAGCGTTCGTGATTGCGCCGAGAATCTTGAGCCGGTTTCGGACGATGCCCTTGTCTTCGAGCAGGCGTGCAACATCATCGTCGTTAAATTGCGCGACTTTCTGAACATCGAAGTCGGCGAACGCCTTACGAAAAGCCTCACGCTTGTTGAGGATGATGCGCCATGAGAGGCCGGCCTGGAATCCCTCGAGGATCAGGAATTCAAAGAGCTTGTCGTCGTCGTGGAGCGGCGTGCCCCACTCCTCATCGTGGTAGGCAATCATCTGCGGGTCGACGTCCACGTCCGGCCAGCAGCGCACTAATTCTGTTGAGTTAGTCATGCTGCAATCAGGACTTTGACGATGACGGTGTAGCGCGGCATGGAGCAGGCATGGGGGAGAGCTTCAAAGGAGACAACTTCAGCCTGACGCCACGCCTGAGCGGGGTCTTCGGCAGTGATGACGACGCCGGGAGCGGGTTCGAGAGGCTCTTCATCGCGGATGTGTATGCCGAGGGGCCGACCGTCGTCATGGGCGCGGAGGTACCATGTTGCGGCGGTTGCGACCATGCCGGCTAGACGGCGGCGAGGCGAATGCGGCCACTGGCGTTGCCGAACGCGCCGCCCTGATAGAGGCGCTCATCCATGCCATCGTCCCGAAGCGGCCACGTAGGGCCGGTGAGTCGAGATTCCAGCGCCTCGGCGGTGATGCCAGCGTAGTTGGGGACGGCTGCGGCGATGTCAGCGAGGATTGCATCAGCATTGTCATAGCCGAAACCCGATGCGCCGAGGTGGCTTGCGATCTCGGCCGGGGCGCGCCAGACCGGCTGCACATCACCCGCGGCGTCCTTGATGCGCCGGACGCGCTGGACGCGCCGCTCGGCGTTCGTGTAGGTGCCCTCGCGCTCGACGGCGGCCGCGGCAGGGATCATTACGTTGGCCAACGCGGCAAGTTCATCATCAATGACAAGTCCCTGCACCACCAGGAACTCAAGGCGACCAAGCGCAGTGAGCAGCCGCGCGCGGGAAGAGTCACTCATTTCGGCGGGTATGCCGCCGGTCCAGTAGAGGGCTTTGACGGCGTCGGATTCAATGGAGTCAATTACTTCGTCAAGGGTAGCGGCTTCCGCGCCAAGCACGTCACTGACTCCCTGCACGTTGCCGCCACCGGGCCGCAGCACATGGAGCCCGCCGCCCTGCGCGTTGGCGACGTTGCCTGTGACCGCGGCAATTGAGGCAATCAACGTGGCCACGCCGGGCGCGTCATCTTCGCCCACGCCATAGATGAGAGCAGCAGGGGCAGATGTGCCAATGATGCGGGCGACCCAGCGGAGGTCATCGGCGGAAACGCCTGCTTGAGCAGCCGCGTCTTCAACGGTCGTGCCTTCAAGGCTCTCCGACAAGTCGGAGAGGCCGTCGATTGATTCTTCGGCGAATTCGTCGTGGACAAGATTGGCGTCCAGCAGCGCGCGGAGGATGCCGCGCAAGACAGCAGGCTCAGTTCCCTCGGCGCAGGTGAGCCATCGCTCAGAGGCGCGGCCAAGCTCCGGGTAGGCGACGGGGCCGATGCCGATGAGAGTGGCGTCCTGGTAATTGACAGCCTTGTGGACCTGGTAGGCGGCGACGGGATGGGTGACTTCTATGTCTGAACCAATCACGAGAACGGCGCGCGCCTTTGCGATGTCCCGGATAGGGTTGGCGTTGGCGGCGCTGCCGAACATGGCGGCGAGTTCCCTCCCCGCCTGTATGGGCGCGGATGATGCCATCGCAACACGCCCGGTCTGCAGGGATTCACGGGCGAGACGATTCA
>DAOUKW010000061.1:0-6017 GCA_034420915.1 Dehalococcoidia bacterium
ATTCAGGATCCTCGTGCAGGGCCCGGGCGGCAACGCGACAATCTGGCTTGAGAAAGAGGACATGAGCCGCCTCGCGCTGTCCGTCGAGCGGCTGCTCCAGATGGTCCAGCGCAACATTGAGGAGGCCTCATCGCGAGGAACCAATGTTGAAGAGCTTCCAACGGAGTCGCCGTCGCGGTCCTTTGAGTTTCAGTCCGGCTCATGGGCCGTCGGCTACCTGGAATCTGCCCACGTCATCGAGTTCCAGGCGCACGATATAGAGGATGAGGATGACTCCCAACCCCGTCTGCGCTTCTGGGCGACCATGGCGCAGAGCCAGGATTGGTCGGCCCGGGCGATGGAGGTCTACTCGGCCGGCCGGCCCCGCTGCCCGCTGTGCCATGGCCCCATGAACCCGGGAATGAACCACGTCTGCCCTATGACCAACGGACACCATACCGTCACGGCGGGCGGCCAGTAGCAGGCCCGCCGCGGCAGGGCAGCCTTTCTCCTTCGGACATGACCGCGTCCGGGAATTACACCTACGCGAATCCTGAACCGGATGTCGTCGCGGCGATTCGCGACGGCGATTTCACAGATATGCGCCCCAATCCCTATGGCTCAAACGCCGTCTTTACCGGCCTGATTGAGGGGCAAACGGGGCAGGTCAGGGTCATCTATAAGCCGCAGCGAGGCGAGGCCCCGCTGTGGGATTTTCCGCCGGGAACGCTGTATCTAAGGGAGTGCGCGGCATTCGAACTGAGCCGCGCGCTCGGCTGGGACATGGTCCCGTTCACAATCGCCCGCGATGGGCCGTACGGCATCGGCGCGGTGCAGATTTTCGTTGAGCACAACCCGGCGGAGACGTATTTCACGCTGCGGAATGAGCACCGGACCGACCTGCAGCGGATGGCTTTATTCGACGCGCTCGCTAACAACGCCGACCGCAAGGGGAGCCATTGCCTGCGCGATGAATCGGGTCGACTCTGGGGAATCGACCACGGCCTGATGTTCAACGAGGACTACAAGCTGCGCACGGTGATCTGGGACTTTGAAGGAGAACCGATACCGGACGATATGCTCAGCGACCTGCAGGACCTGCGTCCCCGCGTCGAGGATGGCGCGGACTGCGCCGTCCTGCTCGCCGCCTTCCTCTTCAAAGAAGAACTGGAAGCCCTGCGAGACCGCCTCAACGTTCTCTTGGAGGAAAAAATCTTCCCCGTCGCCGGCCTCGGCCGCAACGTCCCCTGGCCCCCGCTGTAGTACACCCCGTCATTCCCGCGAAAGCGGGAATCTGAATCTCATTGACCCAACCAAACCTCGTAACGCCCAACCATGTCATTCCGAGCGGAGCGCAGCGGAGTCGAGGAATCTAAAGACGTGGAACGCAAGCCATGGCGCTAATTCTTCCGCCGCCGCTCAGCCCACCAACGGCGCAGGCGGAAGATGTACCGGGAGCGGAGGTGGATGCGTCCTCCGGCGTGATCTGCCACGTCCACATTCCCCGCAAGTATCGCCGCCCGCCAGCCGTGCAGGTCGTCCAGTGAGACCGACTCATCGCCGAACACACTGAAAGGCGACCATCGGGCGCGGCGAGCGCGTTTCTCAAGCACGCGTCCGCCCGCCTCCTGGATGAGAAGTATTCCGGCGGCCACGTCCCAGATCTTCGGCTGCGCAAAAAGGCACAGCTGCATCGCCCCCCGCGCCACCAGAGTCATCTCATAGGCTATCGAGCCGAGAGACCGAATCTCCCCCAGACGCATCCGCAGGCCGTCCTTGAACCCCCACATACGCCAGTAATACGACGGCATTCCGGTGAGCCGACCCCGTTCCGGCTCGGCGTTGGGAGTGACGGCGATGGGCCTGTCGTCCTGGAATGCTCCGCCTCCTCGCCGCGCGTGAATGACGGAGCCGTCGCCAGGACCGGGGACGAAGATCGCCGCGACAACGGGGCAGCCCTTGTGCAGCACGCCGATGGATGATGCAAAGACGGGCAGGCCGTTCAGGAAATTCGTCGTACCGTCCAGCGGATCAAGCACCCACACGAATTCGGCGGAGCCGTGCTCCGAGTTCGGGTTCTCCTCGCCGACAATGCCGTGGTCGGGAAACGCCTCGGCAATCGCCGACCGCAGCCATTGCTCGGATTCAAGGTCGGCCTGCGTCACCGGATCTCGACGGCCGTCGGACTTGTATTCGATGTCCAACGGCTTGCGAAAGTGGCTGAGGAGGATTTCGCCGGCCTTGCGCGCAAATTCAACTGCGCGGCGCTCAATGTCCTCGAATTGAGCCGCTTCATGCGACTCAACGGCCTGCTGCATCATGGGGCGTTTACGCCGCGGCAGCCTGACCGCGTGTATCGTCTGGCATCATCGAAATCCGTCACGCGCCCACCATATCCACGCGCCCACCACCCCGTCAAACGCCACCACGCGCCCCACACCGTCATTCCCACCCTTGTCATTCCGAGCGCAGTCGAGGAATCTAAAATCTCAATTGCTCCAACCAAACTTGGTGACGCCCCGCCCCGTAGGGTGAGACCCCCGTCGCCTAGAACGCCCGCCTCTTGTACGCCGCCGCGAGGGCGAACACCCCGGTGGCAATGAGCGCCATCGCCGGGCCGGACGGAATGTTCATGTAGTAGGAGAGATACAGCCCTGCGACGGCTGACAGGGCGCCGATGCCCGCGCCGGTGATCATGCCCCCCACGAACCGACGCGCCAACAGATGCCCCGCGGCCGCAGGTGTGATGAGCATCGCCATAACAAGGACGATGCCAGCCGCCTGGATTCCAATCACAATGACCAGCGCGAGCAGCGTCAGCAGGGCATAGTCCACCTTGGTGACGGGGATGCCGACCACCTCCGCGCTGACGGGGTCAAACGTGGCGTAAACGGCGATGCGGTGAATGGCGTAAAGCCCCGCGATGACCATGGCGGCAAGTCCAAGCGAAACGTAGACGTCAGTGGTGGTCACGCCAAGCACCTGGCCGAGCAGCAGGTCCTCCACGTTCACGGTGAGGCCCTCCGCCGTCGCTAGCATCGTCAGGCCGAGCGCGAACATGCCTGCGAAGACGATGCCGACGGACGTGTCCTCGCTCACTCCCGTCTTGCGGCTGATGAATCCCATGAGCGCGGCAATGCCGACACCAGCAGGCACGGCTGCCGCCAGCGGGCTGAATCCCAGCATGAATGCCACCACCATGCCCGGTAGAACGGAATGGGCGAGCGCGTCTCCCATGAAAGAACGCCCGCGGGCGATGACGTACGCGCCGATGGTCGGGCACATCACGCCAACAAGCACGGACACGACAAGCGCCCGGATCATGAAGTTGTACTGGAATGGGTCGAAGAGGTACTCAATCATGAGCAGGGTGCGTTTCTTCGTGCTGTTCCTGGACGGGCGTGCGCCCGGGCTCCTCATGCATGTGCGTCCTGCCGTCCGTGGCAAAGACGACGCCGTGGGAGCCGTACAGCTCTTCCAACACCTCGGGTGTAAACGCCTCCGCAGGTGGTCCGCAGGCGCAAACGTGCTTGTTGATGCAGAGACAAATATCGAATCGCTCCGCGAGATTCGTCAGATCGTGCGTGGCGAGCAGGATGATCTTGCCCTCGTCCCGAAGGCCGCGCAACACCTGGACGATGTCCTCTTGTGCGCCAACGTCCACGCCGCTAAAGGACTCATCGAGCAGCAGAACGGACGCCTCCTGGCACAGGGCCCGGGCGATGAATGCCCGCTGCCGCTGGCCGCCGGATAGCTCGGTCATCAGCGCGGAGCGCCGATCCCAGAGGTTGACCCGCTCAAGGCTCTGCCGGCACAGCTCCCTGTCCTCCCGGCCGTAGCGCCGCAGCCATCCCTTTGAGTTGGTGCGCCCCATCATGACCACGTCCTCAACCGTGACGGGGATTCTCCAATTGATGCTGTCCCGCTGGGGAACATATGCCACGCCGCCCTGGTTCAGAGGCCGCTCTGCCCGAATGGAAGCTGAGCCGTGATGGACGGGAATCCGGCCGGAGATGGCCTCAAACAACGTGCTCTTGCCCGCGCCATTCGGTCCAACCACGCCAACCAGCGTGCCCGGTCCGAATTCAAATGAGACATCGGTAAGAACCCGGGTCCCGGAGCGCTCGATGGTCAGGTCGTTGACGACAATGCTGGGCGGGCCGATCCCGGAGCCGTTCGGTGTGGCCATAGTCATATTCCTTAAGAGGAAGTATGAGAGAAAGTGTAGCTGAGCTTAGGAAACGTGTGTGTGGCCGCTGGATGGAATCGGTCGGTTTTCGCGCGTGCATTTCGCGCAGCTGATGTAGAGTTCGATCCGATGCCCGATGATGCTGCCGCCAACCTCGTTGCCGATGAGACGGAGGACGCGCTCAACCGTGCCTGCGTGAAACTCGCCGATGGTGCCGCACGTGACGCAAACGGTGTGATGGTGGTGCTCCGCGTGGGCCAGCGAATAACGCGGCTCTCCATTGATCAGGCTCAACTTGCAGATGATCCCGGATTCCAGCAGCAGCTTGATGGTGCGGAAGACGGTGGCGCGGCCGATATGCGGCAGATCGCGCACCAGGTCCTCAGCGGTGAAACCGTCGCTCCTTTTCTCAAGATTCTCGACGATTTCCCTGCGGGGCAGGGTGGATCGGTAGCCCTGGTTCTCAAGGGCCGCGAGAATGTTGGAACCCCGTATCTCGATGGTCATGATACTCAGTCTCACTTTCCCCCAGCATCTTCCCGTCTTTCAACCGGGTTGAGATAAAGATACCTTGTCTCAAAACACCTGTCAAGTAACCGCTCGCCCTGAGCCTGTCAACACCTCCGTTCGCCCTGAGCTTGTCGAAGGGCGAGCTCCGCCATTCCCGTCTCCTCAGGCAGAGGCCCTCCTAATTCCTGATCAGCAAACCCGGCTGGCAGGTCATGCAGTAGTCCGTGATACGCCGATTCGCGCTCAGGCGGCTGATCCGCCCGCCGCAGCGCGGACATTCCTGGTTCGCCTTGCCATGAACGGACAACACTCACGCCGCTCAAGGTGAATATCCTCGCCCATCAGCTCCCGTAGCATGACGACCGCGCGCCGCGGGACGGCATAAACGGCGGCGTGCAGCCGGGCGATCTCGTCCGCCGAAAGGTCCGCCCGTCGACGGAACGGCGAGATGCCGGCCTCCCATACGATCTCGTCCGAATATGCGTTGCCGATGCCTGCGACAAGCGCCCCCCGCGTGAGAATTCCCTTGATCTCGCCTGTGAATCGCCGCAGCCGCGTCGCGAAATCCTCAAGGCTCAACGGCTCGTCGAGAACGTCCGGCCCGGTTTCCTCCAGGCGGGGAATCTCGGTGAGCCGCTCCGTTGGCGCGTAGTACAGCATGCCCATCTGCCGATCATCCAGGTAGCGAAGATCGATTCCGTTGGACAGGCCGAGGCTGAGACTCACGGTCTTGGTGATCCTGTCTTTGGGCGCTGACAGCCGCAGCCGCCCCGTCAGCATCGGAAAGACGACCAACACCATCTCGCCGGACAGCGAAAGCGTCACGCTCTTCCCGTACCGCGAGACACCTTCGATTGATCGCCCTGCGATGTCCGCCGCCACGTCCATCTCGGAAAGCGTCCGCAGCACCGTCGGCCGTATCACCCGCGCCGACTCCACAGCGGCGCCCATAACGCGCCGCTCCAGCACCTCCCGCACAATCGTCAACTCCGGCGCCTCCGGCATAGGTTTTCCTTAGTCCATCTTTGTATCGTTGCGGATACTTTACCCGTATCCGCCGCTTTGACACGCCCGCCCCGCCAAATTAAGCTGGATTGCACGTTTCGCACCGAGCCGAGGTAGCTCAGGTGGTAGAGCACGCGACTGAAAATCGCGGTGTCGGCAGTTCAACTCTGCCCCTCGGCATATGCGAGCGGTTTAGTCGGACAGGCGGAAGTGGCGCAGTGGTAGCGCGTCTCCTTGCCAAGGAGAAGGTCGCGGGTTCAAATCCCGTCTTCCGCTCCATCTCCCCCTCTCCCCCCCGAGGTCCCCGGGCGACGTAGCCAAGTGGTAAGGCAAG
>DAOUKW010000062.1:0-2317 GCA_034420915.1 Dehalococcoidia bacterium
CCGAACGTCACCCTCATCCTCGTCACGGCCAATGACGAGGCGATTCTCGATACCATCCGTTCCCGCTGCCAGATCGTTCCCCTCCGCCCAATCCCGTTTGAGCAGGTCGCGGAGGCGCTGCGCGTGAACGGCGCAAACGATGAGGAGGCGAATCGTCTTGCAAAACTTTCGGGTGGACGCCTCGAATACGCGCTCAGCCTGCTGGCCGATACCACTCCGCTGGACGCCCGCCATGCGGCCCTTGATGACATCCTTGCCGTTCGTGGTGAGTCTGTTGCCGACCGCCTACGGCGCGCCGGACGAATGGCAGAGGATTTCTACGCCGACCGTCAGCGCTTGCTTGCCCGGCTTGAGGCGTGGGCATCAATCTGGCGCGACGCGCTTGTGATGGCAGCGGGTGCCCCGGAGGACGTGACGGATTCCGAGGACCTGGATCGTGTAAGAGAGATCGGCGTCACTTTGGGCGAGGCTCAATCGGCCCTGAACGAGACCCTTTTCACCATGCAGGCCTTGCGCCAAAACGCCAACGCCCGCCTCGCGCTGGAATCCTACCTGCTCTCCCTGCCGTAGCCGCTCAATAGGGAGAAGTCGGGCCGCCCCCATTCCAAATCTGCCCAAGTTATGGTAGACTGAGCGACGGTGTGTTCGCGCGCGGGACGGCAGTAACTATGTGAACTGTACCTCACTGCTTTCCCCGCGCTGCGCTGCCCCCTCTCATTCGAGGCCGAGCGAATGTCAGGGGGTAGCGTCTTTTTGGGGCTATGCCCCGTCCAGTTCGATTCCCAGCGCGTCCGTCACGGTCGCGAGGTCCTTGTCGCCGCGTCCACTCAGGTTCACGAGGATTATGTCGTCCGATGACAGCGTGGCGGCCAGGCGCGCCGCCTCGTAGATCGCGTGCGACGACTCCAACGCGGGGATGATTCCCTCGGTTCGCGCCAAAAGCTTAAAGCCCTCAAGTGCCTCCGTGTCCGTCACGCTTGTGAATCGGGCACGCTCTGTCTCCTGGTAATACGACAACTCCGGACCGACACCGGGGTAGTCGAGTCCGGCCGAAATGCTGTGCGTCTCCGTCACCTGCCCCCATTCGTCCTGCAGCACCTGTGAGAACGACCCGTGCAGCACCCCGGGTTTGCCTGCGCCAAGGCTCGCGCTGTGCTCCCCCGTATCGATGCCGTGTCCTGCGGCCTCCACGCCGACCATCGCAACATCCGAGTCGCCGTAGAACGCATGGAACAGCCCCATCGCGTTGCTCCCGCCACCCACGCACGCTACAAGGTGTGTCGGGAGCCGACCCTCCACCTCCAGCATCTGCTCGCGTGCCTCTTGTCCGATGACGGCTTGAAAATCACGCACGATGACGGGGTAGGGGTGCGGCCCGACGACACTGCCGATGACGTAATACGTGTTCGCCACGTTCGTTACCCAGTCGCGCATCGCCTCGTTCACGGCGTCCTTGAGCGTGCGAGACCCCGCTGTGACGGACACGACGTCCGCTCCCAGCAGCCGCATGCGGAACACGTTGGGCGCCTGCCGGTGAATATCCTCCTCACCCATGTAGACGACACATTCGAGGCCCAGTAGAGCGCAGACGGTGGCCGTCGCCACGCCGTGCTGCCCCGCGCCCGTTTCGGCGATGATCCGCGTCTTGCCCATGCGCCGAGCCAGCAGCACTTGCCCAAGGGCGTTGTTGATCTTGTGGGCGCCCGTGTGTGCCAAATCCTCTCGCTTGAGATAGATGCGCGCCCCGCCGCTCTGTTCGGTTAGCCTCTCGGCCAGCGTTAGCGGCGTTGGGCGGCCTGCATATGTCCGGGAGAGATGGTCCAGTCGCGAAAGAAACTCCGTGTCCTCGCGCGCCGCCGCGTACGACTCTTCAAGCTCTGTGACCGCCGCCATCAGTGTCTCCGGTACATAGCGGCCGCCGAATCGCCCAAAGCGTCCCGGGGCCTCCGCGTCTGCGCCGGTCTTGACGATGGTCATCGTGTCGTTCCGCCACCGGTTCGCGCGCCGACGGAATCCGTTGATGCCCGCCGCGCCTCATAGACGAATCGTCCCACCTTGGAGGGGTCCTTAACACGCTCTGTTTCAACACCGCTTGAAACGTCCACACCCCACGGACGAACTGAGCGAATTGCCTCAGCGACATTGTCCGGCCCAAGTCCGCCCGCCAGGATGAACGAATATCGCCTCGCGAGCCGCTCCGCCAGCGCAAAATCCAGGCTCACGCCGGCGCCCCCGGGTTCGCCCTCAACGTGCGGCTCAATCAGGCTCAACGAGCCCGTGCGCTGTGTGAATTCGGCCACGACTCCGAGCTCATCCT
>DAOUKW010000063.1:0-3428 GCA_034420915.1 Dehalococcoidia bacterium
TCCAGCAAGAGCACGCGCAACTGCTCCTGTGCGAGAGAGGCCATCTCCGGTCCGAGCAGCCTTCGCACGTCGGAGGGGCAGTTGATCCTTGGGCGCTCGTCCTTCGAGCGGTCAGCGCCCGGCCCGATCCCGTAGCGAAGGGCGACCTCGTTGAGAACGTTCGCGTTGAGCCGCAGGGTGTCCAGCAAGACCATCTCGGTATCCTGTATCTCGGTCATCTCCACCTCCTCTGGGGTGATTGGGGTCCAATGTGAGCGGGGCCGCCTCCCTTGGAAGGAAGCGGCCCCGTTGATTTGCGCCCGGCCGGTGCGGACGTCGCCATGCGGCTGGAGGGTTCTCCCAGAGGTCCGGGAAGATGCCCTCAGCCGCTATCGGCCGAGTCCAGAGCCTCCCTCATCAGGGCGTAGGTCTTGGGCGCCCGTCCTCCCGGCGGGAGCGTATCGCCGATCTCCGAGCGCAGCGTCTCCGACAGGTCGTCCCACACGTCCGCAAGAGCGGCCCACTCCGGAAACCGCTTAGCCAGGACCAGAAGTCCTTTCTCGAACGCTTCCGGCGCTTGCTCCAGGAGCAGCAGGCACCGGCGCAGATCGGAGGGGTCGTGAGGCCATATCTCACTGAATCCACCGGGCCGTCCGCTGAGGGCCGTACGAGCTATGGCGTCGGATGAAAGGCCGCGCTCTCCTACGGCGAGCCACGTCATGATGTCCAAGATCATGTCAGCCTCCTTCTCTCTAGCTTGGAAACATGGGCGGGGCCGCGTCCCGTAGATTGGAAGCGGCACCGTTGATTTGCGCCCGTTCAATGCGGGCGTCGCCATGCGGCTATGCGCCGACCCGCTAGAAGGGCGAGGCGTCGGTCTCGCGCCTGGGGTTGGCGCGACCGTTCTCGGTCTCCGCGCGGTCTCCGTTGCGGTCGTCGAGGAAGACGACCTCGGAGGTGTGTACCTCGGTGCGGTGGCGGCGCTGGCCGTCGTCCCCCTCCCACGAGTTCTGTACGAGGCGGCCCGCGAGGAAGATGCGGTCGCCCTTGCCGACGTACTGGTTCACGGCCTCCGCCGACCCATTCCAGACCACGACGTTGTGCCAGTCGGTCTCGTCCTCCGCGTCCTTCCGGTAGCGGTCGGTCGCCAGCCGCAGCTTCGTGAAGGCGGTGCCGCCCTGCGTGTACTGCATCTCCGGCTCGGTTCCCACCCGTCCCAACAGTTGGACTTTGTTGACTGTTCTCGACATTTCGTTTCCTCCTGCATGGTGTGGCGCGGTCTCTCCGCGCCCGTTGAATGTGAGCGGGGCCGCCCACTGTAGATGGGAAGACGGCCCCGTCCTGCGCTCCCGCGAGAGGCGAGCGTCCTAGCTGACCCGCACGTACTCGGACTCGCTCTCCGTCACGATCTCTGCCCGGACATCCGGGTCGAGCAACGAGTTGAGCCTGCGGTGGTTGACGTTGTAGCGTTTCGAGGTAACGAGGCTGACCTTGCGGCCATTGACGACCGCCTTCGTGTCCCCACGCCCGCGCATCCACGCCTTCAGGGTGTCCAGCGCGGCGCGCTTGGCCCCTTCGGGGTCCTTCATGGCTGTCTGAGCATCGGCGTAGGCGGCCACAGCGGCCCGCGCTTCCTCGTCGCTCACGTGCTGATCCTCAATCTCGTCCGCTGCGTCGACCTCCGCCGCACCCGGAAGGCAGATGTCTAAGAACGGGCATGACTTGCATTGCCAGCTGCCTGCGGAGAAATCCCGATCGGGCAGCGTATCGGGGTCGGCGCCATTCCTTATGTAGTGAGCTTCCAATCGGCCTAGCCGCTCGCAGGCGTCTTCCATCGCCCGCAACACGCGTTTGGCGGGGATAACCTCGAAGTCCCACGTGCGACTTCCCGTGTCCATAGTGACGATTGCGACTTCCCGAATGAGGCCAAAAGCCCCGACTGTGTAGAAGCCAGCCTGGGCCACCGATTCCGGGTGGCTGCGCTCAGCGCCCAGTGTCCTCCACCGCTTGAACGCCTCCGGCCCTCGCGTCTTGATCTCGACGACCATCTCGTCGCCGAAGGTGGGAGCCGGGGTCTCGTCGTCGAAGAGGAACATCGAAACTACGGAGTCCTCCTCGTCGATAGCTTCGGTTGCGGGCAAGGGCATCCTCCCCGTAGCATCGTGGTGGCCGGTGACGTTCATGCGGGGGCCGATTCTCACCAACACCTGCTGAGGTTGCTGCGTATCGGCCGGGTCGACCTCCCAACCCGCCCGCTCCATAGCCCTCATCACCACCGGCTCCAGTGCGTTGCCCGCCTCCATCGCCGTCAGCGAGTCGTCATTGGGGCGATTCGTGGGCTGATACCCGGTCGCGGCGTACCAGAGGGCGCGGCGGCAGTTTAGGGCCGCCGAGGCCCGCACCTCCAGTTTTCCTTCGTCGTCGAATCGCGCCGCAGGACGGGAGAATACCTCCGCCCTGTCAGTAGCCTTCGTTGCCATCGTCTTTGCCTCCTATTGTCCTGTAGAGGAATGGTTGTCCGTGCCGCTCACGCAGCGGCCTTCACCTCCGCTGTCTCCCGCTCCTTTCTGGCCTTCAGGTGCGCCTTGAGAATGTGGGCGATGCCGTCGCCCAGCCCCAGGACGGGGACGCTCCGGCCATCGCCCAACGTGTTCCAGAAGGGTGCCATCTCCTGTATCCCCTGAATCTGGTCGATCACCTCCTCCAGAGGGGTTCCCCTCCGCAGGTGCAGGGAGATCAGGCGGCAGGCCAGCTCGGTGACGCCGTGTTGGAAGCTGCCGCCCCTGCCGAGCGATCCAAACACCTCGAACGGCTCGCCGTCCTCGTCCACGGAGACTGTGACGAAGAGACTCCCCATCTCCGTTTGAAGCTTCGTCGTGGTGCTGGGCAGGCTGCGCGGCCTGTCTCGTGCCTTCACGGTCATGGCCCACCCCCTTCCGGCAGGCAGAGGGGGCGGGTGCCCGTGCAGTCGATGGCCTCCATCCGCCCGTATCTCCTAACCATCTCCGGGTCGTTGGCGAACGACTCGGCCTCGACGCGGGTGTCGAACCTCTCGAAGGGCTCCGACCCATAGCCTCCCCAGTAGAAGAAGACGTGCTGGTGGAGGCCGGGCGGGTAGCAGCGGATAAAGCGAAGCGCCGGGGCGTACCGCTCGAAGTAGCCCGCCACCATGAGCGCCTCCTCCCGAACCCGATCGTCGCCCATGCCCAGCAGCAGCCGAACGATCGACTCCTCGCAGTCCTCCTCCGCGAAGGTGGGCGTGAGCATCGTGTCGCGTACGGCGGCGGGAAGCTCCTCCCACCGCTCGCGGCTGAGCTTCAGCCCGCCGTGGCTGCGCGTCGTGACTCTCAGGACGCCATCGGCCAATTCCACAAAGTCCCTCGTCCAACCCCAGGGTGTGTATGTTGCGGTCGTCATCCGTCTTGTCCTCCTTTCTCGAATCGATGCGC
>DAOUKW010000064.1:0-18542 GCA_034420915.1 Dehalococcoidia bacterium
CCCCCGGCCAGACCTCGCGCCAGCCCAGTATAAACAGCCTTTCTTGGCAGACAATTCCTACAGCTAGGGGTTCCGGGATGCGAACTCTACTGACCCCCACCCCAACCCCGCCCCCACCCCCTTTGCTATCATCATCCGTGTAGCACTGCTCAAAGCGGGGGAATAACGCCAGCACCATGAAGAAGACGGTCAGCGATATCGACGTGTCCGGCGCGCGATGCCTCGTGCGCGTTGATTTCAACGTTCCATTCGAGCCCGGCACCACCACCATCTCCGACGATTCCCGCATCCGCGCCGTGCTCCCCACCATCAACTACCTCCGTGAACGCGGCGCCCGCATCATCCTTGCCACCCACGTCGGCAGGCCGAAGGGCATGGTAGACGACGGGCTGCGTGTCGCGCCCCTCGCCGCCCGGTTGTCCGAACTCCTTTCATCGCCTGTCACCATCGCGCCCGACTCGATCGGCGAAGAGACTGAGCACATGGCCGCGGCCCTCAACCCGGGCGATATCCTCATGCTTGAGAACACCAGGTTCCACCCGGAAGAGGAAAAGAACGACCCTGACCACTCAGCCGCCCTCGCCCGCCTCGCGGACATCTTTGTGAACGATGCCTTTGGAGCCGCGCACCGCGCCCACGCCTCCACGGAGGGCGTCGCCCACATCCTGCCCGCCGTCGCGGGATTCCTCCTTGATAAGGAAATCCGCATGTTGGGAGGCATTCTTGAATCGCCGCGCCGTCCGCTGGCAACGCTCATGGGCGGCGCAAAGGTCGGCGACAAGATGGCCGTCATGGAGCGACTCATCCAGAACTCGGACATGCTCATCGTCGGCGGAGGCATGGCAGCCGCGTTCCTGGAGGCGCGCGGAATGCGGACCGGCAAGAGCCTGCTCGAAGACGACGGGCCGCAGATGGCGGGGCGCATCGAAAGCGCCGCAAAGGCCCGCGGCATCCAGATGTTGATCCCGACCGATGTCGTGGTCGCCGCCGAACTATCCGCAGGCGCGGATGCATCCGTAGTAAGCAGCGATGCCATTCCCGATGATGCGATGCTGCTGGACATCGGCCCCGAGACGCGCGATACCTACACCCGCGCGATGCGACTCTGCCAGACCGTCCTGTGGAACGGCCCGATGGGCGTCTTTGAGTACGAGCAGTTCGCGGGCGGCACGCGCGTCGTCGGCGAGAGTTTGGCGCAGCACGCGCGCGCGGGCGCAACCGTTATTGTTGGCGGCGGCTCGACCGCCGAAGCCGTCGATACCCTCGGCATCGCTGATGCCATGACCCACGTCTCAACCGGAGGAGGCGCGGCCCTTGAGTTCCTTGAAGGGCGCGTTCTGCCCGGCATCGCCGCCCTCCAGGACGCGGACTAACTCCCTTCCGTCATTCCCGTGCTTGACACGGGAACCCAGCGCCCCCCGTTCACCCTGAGCCTGTCGAAGGGTCACCCTGAGCCTGTCGAAGGGTCACCCCGTTATACTGTCCACACAGACATGGCCGACTTTGAACTCATCAAGCCCCTTGCCCGCAAGACGGACACGAAGATCGTCCTGCTTGTCATGGACGGTTTGGGCGGCATCCCGCACCCAAAGACGCTGCGCACCGAACTGGAGGCCGCCGAGAAGGACAATCTCGATCGGCTCGCACGCGCCTCCCAGACCGGCATGTCAATCCCTGTTGCGCACGGGATAACACCGGGCAGCGGCCCCGGCCACCTCGCCCTCTTTGGCTATGACCCGATCAAGTACCTCATCGGGCGCGGCATCCTCGAAGCCCTTGGCTTGGACATGGATGTACGCGAGGGCGACATTGCAGCCCGCGGCAACTTCTGCACCCTCGGCGAGGACGGCACGATAACCGACCGCCGCGCCGGCCGCATCGCAACCGAAATAAACCGCGAACTCATCGAGCGCCTCAACAAGATCTCCGTCGACGGCGCCCAACCCATCGCCGCCTCCGGACGCGAGCATCGCTTTGCCCTGCTCTTCCGCCCCGAGGACGGCGGACCCCAGCTCAGCGACGCCCTCACGGACAGCGACCCACAGCGCGAGGGGTTGGCCCCCTTAACCGTCACTCCCACTGAGCCATGGGCTGAACACACCGCAGGCATCATCAATGCGTTTCTTGAAAAGGCCGCCTCTGCCATCGCCGACCGCCATCCTGCTAATTGCCTGGTTCTCCGAGGATTTTCTACGACTCCAGATTTGCCACAGATGCAGGACGTGTACGGTCTGACACCGGCAGCCGTCGCTGCTTACCCGATGTACAGGGGTCTTGCCAAGCTGGTTGGCATGAATGTGATTCAGACCGGTGACACCATTGACCAACAGATCGAAACAGTGCGTGAACGCTGGCACTCACACGACTTCTTTTTCCTCCACTACAAATACACCGACAGCGCCGGCGAGGACGGCGACTACGACGCCAAGGTGGCCGCTATTGAACGGCTTGATCGTGCTTTGCCCGCGCTGCTTGATCTCGATCCCGACGTGTTGATTGTGGCGGGGGACCATTCCACGCCGACCGCAATGGCCGCCCACAGCTGGCACCCGGTTCCAGTGATGATCCGGTCGCGGCACATCACCGCCGGCTTTGCGGAGGCATTCACGGAGCGTGAATGCGCGAAAGGAATGCTGGGAACGATGGCGGCGACGGATATTATGCCGTTGGCGCTAGCCAATGCCGGGAAGCTGGACAAGTTCGGCGCATAGCGCCACCCCAACAGAGAGGTACGGCCCATGCCATCGACCCGAACGCCGCTCATTGCCGGCAACTGGAAGATGAATACCACGCTTGCTGAAGCGCGAATCCTTGCCTACAACGTCGTCCATATGGTCGGCGTTCCCAAGGGTGTTGACGTTGCCGTGTGTCCGCCTTTCGTCTCGTTGCCCATCGTTGCCGAGGCGTTGCGAGGATCGCCCGTTGCGCTTGGCGCGCAGAACCTCTATCCGGCAGAGTCAGGCGCGTACACAGGAGAGGTTGCGCCGAACATGCTGCAAGGTCTGTGCCGCTACGTGATCGTCGGCCACTCGGAACGCCGAGCTTATTTCGCTGAGGCTGACGAGTTCGTTAATGCAAAGGTCCGCACTGCCCTCGAATATGACCTCACACCGATCATGTGCGTCGGTGAAACACTCCAGCAGCGGGAGGCAGGCGAAACGGCAGAGGTCCTGAGAACACAAACATCCGGCGGGCTGGCTGACGTGGACGACGTAGCAGCAGTTGTCATTGCCTACGAACCCGTGTGGGCCATCGGCACGGGCGTGGCGGCAACGCCGGATGACGCGCACGAGGGAATCGCCGTGATCCGCAGCACAATTGCAGACGCGCATGGGCAAGACATTTCCGACTCCGTCCGCATTCTTTACGGCGGCTCCATGAACCCGGAAAACGTTACGTCCCTGCTTGAACAGCCGGGCATTGATGGGGGGCTGATTGGCGGCGCGTCACTCAACGCAGAGCACTTCGTTGCGCTGGTTCGAGCGGCGGAAGAACGCGAACGCGAATAGCGCTTACCGCGTCCCAATTTGCGCTCGAACGAACTGTTCCATTGTCTATACTGAACGGACAATTCCAGGAGGAAAGCAGCAGCATGTCCACAGATTCCACCCTTCATATCGGCCTCGTTGGCGCGGGTCGATTCTCACAGAGACGCGTTGTGCCGGAACTCGCAAAGGTTCCGGACATCGAATTCGTGGCCGTCGCGAATAACAGCGCAGAATCGACTGCTCGCGTCGCCGAGCAATTCAACGTCGCCACACAAGCCTCATCGTGGCAGGATGTCGTTTCCTCTCCGGACGTCGACCTCGTTTTCAATGGGACGCAGGCCCCACAGCATCGTGACATCCTGCTCGGCGCGCTGGAGAACGACAAACATCTGCTTACTATGAATCCGTTGGCCATGACCGGGGCGGAGGGGCGTGAGATCGTGGCGGCGCTTGAGGCGCGTCCGCAGCTCAAGGCACGGCAATATCCGGCATTCCCCGGCGGTCCATACGACCGTGAAGACGCGCTTGTTCTGCGACTATTAGCCGAGGGGCGCATTGGACGCGTGTTGAGCGCGGAGATGCGGTGGCATACCCCTTTCCTCGCTTTCGGCAGCTACTTTGACATCCTGAACCGATGGCTTGGGCAGCACCGGCGTCTACTGGTCGTTCGCAAGCAGCACGAGGTGGATAACCGACGCGTCGGCTTCTCGGCCATCATCGCGGACCTCGACGATGACGTCGCTGTCCGATATGTACATGACAACCTCGCTCCGAAGGCCGCGCAGAATGCCCACATCGCCCTGCATGGCGAAGAGGGCACGATCATCGTTGCCGGGTATCCTGCCGACCCGTTCTCGTCCGTGCGTCTCATTTCAGGCGATGGCGAGGCTGAGGTCGTGCCAGTGCCGGACGATCTGCGACAGGAATATGAAGATGAGCGACGCGTCAATATCGAGGAGCAGTTCCTCGGATGGGTCATGGGCGGCGCGGAACCGACTCCACTCCTCCTGACCTTGCAGCAGGGCCTGCAGTCCATTGACGCGGCGGAGGCGTTCGTCTCCTCGATGCGGCAGGGCGGCGCGTGGGTGGAACTGCCGTAGAGCCAGGGTCCCGCGCCAACACGCGTCGCATCGAACAAGGTCAGATCTCACCCATGGGCACACCGGTCATTGCTCTTGTTGGGGCAACGGCGGTTGGAAAGTCGGCTGCAGCCGTAGCACTCGCTAGACGCATTGACGGTGAAATCATCAACGCCGACAGCAGGCAAGTCTACCGTGGCATGGCGATCGGTACAGGCATGCCTTCTGAGGAAGAACGCGGCGGCATCCCGCATCATCTCTATGGCATATCTGAACCGGATGACGACTTCTCACTGGGACGGTTCCTCACTTCCGCCAAGTGCGCCATACAGGACATCCATGAGCGTGCGAAGACACCAATCGTCGTAGGCGGCACCGGCCAATACGTGTGGGCTTTGCTTGAAGGATGGAACGTTCCCGAAGTGGCGCCGGATCCCGCCCTACGACAGGAACTGATGGAGCGTGCCGAGGTCGACGGGCGAGACGCCCTGCACGAGGAACTCCGCCGTTTGGATCCCGCCGCCGCGGAACTCATCCATCCCAACAACCTGATCCGCATCGTCCGCGCCCTTGAAGTTGTCAGGACGACGGGACGCCCCTTCTCGGAGCAGCGCACACAAACTACTCCGCCCTGGGACGCACTCATCAGTGGAGTCAGCATGGAACGCGAGGCACTGGACGCGCGTATCGAGCGGCGCGTTGACCGTCAATTAGAGGCCGGCTGGATCGACGAGGTCAAAGACCTCTTGAAGCAGGGCTACTCGCCGTCGCTTTCGTCATTCCGCAGCATTGGCTACCGAGAAATAGCAGCGCATATTGAGGGTCGCATGCCATGGGATGAGATGCGGCAGACCATTGTCAGCAAAACGCGCCGCTTCGCCCGTACGCAATTCGCGTGGTTCCGCGCGGATGACGAGCGGATCACGTGGTTTGACGTAACGAAACAGCCGAATGTTGCGAAGACTACGGAGGCAATTCTTGAGGGGCTGGAACTGAGGGGATTCCCGCTTTCGCGGGAATGACGGGTGGGGATGCAGGGATGACGCTCAGGATTGGTATACTTGGCGCATGAACTTCACGAAGATGCACGGTACAGGCAACGACTTCATCGTTGTCGAAGGCGGTTCCGCTGAAGCTGATTCCACGAATTGGCCGGAGGTGGCGCGCGAGGCGTGCAGCCGCCGGTTCGGCGTCGGCGCAGACGGCATCCTTGTGATTCGCCCTTCCGATTCCGCCGCGCTGCAGATGCAGATCTTCAACCCGGACGGCTCCGAGGCGGAGATGTGCGGCAACGGCATCCGCTGCGTCACCAAGTATGCCATCGAGCGCGGCATCGTCGACGGTTCGGCGCTCCGCAACGAGGCCGGTTTGCCAATCGAGACGCTCGGCGGACTGATGACCGTTTGGCCGCAGAACGGAAGCGTGGGCGGAGCCATTGAGGCGGTGCGCGTCGGTATGGGCGCGCCGATACTTGAACCTCGCGAAATCCCCGTCGCGGTAGATGGCCCGGGGCCTGTGCAGGGACACGAGCTAGAGGTGGGCGGCCATGCCCTCAGCCTTTCCTTTGTTTCTATGGGGAATCCTCACGCAATTGCATTCATCGACACACCGGTCGCGGATTTCCCGCTCGAGACCATTGGGCCGATGGTGGAGAATCACTCCCTATTCCCCGAGCGTGTCAACTTTGAGATCGTCAATGTGCGGTCGCGTGAGGCGATAACCATGCGCGTTTGGGAGCGTGGCGCGGGCCTCACCATGGCGTGCGGAACAGGCGCCTGCGCCGTGGTTGCCGCGGCGCGCATCGCGGGCTTTGTCGATGATTGTCTGTCGGTGGAGTTGCCCGGCGGAGCGCTCACCATTGAGTGGGACGGCAACCCGGACAGCCAGGTTTACATGACCGGCCCCGCTACAACAGTCTACGCCGGACAACTGCTCACGAACTAGAGCGCTCCCCGGTTCCGCTTTCGGCGGCAGTCTCTGATTCGACATACGTTTGCGCGAGGCGAGCGGGCAGTTGCGGCCGCTTCATCGTCATATACATGTACAGGGAAATTATGGCCATCATTCCGAGCGCGAAGAAAGCCCAACGGTAGCCGTCCGCACCGAATTCGTCATACATGAATCCGGCAAAGACCGGCGCAAAGATCCCTCCGAGGGCCGTAAAGGTGAATTGGAGGCCAAGCAACTGGCCATAAACCTGCCGGCCAAAGAGTTCTCCAAGGAGAGCGGATCGCGGCGGGTTGCCGAGGCCGAAACCGAATCCGAAGAACACAGCAAAGAGCACGGCGGTAATCGGATCTCGCGCAAAGAAGAGCAACACCGCGCCGATGATCTGCATCGAGAACGAGATTGAGACAATCTTGCGCTTGTCGTACATATCGGCAAGGATGCCGCCCAGGATGCGGGCCGGGAAACTGGAGAGTGGGAGGAGTGTCACCAGGAACGTAACCCACCATGTGGAAAACCCAAACGACTCCCACAACACAAACTGGTGAATGATGAAAGAGCCAAAGAAGATGAACCCGAAAATGTTCGCCACAACGTACTTCCAGTACGTCGTCGTTCTAATGGCCTCCTTCACCGTGAACGTCGTGTCAGCATAGCGCTCGTCCTCGTCCATTTCCGCGTATCGAGCTGCATCCTCGTCGCTCACACCATCCGGCCTCAGGCCGTACTTCTCGGGAGCGTCCCGCATCATGAGGCCGAGCGGCAGCCCAACAATGAACGTCGCGATGCCCAGATACAGCAGGGCCTCCCTCCACGCGAAGAGGGCGATCAGGCCCACGATGAGCGGCACAATCAGGGCACTCACCCCCGCTCCATAGGACACGATGGCCATGGCCGTGCCGCGCCGACGGATGAACCAGGCGTTGACGGCCGTGTTGACGGTGAGGAAGGAGCCGAATGCCAAGCCGAGGGCCATCACCGCGAAAGCGGCGAAGAATTGCCAGAGCTCCTGCACCAAGCTCAGGCCGATGAATCCGCAACCAAGGATGAACATCCCGCCAAGGACGGACTTTCTGGGCCCGAATCGATCGACGACGTAACCGACAAGAGGCCCAAAGATGCCCTGCTCCATCCGCTGGAAGGCGAAAGCAAAGGAGGCCACGCCAGCGGGCCAACCAAACTCATCAAGGATCTCCGCAAAGAACGGCGAGAAACCGTAGAAGAACACACCGGCTGTGTAAAAGAGGACGCCGAAACTGGCAATCGCCAACCACCAGCCGTAGAAGATGCGGTTGGGATGAACGAGAACCGATAATGCAGCGTTGACGGCGACCTCCCAATAAAAGCCAAAGCCCGCGAACGGGCGGATTGAATAAGTATAGCCCCGCTACACTACCCGGCGGCGCATTGCTCCGGGAGGCAGCCTGATTATGCGGATGCCGGCGGTGGCGCTGAGGACTGCCTCGGTCGCGTCACGGTTAGCGTTAGCGGCACGGAGACGCTGAGAATCGCGGCGACAATCACGAATCCAATGACGAAACTGCCAGTCTGGTCGTAGATCCAGCCAATGGCAACAGGCGCAGCGATTGCGGGCAGAGAGGCCAGTCCCTGCTGGATGCCGGCGACTCGTCCAAATATCGCCAGCCCCCAATACTCCGCCTGGAGCGCCAGTCTTACCGATGATTGTGAACCGATGGCGCTGCCCAGCAGGAACCCGGCGAATATCGTCAGCCAGGGAATAGATGACATGGGTATGAGCACAATTGCGATTCCCTGCACGGTGATGCCGACAGCAAGCACCACGCGCTTGTCCACATAATCGGCTATTGTCCCTGCGGCAACCCGAATAGGAATGCTCGATGCAGTCTGCCACGCAAACATAAAGGCGATAAATTCCTTGGAATACCCAATTTCCTGCCAGATCAGCGCCTCGTATGTGATGATGGCCCACGACCCACCCAACAACGCGCTCGCAATCACGTACTGCCAATAGCCCCTGCTCCTGAGGACATCACGTAGAGTGAAGTTAGCCTCCGGGAGGACGTTGGCGCGGGATGATGGAGCGATTTTGCTCTCCGGTGGCTCCCCGCCATCCGGCTCCATTCCGTAGTCTTGGGGCCTGTTGCGGATAAGTGGAATCAGGAGCATCCCGACAACCCAGAACCCGACCCCGGCGCCAAACAGGACGGATCGCCACCCAAACTCCGGAATGATCCACGCCCATACACCGGCCAAGAGGCCGGACATGCCCGGCCCCACCAACATGATGCCGTTCGCCCGGCCACGGTATCGCCGGAACCACGCATTGATCGCCGCTGCCGTCACGGTGAAAGCGCCGGCGCTGAGACCGAACGCAAAGACGATAAAAACACCGTAGTATTGCCAGATGTTCTCGATCTGGCTCATCAGCATGCAGCCCCCACCCGAAACGAAGTACCCGACGATGAGCACCTTGCGCGCGCCATATCGATCAACCAGGTATCCTGTCAAGGGCGCGGTGATGCCAGACTCCAGCCGCTGCAGAGACGGTCCGATTCCCGCCGCGGCCTTCGACCACCCGAAATGCTGCACCATGGCGGCAAAGAAGTTGGAGAAGCCCCAGAAGCCGATGCCGTCCGTGTAGGCGGCGAGGCCCGTGCCCGCCAGCGTCACCCACCAGCCGTAGAAGACCTGCCGTGGATGCCGCGCGAACATCCACGCCGTCATGACGACTTTTTCTGTTCTCACGCGGCGAGTCTCACAGTATCGGCAGCACCCCTCTGTGGGCGGGTCATAAGAAGAACCATAATCACCGCCAGAGCAAGAGGAATCACGACGGTCATAAAGGCTATGCGGTAATCGTATATGTCTGCGAGCCAACCCACCAGCACAGGCGAGACGAGGCCACCTATCGCCCCTGCCCCAACCTGCAGGCCCATCAGCGAGCCGAAGATGCCCCTGCCCCAGTAGTCGCCCTGCAATGACAGCCGCGCCGCATTGCTGCCGCCCCACCCCGTGCCGTAGATGACCTCAAAGATGATCGCCACCCAGATATTGGCGATGAAGATGAAGAGGATTCCTCCGGCCAACTGGAAGCTCAGCATGGTCGCGACGACCAATTTCTTGTTGAACCTGTCGGCGAGCGCGCCTGAGAAGAAACGCATCGGGATGCTGGCGACGGTGAACACAACGACCATCGCGCCCGCCGTCTCCATGGAAAAGCCGTAGCTGACAAGCGCGGGAATGTGGTGGACAACCATCGCGGTGATGGCCACCTGCTGCATGGAGAGAGCGCCGACGTAGAGCAGGTATGACCGACTCAGCAGGATAGAACGCACCGCGCCGGGCGACGGCTCAGCGTCGATCAAATCTCCGGCTTGCCCTGAGTCCGCGCCGTCCGGTTCCGGCGGATCACCGTCCATGCGGAGGCCGTAATGCTCCGGTCGCCTCCTCAGAACCATCGCGAGCGGGATGCATGTTACCCATGTGCCGATGCCGGTGAACAGGGCAGCATCGCGCCAACCGTATTCCCGTATCAGGACAACCAGAAGCGCCGTGATGATGCCCGCAAACCCGGGGCCCATGAACGTCAGGCCAAGCGCCTTGCCACGGTTGCGCAGGAACCAGTTGCTGACAGCGGTCGCTACCATCACGTAGGACGTCGCGCCCATACCGCTGCCGATGAGGATGAACGCGACATAGTACTGCCATGCGTGCTCGACGCGGCTCAGCACGATGAATCCGGCCCCGCCGCTGAACATTGCCACCGCGGTTACGAAGCGAGGACCAAATCGATCCGTGAGCGCGCCAATGGTCGGACTCAGAATTGCCGTGAACACGGCCATCATTGCTGGCCCGCGCGAGACCTGCTCCCGCGTCCAGTTCAGATCGAGTCGGATGCTGTCAAAGAACGCACTGAACCCGAAGAAACTAACGCCTGTCGTGTAGAACATCAGGTACAGGCCGGACAGCGCCATCCACCAGCCGTAGAAAAGGCGGGGACGGCGGCGAGATGTTGGTGCGTCGGTGGTCATGTGGCGGCCTGTGGTTCTGGGGTCTCAACTATAGGGGCAGGTTGAGGGCGCTTCATTAGGATGATGAGGATGAGGGCCAAGATCAGCATGACTACATTGATATGCGGCAACCAGCTATAGGGAATCAAAAAATCGGATTCAATTGCAGCGGACACATATTGCTCGCGTGCCAGCCAGTACGATCCAAGTGTGACGCTGGCGAGAATGCCTAGAAATACGCCGAGATGACGCGTTCCAGCGAATTCAGCAATCAGGAACACGATCGGCACACAGAGAACACCTACACCTGCGCCAATAGCTATTGCGAACGCGAGGATGTTCACGCCCTCAATTTCGAGAACAACAATCCCGACACAGATCAACTGGGTGACAATCGTTCCTAGCGCAACCCGCCGACCGCCGAAGCGATCAGTCAAGATCCCGCTGACAAGAACCACGATAGCTCCTGTCACAGCTATATCTATTGGCACAATTCCGAATGGCCAAAGCGATTGGGACACTCTAAGCGGGGACGGGAGGGTCACATAGCTCCAAAAGCCACTCCCGACTAATGGCAACAGAGCAATAGCACTGGCCTGTAGACCACTGGCGACCACAAGCAGCAAATATGATCGGTCCAAGAAGATAGTCTTCAATGTTGGTGTTTCTTCGTCAACAGGCACAACGCTTGGCTCTTCTTCCTCGTCTGGCTCATCCTTCTCAATAAGTAAGAGACCTTCTCGGCGAGCAGACCAACTATTCCGAAACCGTCTTCTCAGCACGAAATAGGCGGGAATGATACCAATCATCAAGAGGACTGAAATGTCAACTACCTGGAGCATCCGAAAATCCGGCCACACACCTCTACTAAAGTCGTAAGGCAAGAACCAATGAGCAATGCGTTGAATTCGCGGAAACGGTAGTACCGGAGCGAGCATGACACCAGCTAACAATACTGCAAGTGCTTTGCCCCGATTTTGAAGAAACCATGGGGTCACGGCCTTGACGAACCCGATTAGCAGTGCACCCGCCAATACTCCCCAGAGCACCAACCATGTAAGCTGCCCGAGCCAGATTTCGCCGGTGATACCTGTAAACGCAAGCGTAACTGACGCGCCGACCATAACGGGAACAATTACGGCAGATGGGCCGAATCGATCAACAAGCAGACCAGCCACTGGCGCGAGAACGAGAATCACGCCTATTAGCAGATAGTATTCGGTGTTGGTCGGAAAGCCCTCTTGTCCTGCCCTAACTCGACCCCTCTCCAGACTCGAAAGAATGTCGAAGCCAGTGTCCACTTGTGCCCTTGACGCAATGGTCAGCGCGAAGAAGCCGACAAGCACCACCCACCAGCCGCGATAGAGGCGGCGGCGCGCCGGCCACTCGCGACGGGGTTGCTCAGCGCCATAATCCCTGTCCTGCTCGTTCATGTCTCATGCTAGGCGCGGGCAGGCGGCAAACACAAACAGGAGATCTGGCGTTACGTAGTTTGGTTGCGCTCCTTGTATTGGATTCCCGCTTTCGCGGGAATGACGGTAGAAGGGCGGGATGACGGAGGGCAGCTGAATGACGGGGTGGGCAAGGGGGTTGCTACAATAGGTTTCAGCGCGCAGGACATAGGTCAGTTCAGATAGCAGAGGAGATCCAGCCGAATGCCACTACCAGAGCAGGCACGCCGTGTCGCGCAGTTGCCCCCGTATCTCTTTGTGGAGGTCACGCGCAAGATCAACGAGAAGCGCGCCCGCGGCGAGGATGTTATCTCCCTCGCCATCGGCGACCCTGATCTTCCCTCCGCACCCCACATCATCAGCGCGCTTGTCACGTCGTTGGAGGACGTGGCCAACCACCGCTACCCGGAATCCGACGGCCTGCCGGCGTTCAGGCGCTCGGTTGCCGACTGGTATAAGACGCGGTTCGGCGTGGAGTTCGACCCGGACACCGAAGTTCTTCCCACCATCGGCTCGAAGGAGGGCATCGCTCACATCGCATGGTGCTACATCGACCAAGGCGACATCGCGCTGGTGCCTGACCCCGGCTACCCCGTCTACAGCGTGGGGACAATGCTGGCGGGCGGCGAGTCGCATTACATGCCGCTCCATCGGGAGACCGGCTTCCTGCCTGATCTGGACGCCATACCGGAGGATGTCGCTCGAAAAGCCAAGCTGCTGTGGATCAACTACCCCAACAACCCGACGGCGGCTGTCGCCGAGCTGGATTTCTATGAGCGGGTCGTCGAGTTCGCCAAGAAGTACGACGTCGTAGTCTGCCACGACGGCCCCTATACAGAGGTTGCGTTTGACGGTTACAAGCCCGTGAGCTTCATGCAGGTGGACGGGGCGAAGGACGTAGGCATTGAGTTCCACTCGCTGTCCAAGTCATACAACATGACGGGCTGGCGAATCGGCATGACCGTCGGCAACGCCGAGGTCACCAACGCCCTGATGCGTATCAAGTCGAATGTGGATTCAGGCGTGTTCCAGGCCGTGCAGTTGGCGGGCATCGCCGCGCTGGAGGGGCCGCAGGACACCATCAATCACCACAACGCCGTTTACCAGGCAAGGCGTGATCGGCTCATCCCTGCCCTACGAAAGATGGGTCTTGAGGTCGATCCACCCAAGGCGAGCCTGTACGTGTGGGCCAAGCTGCCGGACGGGGCCTTATCCGGTGAGTTCGCCTCTCGTCTGATCGAAGAGGCGAACGTCGTTGTGACGCCGGGCCGCGGTTACGGCGAGGCGGGAGAGGGATACATCCGCTGCTCATTGACGGTGGGAGACGATGCCCTTGACCGCGCCCTGGATCGGCTGAGCAACGTCAACGTCTCTGATCTGCTTTAGATGGGCGACCAGACATGACACAGGCGAGTAAAGCACGACGCGTGAAGAACACCGTCAGTCCATTTCAGGCTGACGAGGAGCGCGTGATGCTCTTTCTGGCGTGGGCGGAGCGGTCCATGACGTTGCGGGAATTGTCAGAAGGCCTTGAGATCTCTGCGGACGACTTGCGCGAGGCGATGCGTACGCTTTATCTGCGTCATTTCCTCCTGGTGTCACGGGGTGTCGGAAAAATCGAAGATACATACCTGCTTTCACAGCCCGCCCGCAAGTATGTCCGCCATTACCTGCTGCCGGAAGCGCCGCGTGCGCTGCCAATGGAGACTCTCACAACCACGGGTAAGCGGCGCTAAAGATCCGCGTTGAATGCGAACCAGTTGACCCACCAATAGTAGGTGATGTAAGCGCCGGCTCCGATGAGCATGACCGGGCTGGCCCACTCCACAATCGGCATCGCCTGCCGAATTACAACGCGGATTAGGTCCTTGAAGATCGCCGCCCCCAGTGTCAACCCAATCAGGCCCACGCCCATCCCCGCGCCGTAAATCAGAAACATGATGAATGCGGCATAGCCGCCGATGACCTGCCCCTGCGCGAGAATGGCCAGAAAGATGGGGAACGTGCAGCTTAGCGTGGCCAGCGCGTACGCCAGTCCGAACAGGAAAACGGACGTCAGTCCCCGGCTCCCCGTGCCCCAATTGACGCCGATGGTCGGAATGAGCGAGATGGAGCGCTTGTTGACCAGCATGAACACGATCATGTACGCGCCCAACAGCACAAGCGCGGCGCCGACGATGATTGCGATATAGGGAATGACGTCGCGCAAGACAGTTCCCACGGCGCTCCACACGACGCCAAACGTGCCGAACAAAAACAGGAACGCGAGCGCCGCCGTGCCTCCGACAAGCATTGCCTGCCCTAGGCGCAACGCAATGGGCCGTTCTTCGTAGCCCTCCTCGCGGGAACCGATGTAATAACCGATGTAGGCGGGCAGCATCGCCACGCCGCATGGGCTGGCCAGCGCGACAAAACCGGCGCTGAATGCAAAGGCAAAGGGTAGGTTGAACATTATCCGGCCCTCATATACCAAGAGTATACGGGGGCAACATTATCTCTGTCGGCTTGTGCCGACGGTGCTCGTATGAGGTCGAGGCCGCTTTCCTAGGCGTTTACGGTCTCCTGGTCAATAACGGTGCAGGACATCAGGCGCTCTGTGGTTTCCATGAGCATAGCGTCACCGAGAGCCAGGATATCTCTCACACGCTGATCCGTTACCGAATAGAAGACGTTGCGGCCACGCCGGTCCGCGTCAACGAAACCACACCAGCGGAGGCAGGAAAGGTGACTGGAAACGCGGCCCTGCGGCGCTCCCAGCATTTCCACAAGTTCCGAGACGCTGCGCTCCGACTCCAGCAGGATGTGGAGGATTCGGAGCCTCGTTGGGTCTCCAAGTCCGCGGAAGAATCGGGCCGCCGCCTCGGCGCCTGAGGGCGCGGTAATCATGGGGCCCGTTGGGGTGAGAGTCAGTACGTGCATTGCGCTCATTCTGTGAGTCCGTCCAATCCCGTTTCTTCCGCTCGTCCTACCCTGTCCATTCCGGGAGGCACACACGGCGCTCCTCACATGGCATGGACTTCTTAACTATATCGTATGTCGCGGAGGGAGTCCGACCGTACAATTGAAAGCACATGCACGCTCCGACTCTCTCCCAGATTCTCCAGCGACCTTTATTGGCCCCGTTGCGACACGCGGCCCTTCTCGGCATGGTCATTGCCGCCGTGCTGGCAGCGGCTTGCGCAGGCGAGCCAACTCCAACTCCTACGCCCGAACCTGCTTCCACAAGCACGCCAACGGCAACACCCGTTCCAACCGCAATCCCAAGTCCAGCGGCTGTCCACACGCCCCGCCCAATCAGTCTGCCCGCGGATGAGGCTCCCCACACCGACCCTGTGGAGTGGTGGTACTACAGCGGGATCATGCAGGACGAGGATGGCAATGACTATGGATTCCATTTCGTCATATTCAAGGTGACGAACCCTGAAAACGACGAGGCGGGCTACATGTCCCACACGTCTGTCTTTGATGTCGGAGAGGGGCTCAGGGAACAGTCAGTGCGTTTCGGGGTGGGCGTACAGGCACAACCGGCGACGGGATTCGATTTCTCTGTGGGGGGCTGGACGCTCAGCGGCGACGACGGGATACACTCATTCGCCGCAACGACGGACACTTTTGGATTCAATCTCACCGTGGAGACAACCAAGCCCGCCGTTCTCCATAACGAAACCGGCTATTTGGAGGCGCTGAACGGTTGGACCTATTACTACAGCTGGACGGATATGGACCTGCGCGGCACGCTCGCGGTCGATGGGCAGGAGTTGGTCGTCACCGGCGAAGCCTGGATGGACCACCAATGGGGCGACTTTGTCGTCAGCGGATATCCGAGCGGCTGGCAGTGGTTCGCCGTCTCCACGGACAACAACTATGAGTTGATGGTGGCCGAGGCCCGTGAATCGGACGGTCAGGTCATCACGTACAGCACGTTGGTCGATCCGTCCGGCGAGACAACGCACATTGACGGCGAGGACATCACGATCGAAGTTCTTGGCACATGGACAAGTCCGCACACTGGCGGGGAATACCCTGCCGGATGGCGTATTACAATCCCGGGGCACGAAATCTCCATGACGCTGACGCCTCTGCTGGATGACCAGGAATTCACGCTCGCCTTTCCGCCGAACACCATCTACTGGGAGGGCCTGACGGCAACGGACATCACTTTCCGCGGCGAGCCTATTGGCGGTTCTGCCTACGTGGAGCTTGTGGGATACGCGCCGCCCCCGACGGCGGAAGGGTGAGCAAGGGCAGGCGGATTAATCGTCCTCGTCTTCCATCCCGTACGTGCGGAATGTTGCGCCCCAACGATCTGAATGCTTGTACGTGAGATCCTCAAATAGCCCGGAGAATTGCGGTGTGTCGATCGGGTCTGTCGTCATGACGTAGGCATCCTCGCCGTTGTCCGAGTAGTAGCGCTTGCGGCGGCCAACAACCTTGAAGCCGTATTTCTTATAGAGGTTCTGGGCGATTTCGTTGGATACCCGAACCTCCAGCGTCACGGCGCGGCAATTGAGCAGCTTGCTCGCCTCCACCGCGCCGATGATGAGCAGTTCGCCGATCCCCTGTCCTCGATGCGACTTGCGCACACCTACGCTTGTGACATGGCCCTCGTCAATGACGGCCCACAGGCCGAGATACCCGGCAATCAACTCCTCGGTTGGCGGCGGCGCGTCCGTACTGACCCCGAGGAGCCGCTTGACAGTGCTCGTGATCCGTCCGCCGCGTCTCCGCCCGTTTCCTCCCGGTTTGTCAGTAGGTGGAAGATCGTTCTTGAGGGCATAATCGTTATAGGGCGCATCATGGGCAACCGCGACCAGATAATGTGCATACTTCCGTTCACGCAGATCGCGACGGAACGGCGGCGCGTACCTGTTCTCCGGAAATGCGTCACGGTCTATCTGGACGGCCTGAGTGATGTCGCCCTCATGCATGGGACGAAGCAGCCAGGGCATCGCGTCAAACGCGTCGTTGTCTATCATTGATCTCTCGTCGTCTGCAAAAAGGATAAAGTGAAACCGCCGCCAACGGACAGCTAACCCTGAGAGGAACCCAAACGTTATCTGGATGTAGTGAATGAACCAGGAGCCAGCACGCATTCACTCGGGGACGGAAGCATCACTGACTGATGATGACATCGCAGCCATTGTGCAGCAGGCGCAGAACGGGGAGGCGGCGGCGTTTGGTCAACTCTATGAAATCTATTCCGACAGGGTCTTTCGATACGTCGCCTATCGCGTAGACAGCGACGCGGACGCGGAGGACATCACGGAGGATGTGTTCATTCGTATGTTAGAGGCCATCGGCTCATTCAAATGGAGGGCCGTGCCGTTCTCGGCGTGGCTCATGCGCATCGCGCACAACCGCGTCATTGACCACTACCGCCGCAGCCGACTCCGAACGGCGACGCCGCTTGATGATGCGCCGCCTCTTCCCTCTCGCGACCGGGACCCACAGGACAGGGTGGACACATTCTCAGACCTGCAGGAATTGCGCGTGGCGATGGCCGGCCTGACGGATCTGCAGCGGCAGGTGATATCTCTCAGATTCGGCTCGGACTTGTCAATCGCTGAGACGGCTCACGTGATGAACCGCAACGAAGGCGCAGTAAAGGCGTTGCAGCACAGCGCGATTCGAGCCTTGCGCCGGCTCATGCTGCCGAAGAATGCTGAGGGCGGTGCAACGTCATGACATCACTGCCGCCTGACAACCCTGCCCTTTCGGATATCGTGAATGAGTGCCTGGAGGCGCTCCGACACGGTGAGTCCATTGACGACTGCCTGAGTCGTCATCCGGACATTGCGGACGAGCTGCGTCCCCTGCTGACCGCCGCCATGGCACTGGCCGGTGTTGCTCCAACCCGTGATGACACGTCCCGGCGCATGGCGCACACACGCTTTGAGGGCGCAGTGCGGCACCACCTTTCCACAAATCGGCGCACAGCATCCGGGCGATTCTCAATCCGCGAATGGTGGAGCAGCCGCGCCTCCGGCTGGTCGCGCGTCTGGGTCGTCGGATTCGCCACAATGGCGTTTTTCGCCATCCTCAGTACGGGCGCGGCGTACGCCTCCACGGACGCACTGCCCGATAGCCCGCTCTATCCCGTGAAGCGCGCCACAGAGCACGCGCGGCTCGCAATCACGTTCTCGGACGAGAGTCGGGCCATCTATCACCTGGAACTCATTGAACGACGCACGCTGGAGCTCGCCGCCGTCGCAGAGAGCGGCGACCAGCAAAAGGCGGAGGAACTCAGCCGTGACGTACTCAAGAATATTGAATTCGCGCGCGTGGAGGCGGGATACACACAAGACGATGAAACTCTTCGCCAGGCTGACCCGGATCAGCAGGTCACCACATTAGAATTGGAGCCCGGATCCCAGGAGCAAGTGGATCTGACAACAGTCGGAGACAGTTCCGGCACGAGCCCGGAGACGACGCGACCGACACCACGCGATATCCGACTCCGCGCCTATCTTGAAGCGGAGCGCGCGACAGCCGCCCGAGCCTACGCAATGCTGCTGATAGCTCACCAGATCGCGCCGATCCATATGCAGGTACATACCCTCAACGCGCTGACCCTCGCTGAGCAGC
>DAOUKW010000065.1:0-4966 GCA_034420915.1 Dehalococcoidia bacterium
TTGTCCTCCTCGATGAACCGATCGTTCATGTACTGGAAGCCCGCGCGCATCCCCTGCTCTGCCGTTATGCGGTTCACGTCCTGCAGGCCGCGCGGCAGCTCCTCCGGCGACGACGCGTAGGAGATGGACGTGTACATCGACGCGAATTCCATCGCCTCGAACAGGCCCTGCCGGTCGTAGTAGTAGTTGATGGCCTTCTTGTTCAGTTTCGTGGACGCCGGCGGCAGCTTGGAGATGGTGTTCGCCAACTGCCACACGCGCTCCTCAAGCTCGTCCGTCGGAACAACGTCGCTGACCAGCCCATGCCGCAGCGCGTCGTCCGCCGTGATCATGGAGCCCGTGAACGCCATCAGCTTCGCCTTCTTCATGCCGACCAGCTCCGGCCATACCATCGGCATCATCATGCTGGCGTAGCGGACGGGCGGATAACCGAACAGCGCGTTATCCGCCGCGATGGTAATGTCGCAGTGGCAGGCAAGCTGTCCGCCGCCCGCCAGTGTGAACGAATGCACCTGCGCAATGATCGGCTTGGGGTTGTTCCAGATGGCGCGGCGATACATGTTCGCCGGGCCGTCCTCCAGGACTGAATCAAGCGCCGGGCGGGGACCGCCCCGCCCCGTCGTCTGAACGTTCATGTCGTAGCCTGCGGAGAAGCCGCGTCCTGCGCCCTTGATGACGATGCAACGAACGTCGTCGTCCGTCGCGCCCTCGTCCAGCGCCTGCTCAAGCTCGGCGAGCAGGGGCCGGCTCAGCGCGTTCAGGCGTTCCGGCCTGTTCAGCGTGATATACGCGACCTTGCCCTCGGCGGCGTCCTTTGTCTCATAGATGATGTTCTCGTAATCGGCCATCGTCCTTCCCTCCCCGGATTCCCTCTGTACGGCTGCGATGCCGCATATTCGTCGTCACCGGCCTGCAAACGCCTGCGACAGACAACGCGAGTGTGGACGCGACGCGGCGCGAGTGTCAAGGTTTCGCGATAGCCGCGTTATGGGCGTCCGCTGTGCGTAATGGCGACAATAACCACAATCGTTCAGTTGAGTGCCATAATGAGATAGTGTGGCAATTTAGTGGAATGATGAAGTACGCATCTTATCCTTCTAGGAGGGGTGATGACGGTCAAAGGGAAGAGCATCACTATCCGGATAACTGCCGACGAACACGAACGGCTCAGGGTCGTTGCTGACAAATTGGACATGACCGTTTCCTATCTCCTGCGCATCGGCGCAAAGCGATACATCCGTGAATTGGAGAGGTCCGACGACATGCTCGTAGAACATGCCCATAACTTGAATGACGACATTGAGCATCGTCTGCGCGCGCGTGCTGCCCGTAACGGGCGCACAGTCGAAGAAGAGGCCGAGGTTATCTTGACCACAGCGCTTGAGGAGCCACCGAAGACGGGGAAAGAGCTTGTAGAGGGAATCAGGAAACTCTTTGAACCGCTGGGCGGCGTTGAACTTGAACTCCCGCCTGACGAACCTATCGGTGACCCGCCAAAACTCGGATGAGTTCGTGTCAGTGATTATCCTCGACACAAATGTCATCTCCGAATTAATGAAGCCTGTCCGCGAGCAGCTTGTTGTGGAATGGGCAAACTCCCAAATGCAAGACGATCTGTATATGACCACCATCACGGAGGCCGAGCTGTGGTTTGGGGTGGCCATCATGCCGGCAGGGCGGAGGAGGGAACAGACTGCCACGGCTGTTCAAGGAATGATTGAGCAGTATTTTCATGATCGCGTCCTTGTCTTTGACAGGGAAGCCGCGCGTGAGCATGCTTCCTTGGCTGCGCGACGCCAGCGCGCCGGAAGGCCCGTTCCGCTCAAGGATTCCCTGATCGCCGCCATCGCCCTCTCTCAGCAAGCCGCAGTCGCCACCAGGGACGTTAGGCATTTTGAAGGCGTCGGCGTCGAAATCATCAACCCTTGGATCGCGACCAAACCATAACCAACTACCCGTACTCCTCCCTCACCTCCCTATACTTAACCCCAAACCGCTATGCTCTTCTTTCTCATCGACCTCATTCGACAGGACCCCGCCGCCGCCCTGCGCGTCGCGCCGTTCATCATGACCGCGCTCGGAGCGGGCCTGCTCATCGCGCTCAGCGTCCACGAATTCGGCCATGCGTGGGTAGCAAGCCGACTCGGCGACCAGACGGCGCGAGAGATGGGGCGTGTGACGCTCAACCCCCTCAAGCACCTTGATCCGGCGGGGACGTTCGTGTTTCTCGTCGTCGGTTTCGGATGGGGAAGGCCGGTGCCCGTCAACTCAGCCATGCTGCGCGGCGGGCGGCGCTCGGTTGCATACGTGAGTTTCGCGGGGCCCGCCTCCAACTTCATCACTGCCGCCGCCTTTGGCATCCTCATGCGGCTCTACAGTGTGGACCCCTCCACCGGTATCATCCTGTCTAATCCCGATCTTTCCATTGCCGCATGGCTTGGCACGGCGCTCACGTACATCGTCGTCTACAACCTCTTGCTGGGTGTTTTCAACCTGATTCCACTCTTTCCGCTTGACGGCTCACAGGTCGCTTTCGGCATCGCTCCGCGGGAAATCGCGCGACTGATGCTCCGATTCCAACCCTACGCGCCCACCGTCCTCTTTGGAATAATTGGCATTGACCTTATCCTGAATGTGGGAATCCTGCGCAGCATCCTCATCCCGCCCGTACAACTCATAGGGCGGGCGTTGATCGGACAGGATCTGCTGTAGGGTCGCGATTCGCGAGAGGAGCGGTCATGACAACGGAACGGCATCGAATAGCCATCATCGGGCTTGGACAGATCGGCGCGTCCATCGGCATGGACATGCGCGGATCGTTCAAGGGCGTGGACATCATCGGCCATGACAAGGATCCGGAGACCGCCGGCCTGGCGCGCAGACGCGGCGCGGTGGATGAGGTGGCCTATACACTCCCCGGTGCCGTTGAGGACGCGTCGATCGTCGTCGTCGCCGTCCCCGTCACCGCCGTCCGCGAAGTGTTCACCGTCATCAGCCCCAATCTCTCCGACGGCGCAATCGTCACGGACACGGCGTCCACCAAGATGACCGTGCTCCAGTGGGCGGAGGAAATCCTGCCGCACAGCGTCGATTTTGTCGGCGGCCACCCCATGGCGGGCGTCGAGACTCCCGGCATCGAGGGGGCGCAGTCCGGCATGTTCCAGGGCGCGACGTGGGCGGTCATCCCGCTCCCGCGCACGCAGCCCAAGTCCATTGACACCACGGTCAACCTCATCAAGACGCTCGGCGGCGAGCCGTACTTCGCCGACTCCGTTGAGCATGACAGCCTCGTTGCCGCCATCAGCCACCTGCCGATCGCGCTGTCCATCAACCTCATGCGAACCGCCGTCTCCTCACCGAGTTGGCGTGAAATGGCGCGTATGGCCGCGGGCAGCTTCCGCGATGTCTCACGACTCGCCTCCGGCTCGGTTGACATGCACCACTCCATCTTTGCCACCAACAAGGACTTCATCCTCCACTGGATCGACACGTACGTCGAACAGCTCCAGGAGATGCGCAAGCTTGTGGCCGAGGGCGGCGACGCCTTGCAAGAGGCTCTCCAGGAGGCGTACAACGCCCGCGATGCCTGGTTGCGAGGTCGGGTCGGCGAGACGGAACAGGATCGACTCTATGACGAAGTGCCGACCGCGAGTGAGAGCGCCATCGGCGTGTTCGGCGGCGAACGCCTCGCCCGCATCGCCGGCCGCTTCCGCCGTGGCCGCCGATAAGAAAAGCGCGCCATGGACACCGTTCGCCTCACCGCTCCGCCACGTCTTGAACTCGATATCGAGTCGCCCGGCGACAAGTCCATCGGTCACCGTTCCCTCATCCTGAACGCCGCCGCCAAAGGCGAGGCCACCGTCACGCGATTCCCGCGCGGCGCGGACACCCTCGCCTCTTTGGCAATCGTCCGCGCGCTTGGCGTCCGCGTCACGGAGCTTGAACGCTCGCCGGACGGCCACTCTTCCACCTTCCGCGTCCGCTCCAACGGCGTGCAGGGCCTAACAGAGCCTGACCGCATCCTCAACGCCCGCAACAGCGGCACAACGATGCGGCTCATGCTCGGCCTCCTTGCCGGCGCTCCCCTCACTGCCGTCATGAACGGAGACAGATCCTTGCGCGGCAGGCCCATGGCACGCGTCGTGGAGCCGTTGAGAGCCATGGGAGCGCAGATATGGGGTCGGCAGGATGGCGCGCTTGCGCCGCTCACCGTACGTGGTTCCGACCTAACAGGCTTCACGTATGAAATGCCCGTCGCCAGCGCCCAGCTCAAATCGTGCCTGCTCATCGCCGGCCTCTCCGCGTCCGGCAAAACGACCGTTATCGAACCCGCGCCGTCCCGCGACCACACGGAGCGCATGGTATCCGCCATGGGCGCGCGGATCAGGAGCGAGGGTAGCACGATCGAAATCGAACAATCTGAAATGACGGCCACGGATGTCATCGTCCCCGGTGACATCAGTTCCGCCGCGCCGTGGCTCGTCGCGGGCCTCGTTCATCCCAATGCCCGGATCACGATACGCGCCGTCGGCATCAACCCCACTCGCACCGGCATACTGGATGTCCTCCAGGAGATGGGCGCGACTATGACCATCTCCAATGAGAAGGAGGTTGGCGGCGAGCCAATTGCCGACATCACCGTCGAATCCAGCGACCTGCGCCCTGTTGAGGTGGGCGGGGCGATCATTCCGCGCCTGATTGATGAACTCCCCGTGTTGACCGTCGCTGCCATGCACGCCAACGGCGTCAGCCGATTTCGGGACGCAGCCGAACTCCGTGTCAAGGAGACAGACCGCATCGCCACCACGTCCGGAGAGCTCGGAAAAATGGGCGCGCGGGTTGAGGAAATGCCAGACGGAATGGTAATCTACGGCGGTCAACGACCGGCGGGGGCGGTCGTTCGCAGCCACGGGGATCACCGCATCGTAATGACTCTGGCTATTGCAGCCATGGCGGCCCGGGGCGA
>DAOUKW010000066.1:0-4757 GCA_034420915.1 Dehalococcoidia bacterium
AGCGCCCACGCAACCAGCGCGAGACGCACAGCCTCCGCCGCCCACCCGCCGATACTGAGGATGGTGACGGGCCAGAGCCTTCCTCTGAGGCTGAGTAGAGCGCCGACGCGAAGCCGCTCCAGCCAATCTCGAATTCCCCTCGGCAGCCGCGCGGTGACGCGCTGCCCAAAGAGCGCCATGCCGATCACCAGGAAGATGCCTCCTCCTCCAACGATGACGGTGAGGCCAATGATGGCCGCAGTTGCGCCTCGCGCATCCACCCAGAGGAGAGCGCCGATGGGCAGAAGGATGGCGGCGAACGTCACAACGTCCAGGACGCGCTCTGCAAGGACAGTGCCGAGAATCCGGGGATAGGAGTGGTCGTCGTGCTGGCGAGAGACGAGGTACGCGCGGTACGGGTCCCCCATGCGGAGCCATGCGACGGCATTCATGAACCAGCCGAGCAGGATGATTTCAGAGAAGGCGCGCGCGGATAGCAGCGGGACGGAATCGTCGGTCTCCGTCTGCGCGTTCTCGATGAGGAGCCGCCACCGGATGCCTCTTATCGGAAAATTGACATAATACGCAACAACGCCGGCGGCGATGAGCAGCGGGTTGGCATTCCCAATCGCGCGGGCCATGTCCGCGAAACTGACGTCCAGACCTCGCGCCAACGCGATCAACAGGAGGACGGCGACGCCGAACGAGATGAGCGTGGCCGGATGGAGGATGCGGCGGCGCAGGCCGATTATCTGAGAGGCGGGTGAGGAGGACACAGTTCCTAGAGCGGCCTGCGCGTTGGCACGCCTGCGCGGCGTGGATACGTCTCCGGTGTTGGCGCAACCTTGCGGATGACCACGAGCCTGTGGTCGGCAGAGATTGGAGAGTCAGGCTGCGGCAGGATGATTTCTTCCATCTCTCCGCCAAGCGCCGAGAGGGCATGGGATGCGTCGGCGATTTCCTGTTCGGCGTCGATCCCCTTTGGCGCGATGAGAGCGCCGCCGACTCTCACGAACGGCAAGCAGAGCTCAACGAGCACGGGGAGCGGCGCAAGGGCGCGGGCCGTGGTGGCGTCGTAGGTTTCTCGATGCCCAGAGTCACGAGCGATGTCCTCGGCGCGGCCATGAATGGCGTGGGCATTCGGCAGTTCAAGGCGGGCGATGGTGTGTTCAAGGAACTCCACCTTCTTGTGGGTGGAGTCGAGCAGCGTGACGCTCAGCCCCGGGAAGGTGATGGCGAGCGGCAGGCCGGGAAAACCGCCGCCGGAGCCGATGTCTATGAGGCGAACCCCGTCCGTGGACGGCAAAGCGGCCGCGCACCAGAGGCTTTCGAGAAACAGGCGTGATTCAACCTCGGCGGGATCGGTGATCGCGGTCAGGTTGGCGCGTGAGGAGTTCCAGGCCAGCAGCTCGTCTCGATAGATCTGGAAGGCGGCGATCTGCCGTTCGGTCAGTGGCGCGCCGAGCAGCCCGGCCCACTGTTGCAGCAGGGGCATGGCTGCTGTTGTGTCTATCTCGCTGGCCGCGTCATTCATACTCACGTACACAACGGTAGCAGGGCGACGGCACAGTCGTTTCCTGCAAACGGTGTATCGTATGGGCGCACGGGGCTTATGTCATGTTTACTCTGCGTTTCGGTCTCCCGCTGCTGTTGCTGGCAGCACTTGTCGTCATGGGACTTACACTCATGCTCACAGGCGCCTGTGCGACAGACCTGCACCGCGCGGCTGAGAACAACAGCTCCCCGTCTTCTGTCCGGAGGGCTTTGGACGGAGGCGCGGACCCCAATGCCAGGGACGAGTTCGGGCGAACACCTCTTCACGTCGCAATTTGGGAAAACGCTGATACGGAATTGGTCCAGGTACTCATCGAGGGCGGCGCGGACGTCAACGCAGTGGATCAGGATGGGGACACGCCGCTTGTCATGGCCGCGTTGTACTCCGAAGACCCGTTCGTTCTGCAGCTTCTCATTGACGCGGGCGCGGAGATCGATGCACGCGGCAACCTGGGATGGACGCCACTCTACGCCGCCGTGCTGGTTGCCAAACACGAGAACATTGAGCTACTGCTGGATCATGGGACGGATATTGACGCCCGAGACGACAGCGGATTCACGCCGCTGTATGAGTCCTTGACCGACTTCACGGAAAATGGCCCGACCATACCGAGAATGCTGCTGGAGCGCGGGGCCGATCCGAGCGGGGCTCCCCTGTGGTGGGCAATCGAAGCGGATGACGCGGAGATGGTGGCTCTGTTGCTGGAGTACGAACCCGATGTGAATCTGATAATGGGTGATGACGGCAGAACCCACCTGCACGCTGCCGTCACCAAAGGTTCAGTTGACGTTGCTGCGATGCTTATCGAGCACGGCGCAGACCTCAACGCCGCCGATACCTATATTGCGTGGACACCGATGCATATCGCCGCGTCCGTCGGGGACAGAGCGATTCTGACGCTTCTCCTGGACAGCGGAGCCGATGTGAACGTGGTGACAACGGACAATAACCGTCATACCCCACTGTCTCTCGCGGTCGTCGACAGGGACGTGGAAACGGCTGAACTGCTGCTTAGTCGCGGCGCGGATCCGACGGTTGGACGGCCGACCTGCCGATCCGCCCGATCAGCGGAGGCGTTCGCGGGCACCGCTGTGTTGGAACGGCTATGCGCAGATGTTCAGGAACAATCTCCTCCCACTCCAACGGCGACGCCATTACCCTTCGGGATTCTCGGAATGCCCGACTCCCCCATCTTCGTGGTTGCGCTCTCAGGCTCACCGGATGACATGGCAATCCTGTTGGACGAGGGATGGCCCATTGGCGACTGGAGCCAAGCCACCCTCACTGACGGGCGAGCGCTGGACGGCGTGAGGCCGCTGCATGTTGCGGTGTTCAACCCGGATACGGCGGTGATCGATCTCCTGCTGGATCGCGGCGCGGACATCAATGCCATGACCACGACGGGCGAGACCCCATGTGACCTGGGGCGGCAGATAGACAGACTTGCGGGCACCGCTGTGCTTGACCGCCTCTGCGGCGGCTAGCCGTTCTTTCCTCCTGTTGCCCCTGACCGTGTCCTCTCGCCACACCGTATTGGGGACGGCGTGCCCGGGTCAGGGAGACGGGGGTGTACAGTATCGGCGTTGAGGTCAATTGAGTGATGTTCACAGCTTATCGTGCATGGCCGCTGACGCCGGCTCTTCTGGTGGTCGCCGTTGTGGGGTGCGGGTCCACGGACCTGCACCAGGCGGCTGAGAACAACAGCTCCCCATCTTCTGTGGAGCGGGCGCTGGAGGGCGGAGCGGACCCCAATGTCAGGAACGAGTTTGGGAGCACGCCGCTCCACGTTGCGATGGGAGAGGATACGGACGCAGAGCTTGTGAGAGTGCTCGTAGAGGGCGGGGCTGACGTCAACGCGGTCAATGACGATGGGGAAACCCCGCTCCATGAGGCGGCCTGGTTTAGCGACGACACGGCAAAGGTTGATCTCCTGCTGGATGGCGGAGCGGATACGGAGATAAAGGACAACCGCGGGAACACGCCTCTCCACCGCGCCGCCGCGCACGGTGAGATTGAAATCATTGAATTGCTCCTGGATCGCGGGGCGGACATCAATGCGACCAACGATGATGGTGAAACGCCTCTGTATGAGTCTCTGACAACGCGCCAGATTTTCATCAATGACGGACTTGGCGTTGCGCGGCTGCTCCTCGAACGCGGGGCAGATCCGGGAGGTCGCACCCTCCGGAATTTCGCCACGCCGGGGATAATTGTCGATGGGGAACAAGATATGGGGGATCCCGAAATTGTGGCCCTTTTGCTCGAGTACGGGGCGGATCCAAATGAGACCGACCGAAACGGTGACCCCCTGCTGATCGCGGTTGGTTCACCGGAAATCGCCCGCCTGCTCCTTGAGCATGGCGCAGACGTCAATGCGGGGGCGCCGAGCATTGGCTGGACACCATTGCACGCAGTAGTAGGGAGCGGGGATCGCGAATTAATCGAGTTGTACCTGGACAGCGGCGCAAACATCGAGGCGCAGGATACGAACGGAACCACACCCCTGAAGACCGCCATCCTTGCCGAGAATCTCAACCTGGGCATTGTCACGCTTCTACTGGATCGAGGAGCTGACCCGTTCGCGGAGCACTACGGCATCGCGACTCCCTGCCGCTCGGCGCGGTCATTCGATACGATCACGGAGCCTGAAATCCTTGAACGCCTGTGCACCAATCCGAATAGAGACGATCGGAATAGAGAGGAAACGCCTGAGATAACACCGACGCCAGGTCCCGTTCGCCTTGCGGGCCTTGCGGAGAGCCCAATTCACTGGGCGGCGGGCAAAGGCTCTGCGGACGATGTTGCCGCGCTGCTGGATGAAGGAACTCCCATTGAGACTACGAGCAGCATTACGTTGACGGACTACCGGACATTGCGCGGCGTGACACCTCTCCATATAGCGGTGTTCAACAGAGATCCCGCAGTAATTGGCCTGTTGCTGGATCGTGGCGCGGACATCAATGCCATGACCACGACGGGCGAGACCCCATGTGACCTGGGGCGGCAAATAGACACACTTGCAGGGACTGCGACGCTTGACCGCCTCTGCGGCGGCTAGCTCCATCCGCGACCCAATAGATTCCTCTCGGCTGAAAACGTGTCCCAACCGGCGCATCGGCGTATCGTATTGGGTGACGACATGCACATGAACATCACATAGGGGTACGTGAATGGCGACTGAACGGGACCGAATGCGGAAAGATATCGCGATGCGGGCTTCTGA
>DAOUKW010000067.1:0-10614 GCA_034420915.1 Dehalococcoidia bacterium
TGTATGAGGCGCAGACGGAGAACCCAAGCGAAGGCGATCCGCCTAATGAAAGCGCTGCATCGCTCGGAATGTCCCCAACAACCGGTGCCAGGGTACGCCGTATTACCGACGAATATCTCAAGCAACTTCTTCGTAAGCATGAAGGTAAGACCATTGCATTAGGAAAAATCCATGGGATGGAGGATGTGCTGCTGCCCATGTTTGTGCGGCATTTTGGCTCACCGAGTGAAGGAGGAGCAGGAGAATCTTACCATACTGGAATCTTCGGAATGACTGGCAGTGGCAAGACTGGTTTTGCTACGTATCTCTTGGGCGCATATGCTTTGAGGACAGCTATGTCCATATTCGTAATTGATCCTCAAGGCCAATTCGCCACTGAGCATGAATTACCTTTCGGCTTGCAGGATTGGATGCGTTCAAATGGCAGAGAAGTACAAGTACTTTCTTTAACGCGGAACCTTAGACTGCCCCAAGACGCGCCATTTCTAGCCAGCCTCCTAGAAAGTACCAGATTCTTCCGAGATCACTTAGGAATCAGAGGTCCAGATCAGAGAGGATCGGCCGTTGCTGAGTTTGAACGCGTTCTGGCCGCACAAACTGGTTGGACAGATAGTGATTCTGCTGAACTATTGAGGACGGTTCTTGGAGAAATTGAGGATGATCACAGAGCATTAGAAAGAATCTACTCTGGGAAACCATACCGGGAGAGGCTGAAAGAGAATTTACAAGCTATACTCAATAATAGTGAGGAATTTGAGTCTGTACTCTCGATTTTTCAGCCGCTGCATTCTCTATTCACGCGACACGGTCCGGGTGGCGAATCACGGACGCATATTTGGGGCGTACTTCAGACGCTACTAGAGCCATCAGACACTGCCAGACCGTTTGTGATATTGGATGTCTCAGGCGGTGAAGGTCAAGAAGGTGAAGATTCTCCCGCAACGATCCTTGAGAGCGCCAGCGTAAAGGCACATATCCTTCGACGGGTATGCAGTATGCTTGAGAGCGTCGCGAGGCAAAAATTTCAGCAAGGCGAGAGTCTGAACACGATGGTAGTTTTTGATGAAGCACAACGCTTTGCCCCGGAGACTGCGGAGGAAGATGAAATAGCGAGCCTATCGCGTCGCCTTGTCGATTATGTTCGGGAAACTAGGAAATATGGACTAGGATGGACTTTTATTACTCAAGAAATCAACTCTCTGAGGCGTGGAATCTACTCCCAACTTAGCATCCGAGCGTTTGGTTTTGGACTCACTTCAGGCACGGAGAGAATTCGCTTGAATGAAACAATCGGAGAACCAGAGGCCATAGAGCTTTATAGATCGTTCGTCCATCCAAGAGCAGTGCAGCCCTCTAAATACCCCTTTATGATTACGGGCCCCGTATCGCCCTTGTCGTTCACCGGCTCCCCGCTCTTCTTGTCTGTGTACACTGACTTCGACGAATTCAAACGAGACAACGGATTCGACTAGCACGTAAGAAAGGAACCCACACAACCATGACCAGTCAACAACAAGAGCTGCCCAGCCTGTCTATCTATCTGAATTTTGTGGAGGGGGAGTGCCAGGAGGCGTTTGAGTTCTATCGATCCGTGTTTGGGGGCGAGTTCTCCACCATCATGTCGTTCGCGGACATGCCGCCGGACGATAACATGCCGATTCCGGAGGGGTGGGGCGACAAGGTGATGCACGTCTCGCTGCCCATCGGGAACGGCGTCCTCATGGGGAGCGACGTGCCGCCCGGGTTCGGGCCGCCCCTGACCGTCGGCTCCAACTACTCCGTCAGCTACAGGCCGCCCTCTCGCGATGAGGCGGACCGCGTGTTTGCCGCGCTCTGCGAGGGAGGCGAGGTGACGATGGAGCTCCAGGACATGTTCTGGGGCGACTACTTTGGCTCCTGCACGGATCGCTTCGGCATCAACTGGCAGGTCACGCTGGAGAACGAGGGCGCAACAGAGTAGGAATCCGCGGCGGCATCTGCGCTAGAATAAGCGCGGTGTGTGGGTGTAGGGACACGTGGCTATGGGCTAAGGGGAGTATGCGCCTTTTCTGAAGGGCAGCCCCGGGTCACGTGTGACCGGGGGCGGATTGAATGGAGCTCCACGAAGCTCTTTTAGCGCTTGGCTTGATGATTGTCGGCGCCAAACTCCTTGAGGGCGTCTTCAAGCGCTTCGGCCTGAATTCCATCATCGCCTATGCCACCACCGGGGTTCTCCTTGGCCCGGTGCTGGGAATCGTGGAGCCGGGCGCTGAGATAGAGATCATCCTCAGCATCGGGATCTTCATCTTCTTCTTCCTTATCGGCATCGATGAACTGGACATCAGGGGATTCATCGCCTCCGTCAGAGGCCGACTCTTCATCGCCGCAACCCTGTCCGTCGCTATTTCGCTCCTGGTGTCCCTCGCAGTCACCACCGATTTCCTGTTCGACCTGGGCCTGGGCCTCAACTTTGCCGAAGCGCTGGGACTCGCCGGAATACTCTCACTCTCCAGCCTGGGACTCGTCGCGAAAGTGCTTGTGGACGAGGGACGGCTGAAGGAGCCGGTGGGCGTCCAGATTTTCACCGCGGTGGTCATCGCTGAGTTGATCGCGCTGTTTGTTGTCGGGTTTGCGATCAGTGAACAGTTCTTCGCGGGCGGAGAGGAAGAGGGCCTGGATCCCATGAGCGCCCTGATCATCATCGGGCAAATCCTTGGATTCACCGTTCTGACATGGCTGTTCTCCACCAAGGTGCTTCCATGGATCATTGTTGGCCTGCATCGTTTCCTGCGCGTGCCGCAGCTCTCTTTTGGAGTGCTCCTTGGCGGACTTTTTCTGGTGGTTGTGGGCGCGGAGGAGGTCGGACTGCATGGCTCGCTCGGAGCGCTGCTCTTTGGCGCGGCCCTCTCCATGCTGCCGTACCAGGTGCGACGGGACATCATGCCGGGCATTCACAGCTCGGCAGAGGGTTTCTTCGTGCCGCTCTTCTTTGCCTCCGCAGGACTGCACCTGAGCATGGATTTCCTCGACTTGCCAATCGCGACGATCGCGGCGTTGGTCCTGATCCCGCTGGCCGGAAAATTCGCGGGAGCATTCCTGAGCACCTACATCGTGCGGCTTAAAGAGCCATTCGCGATTTCAACCGGCCTGATGGCAAAGGGCGTGGCGGAGATTGCGCTGCTGTTGCTGCTGTTCCAGACGGACGCCATCGACGAATCGATATTCTCCCTGCTTGTGGTCGTCATGCTTGGATACATGCTCCTCTCGCCACTTGGCATCGGCTTCGCCCTTAAGAGGATTCGCTATGAGGGTGAGTTTACTGACGCCCTTCACCTGCCGCCGTCGATGGTTCCCTTTGCGCTGGAGGGGATCAAGGTGGGAGACATCCTGGATCGCTCCCGCAACTATGCGGAACAGTCGACCACCGTAAAGGCGTTCACGGAGTTCTGGCTGTTGCCGGAGCAACACGACTACGTGATTGTCGATGACGGGAAACTGGCCGGCATCGTATCGCTGAGCATGCTGCGTTATCTTCCGCGCGCCGACTGGGACGAGACGCCTCTGAGCCGTGTGCTGCGCGAGAACACCCCATCCGTAGGCGAGGACGAGCTGATCGAAGACGCCCTGCAGCAGATGATCGATAATTCGCTAACAGTGATTCCGGTTAGAGATGCATCCTCGAACGAATTCATCGGTTCGATTTCCAGCAGTGAAGTGCTTGAATTGATCACAACGACCGCCCGGGGGCACTAGCCCTCTTTCACTCTCTGTACCGCGAAAAAATACGCTAACGAATCCGTATACGTGCTTGCAAGCCGCACTGCGCGGTGGTAACGTGTCCGCATAACGACGGGGCAGAGGGGCATCACCCTCGTGAGGTGGCGTATGAGTCTTCGTGGTGAAGCAGCGATCATCGGAATCGGCGAGTTGCCCACAACCCGCTCAACGTTTGGTCGCTCAATGGTTGGACTCATGGGTGATGTGGGCCGTATCGCTATCCATGACGCCCATCTTCGTTTCGATGACATTGACGGGCTTGTTACGGAAGGCGGCACGGTCTACCCCGGATTCGCCTCTGAATACCTCGGCATCCGCCCGCGATTCGCCTCCGGCTCCAGCATGATGGGAGCGAGCGGGGCCACGGGCGTCACCCTCGCCTCCATGGCCGTCCAGAACGGCCTCGCCAACTATGTGCTCGTCGTCATTGCCACTGCGCGCAACCCCGCCATTCCTGCGCCGGGCGGCGGGCCGCCCAGCGTGAGATCAGAGTTTGAAGAGCCGTACGGCATGTCCGCCGGCGCGAATACCGGCTACGGCATGATGTACGTCCGTCACATGGAAGAGTACGGCACCACGGAAGAGCAGATGGCCCAGATGGCCGTCAACGAGCGATTCAACACGCTGGAGAATCCCAACTCCGTCTTCCAGGGGCAGCCCATCACGCATGACGATGTGATGAACTCCCGCTTCATCAACTATCCCATCAAGCTGCTTGAGACCGTGATGCCGTGCGCCGGCGCGGCGGCTGTCGTCGTAACGAGCGCCGAGCGCGCCAGGCACAGCCTGAATCGACCGGTGTACGTGCTTGGCGCGGGCGTCGCGACCGATCCGCTCATGGGCTGGGCGCGGGACAAGCTGACAGAGACTCCCGTCGCGAGGTCCGCCCCCACGGCGATCACCATGTCCGGCTACACGCCGCGCGACATGCAGTTCGCCCAATTCTACGATTGATACACCATCCTCCATGCCGTGTGCCTGGAAGATGCGGGACTGATGCCCAAGGGTGAGGTCGGACCCTTCTTTGAATCAACGGACACGCGCTACAACGGCGAGTTTCCAATCAATACCGATGGCGGCCAGCTCTCCAGCGGTCAGCCGGGTCTCGCCGGTGGTTTCCGCCACGTTGTTGAGGGTGCGCGCCAGATCATGGGCAAGGCGGGTGTGAGACAGATTGCCCGCAATGACCTCGGCCTGGTGAATGGTTGAGGCGGCACCGCGAGCACCATGTGCACGCTGGTTCTCGGGTCCGAGAACGCACTCTAGAGAAAAGAGCCGGGTGAACGTCGCCGCTGGGAGTAAGAGAGCCATGACGAGCGAATACAGAAGGCCGGTTCCACGGCCGCATTTGAATCCGGAGATATCCGCGCCCTTCTGGGCCGGAACAAAGCGCCATGAACTTTGGCTCCAGCACTGCAAGCGGTGCAGCAACTTCATCTTCTACCCGCGTGAGGCATGCCCCACGTGCTGGGGTCACGGCGACGACCTGATCTGGACGAAAGCGAGCGGCAAGGGCCGCATCCACTCATACACAACGGTCTATCAGCCTGCCGTCCCGACCTTCGGTGAGTTCATGCCCCAGGCGCAGGTTCTCGTCGAACTGGACGAGGGCGTTCGGATGGTCGGAAACATGGCCGACGTCACACCTGAGGAGTACCGGGAGGATCCGGCGCTGCTCCCGGTGAATCAGCGTGTTGAGGCCGTCTTTGAGGACGTTACTCCTGAGTGGACGCTCGTCAAGTGGCGGCGGATCGAAGAGGATGCAGTGCCGGGATCTGATTCAGAGCCGGCCGAGAATCCGTATGCGAATGACCCCAGGTATAACTGATTCCATCAGCGTGACGGACACGAACAGGAGGACAGCGACGTGAGTTTCCGAGGAGAGGCCGCAATCATCGGTATCGGCGAACTCCCGACGCGCCGGACGATTCCCGGCATGAGCGTGGGCGGCCTGATGGCGCAGGCGGCGCGTCTCGCCATGGAAGACGCCCATATCACACGGGATCAGATTGATGGTCTGATCACGGAGGGTGGCGACACCTTCCCGGGATTCGCCGCTGAATACCTTGGCATCCGCCCCCGCTTCGGCACCGGCTCATCCATGATGGGCGCGAGCGGAGCGACGGGCGTCACTCTTGCTTCCATGGCCGTTATGAACGGCCTCGCAGACTACGTATTGGTGGTCATCGCGCAGGAGCGGAATCCCGCCCTGCCACGCGGCATCGAGGGATTCCCGGGGCCCGGCGCCGAGTTTGATTTCCCCTACGGCCCCGCCGCAGGCGCGAATACCGGCTATGCCCAGATCTACGCGCGCCATATGGACCGCTACGGCACGACGCAGGATCAACTCGCGCACGTCGCCGCGAATGAACGCGCCAATGCCCAGGGCAATGAGAACGCCGTATTCGACGGCCAGCCAATCACACATGACGATGTCATCAATTCCCGCTATGTGAACTACCCGCTGCGGCTGCTGGAGTGCGTGATGCCGTGCGCGGGCGCGGCGGCCGTCATCGTCACGACCGCTGAGCGGGCCAGGGCAAGCTTGACCAAACCCGTCTACGTGCTCGGCGGAGCAACGGCGCTGGACGACTTCGGCGGGATGCAGCGCCCGGACATCACGGTCACGCCGGTTGCGCGCTCTGCCCCGACGGCTTTCGCCATGTCCGGCTACACGCCGCGCGATATTCAATTCGCCGAATTCTACGATTGATACACGATCCTCCATGCCGTGTGCCTGGAAGACGCAGGAATCGTACCGAAGGGTGAGATTGGACCGTTCTTTGCCGAGACGGACACCACCTACAACGGCACCTTCCCCATCAACACGGACGGCGGCCAGTTGTCCGGCGGACAGCCCGGCCTGGCCGGCGGATTCCGCCACGTCGTTGAGGCAGCCCGCCAGATCATGGGCAAGGCGGGTGTGAGACAGATCGAGCGCAACGACCTCGGCCTGGTGAATGGTTGAGGCGGCACAGCGAGCAGCATGTGCACGCTGGTTCTCGGGTCCGAGAACACACTGTAGAGACAAGAAGAGGAACGTCGAGGCGACGATTCGCTGAGGGAACGCAAAGCCATGACGAGCGAATACAACAAGCCGCTGCCGCGAGCCACGCTCAACCCGGACGTGTCACGACCATTCTGGGAGGGCACAAAGAAGCATGAGTTGTGGGTGCAGTACTGCACCGTCTGCAACAAGTTCATCTTCTTCCCTCGGGAAGTCTGCCCCTATGATCTGTCCCCGCTGGACAAGCTTGTCTGGACCAAGGTCAGCGGCAAAGGCCGCGTCTACGCTTATACTACCGTCTACCAGTCCTCCATCCCGTCCTTCACGGAAGAGGCCCCCTACGTCCACGCCACCATCCAGCTGGATGAGGGCGCGCGCATGACGGGCAACGTCCTCGTGCCGAAGGAGCAGCTCATGGAGGATCCGGGCTCGCTCGCCGTCGGGCAGCGCGTCCAGGCCGTCTTTGATGACGTGACCGACGATGTCACGCTCGTGAAGTGGGAGCCGATCCCTGAAGATGAGCCCCCGAGCGCTGAAGAGGCGGAATCCGAGGGCGACGGCGGCAGTTCCGGCGGTGGCGGTGGCGGTTACCGCGGATAGTCGTTCACCTACAGCCCCATCGCCTGCGCTACAATTGAATCACTGTTCATGGGGCTGTAGCTCAGTTGGGAGAGCGCCGCGTTCGCAATGCGGAGGTCAGGGGTTCGACTCCCCTCAGCTCCATAGCCCACCGCTATCCAGTAGGGCCACGTTGAATCAGGGGCTGCCTTCAACCTGGACGGTGACGATGTCCACGCCGTAGAACTTCTCGTGGCGCACGGCAGAGGAATGGTGTCGCAATAGTCGGAGCGAGAGATCGTCGGCCGTTGGTATCGCGCCCTCGTCGGTCAGATACGCCAACTGGTCCTCGATATTTTCGTGTCGTGTGGTGGCCACAAACTCCAGGTCCACCAGCCCTGTCTGGGGCCGCGCCTTGATGATCAGCCGCGGCGGAACTGAGCTATCAATGGCGTCATCCCGCGCCTGCAGGCTGGCGAGCGTCTCTTCGCCCGCGGCGCGCAGCCGCAGCGTGGAGGCCTCGCTCCACCCCATATCGGACGCCAAGCGCGTGAGAAACTCATCGATTGCCGGGAGGGAGGACGTCTCCAGCGTGGCCTCAAGGCGTGACAGGCGTGAACCGAATGATTCGAGCAGGAACGTCATTCCGATGGCGACAACGGCTCCGATGGTCGCGCCATTCCCCAGCAGGGAACCCATGACCTCGCCAAACAGGTCCGCCATGATAGGGTGGTTGTGCAGGCCAAGACCCAATGCGCTTGCGAGCCCGACTATCAGGACACGCTTCTGGTTCAGGCCGTCGCGCAGGATGGTCTGTAAGCCACTGACGAAGAGCATTCCCATGGCGAGCATCAGGTACGCTCCCAACACGGGGCCGGGGATGGTCAACAGCAGGGCAGTGACCTTTGAAAAGAAGGCGAAGGCCACTATCACAACTGCCACGCCAATGCCGACCCGGCGGGCGGCGACCCCGGTGAGGTTGATCAGTGAGAGGCTGAATGACGAATAGGACATGGGCGGCAGCGTTCCGGCGATGCCGGCCAGCAGCATGCCGATGCCGTTCACGCTCACCATGCCCTGGATCTGGCGAAAATCGATCGCCCGTGGCTGTCGTCTCGAGCCCTGTTGGATCGCCACCCCGTCGCTGATGGTCTTGATCCCAATCACAAGGGTCAGAATCGCGAACGAGGGCAGAAGCGCCCAGAACTCCGGGCTGAACGTCAGATCAAAACCCAGTTCCGGAACCTCTGGGATGCCGAACCAGGCGGCGCGGGCGACTCGCTCCATCTCAACCAGGCCAAAGGCAACTGCGACCAGATAGCCGGCCACAATGCTGATGAACGGCCCTGCAAGACGCCACCGTCCCCGCGCGCGCAGCGTCATGATGATTGAGACGATGATTGTCGCCACGGCGATGAGCGGGCCGGACGCGGCGGGCGCTTCGTCGGGTAGATTCTGCATGCTGTTGAATGCGATAGGCAGCACGCTGACGGCAATCAGCATGGTCACAGTTCCTATGACCACCGGCGTGAAGATACGGCGCAATGTTGGCAGCCAGAATGCAAGCCCGATTTGGATCGCGCAGCAGATGACAAGCAGGCTCGCGAACATCGAGGGTCCGGCGGCGGACATTGATGCCGCCATGACTGCGATAAACAGCGCCGCCGGGGATGTGAGGACGATGTGTCCTCCGCCGAATCGCCAAACTTGGAACGCCTGCAGAGCCGTAATAGCAGCCGTGATCAGCAGCGCGGTGAACACTCCCCATGCGAGATGAGTGTCATCGAGATTGGACGCCTGAATCGCCACTGCGACGTTCAGCACGGTCGGCGCGAGGATGAGCACCGCGCCCTGGGCTCCCACAACCAGTGTGACCCAGAGGGACGTGGCCTCCTCCGGCTCAAACTGTATAGGTAGTTCGGCCCTTCTTGATGTCAAAGTTCAGATGGTCTCCCCCCGAAAACTTTACCATCGACGTTTGTTGCTTCCTCTGCGCCGCCCCCCGTATTTGACGGCCAATGCGCGAAGGCTGTTCAATGGCGCAAAGATAATGAATGGAGAGTTGAACATGCAGTTGGAAGGACGACGCATCATCGTAACCGGCGGCAGCCGCGGCATCGGCTATCGAATCTCCGAACTCTTTCTTGCTGAGGGAGCGCACGTCCTGGCCGTGTCCCGCAGTGCCTCAAAGCTTGAAAGAGCAAAGGAGCAGCTTCCTTCGCTCGCCACGCTTGTGGCCGATGTTTCCGTTCCGACGGACGTCGACCGCATCGTTGCGTGGGCTGAGAGCGAGTGGGGCGCGCTCGACATCCTCGTGAACAACGCCGGTGTCCTCGACGAATCCGAGACCGGCCTCACCGAGGGCCCCGACGACACCTTCCTGGCGACGATGCAGGTGAACGTTCATGGCGCATATTTCTGCACCAAGCGTTTCCTCCCGTTGCTGCTGCGGTCGAGCGATCCACGAATCCTCAACGTCGGCTCGAGTTCCGGTATCCTCGGTCCCGGATTAAGAGATTCTTACGGCGTGTCCAAGGCTGCCCTGCACGCGCTCACGCTGGCAACAGCCAATGAATTGAAGGGGAAGGTGGCGGTGAACGCGCTTGATCCGGGTTGGGTCAGGACGGATATGGCGCCGAATGGCCCCCAGGATCCGCGGTGGTCTGCGGAGGGCGCGCTCTCGATCGTTACGAGGCCGGACAAAGTAACGGGCAGGCTCTTCTACGGCAAGCGCCTCCGCGCGTGGACACCACGCTCAACGAGGTAGAGAATTCTACTGAAACGTCTGGGAGTACACTCATGGCCGTCAAAGTCGCAAAGGCTCTCAAGGACAAGCTCAGCAGCAGGGGCGTTGCCCCCTCTATCCAGTCATATGAGGACAACCTCCGGGCAGCTCAGCATGATGGGTTGGCGGACAAGGACGATGCCCATGAGGAGATTAATAATCTCTACTACGACCTTGTAACGGACTTCTTTGAGTACGGCTGGGGAAGGTCATTTCACTTTGCTCCACGTGTGCCCGGAGAGTCCTTCAAAGCATCGCTTGTGCGGCATGAGAAAAACATCGCCGACGCCCTAAAACTCAAAGAGGGAATGGTCGTGGCAGATATTGGCTGCGGCGTTGGCGGGCCGTTGCTGACGATTGCCCGCCATTCCGGCGCAAAGATCGTGGGCGTCAACAGCAACGGCTATCAGTTGGATCGCGCCCGCTCGTATGTAGAGCAGGCCGGGCTGTCTCACCTGGCCGACTTCATCCATTGCGATTTCCTCAGCGTTGATGCCCCGGATGAATC
>DAOUKW010000068.1:0-2096 GCA_034420915.1 Dehalococcoidia bacterium
CAGCTTGAGGGACAGGGGATGACGCGATGGATCCAGAGGCTGCAGCCGCGGTCGCTGAACGAGGTCTCGGCGATGATCGCGCTCTATCGGCCGGGGCCGATGGAGCACATACCGCGCTATATCGACAGCAAGAAGGGTGAGATTTCCGCCACGTTCCCGCACGACGACCTCAGGGACATCCTGCATGAGACGTACGGAGTCATCGTGTACCAGGACCAGGTGCTGCAGATTGCTCAGCGCTTTGCGGGGTACAGCCTTGGGCAGGCGGACATCGTGCGCAAGGCGATGGGCAAGAAGGTGCGGGAAATCATGGAGGCTGAGGAGCAGGGGTTCCTCACCGGGTCACTTGAGCAGGGCTACTCGGAGCACGACGCGCGGGAGATCTTCAGGCTCATCGAGCCATTCGCCGGGTATGCGTTCAACAAGGCGCACAGCGTGAGCTATGCGTACATTGCGTACCAGACGGCGTATTTCAAGGCGAACTACCCGCGTGAATACATGGCGTCACTGCTGAACGCGCACCTGGGGTCGCAGGATCGCGCGGGGGCGGACGCGGAGGAATGCCGCGCGCTGGGACTTACGGTCGCTCCACCGAGTGTGAACACGAGCACGGAGGAGTTCTCCATCGAAGATGTTCATGACCCGAACGACGAGTTTCCGGCGGACGACGCCGTGATTCGGGTGGGGCTATCGGCAATCAAGAACGTGGGATACGGGGCGGCGCAGGCACTGGTGGACGAACGCAAGGCGAACGGGACGTTCAGGGACCTGGGGGATTTCATCAGTCGGGCGGACCTCACGTCGCTCAATAAGCGCGGACTGGAGAACCTGGTCAAGGCCGGGGCGCTGGACGAGCTTGGCGACAGGGCGACGCTCCTGGAAAACACGGAACGGATACTCTCATCAGCGACGCAGCAGCAACGCCAACGGAACTCGTCGCAGTCCAGCATGTTCGACGCGATGGCGGGCGACCCTGCCCTGGAGCTGCCAACCATCGAGTTGACGCCCGCAGATGCGGCGTCGAACGAGGAGAAGGGCGTGTGGGAGAAGGAACTCATGGGCATCCACTTCTCCAACGATCCCTACCGAGTGCTACGCTCGGCGAATCTCAGCGGGAACATCACTCCGTGCGCCGAGGTCTCGGTGGAAATGGAGAAAGACCAGATTTCGGTGGCGGGGAATATCACGTCAGTCCGAACGTTCATGGTGCGCGGAGAGAGCGCGGCGTCCCTGCTGCTGAATGATCAGTCAGGCTCCGTTGCGGTGACAGTGTGGCCGGACGTATACGGCAAGTCCATGGAGACGTGGCAGATCAATACGCCGGTGCGTGTTACGGGTTCCGTGCGTGTGCGGGAGGAGGAGCCGTCCGTCGATTGCCGCCAGTACGAGGTGCTTGTAGAAAACGGGGCGACGCAGGAGTCTGAGCCTGCACGCTCACTCGCCTCAAACGGGCGCAGCGAGCGTTCGTCCGAGCAAGCCGTGAACGCTGAGGGCGCGGGGAGTGCGGTGGCGGTACCTGAGCCGCCTGTTGAAGTCGCGCTTCCCAATGAGGTTGAGACCGAGCCGGTCGAGACGGCGGCTGAGACCGCTCCGGCTGAGGCGCCCGCAGGAGGCAATGAGGTTGGCGGGGCGCGGCGGGTCTTGATCTCCGTGATGCTGCACGAGACGGCGGATGAGGAGGCCGATGTGGATCGGCTGAATCGGGTAGTACAGACGTTGAGGAGCCACCCGGGAGAAAGTCCCGTTCAGTTGGTGATTATGCAGCAGGGCGAGCAGTCCATAATGACGATGCCATTCCAGACAGCCCACTCGGAGGAGTTGGAGTCAGAGGTTGCGGGCATCCTGGGCGGCAATTACCTGTCCGTGCAGCAGATGTTGATGTAGGCGTTTACACCCATCTCTCTTAGCTCCTGTAGTCTTTCTGTATGGATTGGACGCACCTCACGACGACCGATGACCAGTTGAGCGCGGAGCTTTTGGTACAGGCTCTCCTGGAAGAGGGCATCGAGGCTATCGTCAACCAGGGAGACACAAGCAGCTTCCTGGGCGTGATGGGGTACCCTTGCCGCGTGATGGTGCGAGCAGACTCATGGACA
>DAOUKW010000069.1:0-18262 GCA_034420915.1 Dehalococcoidia bacterium
GTAACGTGTTGTAGGCAAAAGCCCAGAACAGGTTCTGCCAAATAGTGCGCACGGTGCGCCGCGACAGTTGGATAGCCGTCGCGATGCCGTTCGGATCGCCGCTCACCAGCGTCACGTCCGAGGCCTCCATCGCCACGTCCGCGCCCGTCCCGATGGCGATGCCAACGTCCGCCTGCGCCAACGCGGGCGCGTCATTGATGCCGTCGCCCACCATCGCAACGCGGCCCTCTCCGGTTTGCAGCGCAGCCACGGCCTCCGCCTTCTGCGCGGGCAGCACCTCCGCGCGCGCCTCCTCAATGCCGACTTGCCGCGCGATGGCCTGCGCCGTCGCCCGGTTATCGCCCGTCAGCATCACCGTGCCGACGCCGAGCGCATGGAGCCTCTCAACGGCGCGTACAGCCGATGGCTTCACCGGGTCCTGGATGGCCAACACTCCGACACACTCGCCGTCCACCGCAACGAACATGAGCGTCTTGCCCTGTTCGGCCAGCGTATCCGCGTTTTCTCGCAGGTTGTCCGGTATCGACGCGCCGCGCTCAGTTAGCAGACGCGCGCTGCCGACAATTACTGAGCGCCCATCAACGCTCGCCGTCACGCCCGCCCCCGGCAGGGCCTCAAAATCAGTGACCGTCATGTCCTGCCCCACCACCTTGCCCGCCCGGGCAAGCACGGCCTCCGCCAACGGATGCTCTGAATGAGCCTCAACCGCGGCGGCAATCGCCAGTACGTCACTCTCAGCGGCAGTGTGAACTACAAAAATATCGGTGACGGCGGGGCGGCCCTGCGTTATGGTCCCCGTCTTGTCCAGCGCGACGGTGCGGATCTTGCTGGCAAGCTCAAGCGCCTGCGCGTTGCGGATGAGAACGCCGTTCTCCGCCCCCTTGCCCGTGCCGACCATGATGGCCGTCGGCGTGGCGAGCCCCAGCGCGCACGGGCAGGCGATGATCAGCACCGCCACCATGTTCAGCGTGGCAAGGGTGAAGGCCGGATCGGGCCCCAGGATGATCCAGAAGATGAACGTGATGATGGAGACGGCAACAACGGTCGGCACGAAATACGAGGAAATCAGGTCCGCGAGCCGCTGCACCGGCGCCTTGGAACCCTGCGCCTCCTCCACGAGGCGAACGATCTGGGAGAGCGCCGTATCCTTGCCAATCCGTGTCGCCCGCAGCCGGAACGCGCCCGTCCCGTTCACCGTCGCGCCGTAGACCTCATCGCCTTCGCGCTTATCGACGGGGATGCTCTCCCCCGTCAGCATCGATTCGTCGATCGTGGACGCCCCCTCGGTAACGATCCCGTCCACAGGCAGCCGTTCCCCGGGGCGCACGGCGATGATGTCATCGGGCAGCACACTCTCCACGGGCAGCATCACCTCTGCCCCGTCACGCATGACTCGCGCGGATTTCGGCTGCAGGCCCAGGAGCGAGGCGATGGCGTCGGATGCCCTGCCCCGCGCACGCGCCTCCATCCACCGCCCCATGAGGATGAGCGCGATGATGATGATCGCCGTGTCGTAATAGACCGCCGCCTCGCCGCCCGCCGACTCAGAGAATGACGGCACGAACGTCGCCGCCACGCTGTAGAGATACGCCGCTGTTGTTCCCAGCGAGATGAGCGTGTTCATGTTGGACGTGCGCTGCTTGAGCGCCGACCACGCGCTGGCGTAGAAAAGCGACCCCGCCCAGAACTGGATCGGCGTCGCGATTGCGAACATGATCAGGTGGGCAAACTGATCAGGCACAGCGCTGAGCATTCCCAGCAGCATGACAAACACGCCGCTGGACAAAGCAACGAGGAACCGCATTCGGAGCGCACGCTCCTCTTCCTCTTTGGCGACGACGCGAGAGTCCTCCTTCTCCTCGATTGCAGCAACACGCAGCCCAGCCCCAACCACTGCGCCGCGCAGATCGCTGGCGTCAACGGCGGCGCTGTAGTGCTCGATGGTGACGGCCGTGGAGTCCTCTTCATCCGGCGTCACCCACCGGACGCCGCGGAGGTTCATGAGCGCAGAAACAGCCTTGCCGCGTGGATCATCGCCATCCACGTCCGGTTCGATGAACAGCCGCTGCGTCTCCGTCCGAGCACCGTAGCCCGCATCCTTGACTGCGGAGGCGAGCACGTCAAATGAAAGACCTTCGGGGACCTCGACAACAGCCCGCTCGGATGCCAGGTTGACGCGGGCCTCCTCAACACCGGGCACGTCCGTCAGCGCATGCTCCACGTGCATCACGCACGCGGCGCAAGTCATGCCGGAGACGCTGATGGAGACGGTCTCAAGCTCCGCGAGCCTGTCGTCGGATTCAGTCGTAGTCATAGATAGATTGTACGCCCCCTCCGTCATCCCCGCGCACGCGGGAAGCTGAATCACATTGAGCCAACCAACGCCGGTAACGCAGTCCTCACCCTTCGCGGGAACGACGGGAGTAGTTGGGCTCCCAAGGCGGGAATCCGGTGCGCCCTGCCCTTGCTTTTAGGGGTACTATGGATAGCGCGATGCCTCTGCTGGGGAATCGTCTAACGGTAGGACGACAGACTCTGGATCTGTTAGTCGTGGTTCGAATCCACGTTCCCCAGCCAAAGCCTGTCTGCCGTAATTGTCTGGACCGTCGGAGTTGGATTTGCCGCCAAAGATTCGTGAGCTGATTTCTGATTTGGAGCGAGCCGGCTTTGTTGACCGTGGAGGACGGGGAAACCATCGGAATTACGTCCATCCGAATGTTGCGAGGCCTGTTACCATCGCAGGGAACCCGGGCAATGATGCAAAGGTCTATCAGGTTCGTGCGGTAAAAGCGGCCATCGAGGAGTCCAGGAAATGAAGGACAGTGCGCGGTACGTCAAGATAGTCGAATGGTCTGAGGAAGACCTTTGCTATGTCGGAAGCGCCCCCGGGCTTGTGTACGGAGGGTGCCACGGCGACGACGAGCGCAAAGTCTTCGAAGAACTATGCCGAATCGTCGACGAAGCCGTTGCTCTCTATGCGGCCGATGGCAGACCGTTGCCTCCGCCCTCGGCGGGGCGCGACCTGGCGAATACGCTCGCGCCTTGATGTAATCACCCGGCTGCCAGAGAGTTTGGGTGGATGCGCCTTCGTTCATTACAACCCCGCGCACATGTACGGCCTTACGCCCGCCTGCATGGCTCTATCATAGGGGTTGGGAGTGGACTACGCGGAGCTTGGTTGTGCGAATTCCAGAAATTCAGACCTCAATAAGTCTCTTCACCCTTGAGTAATGCATATAGGAGTTGATCAATAGTCTGTTCGTCCTTGACGATGCTCTTGCGAAGCCGACCTTCAAACTGAAAACCGCATTTCTCCAAGACGCGCACAGAGGCAGGATTCCACTCCTTGACGACCGCATGGAGACGCACGAAATCTAAGTTCGTGAAGGCATACTTCACAAGCCTCCGTACAGCCTCAGTTGCTATCCCGTTACCCCAGAACGGCTCTCCCAGCCAATAGCCAATCTCTGCCGACCTTCTGTACTCGTTCTCACCTGGTGTAAGTCCTATGGCCCCAATCGCCTCATTACCATCTACAATTGCAAAATCCAGAACAGGATTCTGGTCTTTGCACAAACGAACCCATTCCGTAGCATCATTGATCGTATATGGATAGGGAAAGAGATCCCTCAGGTTGATCCAGATGTTACGGTTGTTAGCGTACTTGACCAGCGCAGCCTCATCACCAGGCTGCCATGGCCGCAGCGTCCAATCCCCTGCACGTAATTCCACCGTCATTGTCTCCTCAAGTGAAACTTTACTTACTTAGGCAGAGCGCCTCTCACCGCAACGTGGGACCGTCTTCTCTCTGAATCCAGTGGCTGGCCCTTAGCCTGGGAATTTACCGCGGCAGCCCCAGCCCCCGCGTCGCCACGATATTGCGCTGTATCTCCTTCGTGCCGTGGCCGAACGTGCGGCCCGTGCTCATCAGCGCGTTCACTCCAATAAACCCGTCCATCGGCGCCCACTCTGCGCCGTACGGCATCACCTGCGACGCATCGCCGATGATCCGCGTGAAACCACGCCACAGCTCCTGCACCAACTCGCCGGACAGCACACGCGAAATCGACGCGATGCGCGACACGTCCTCACCCTGCCGGCTGTCCCATGCGCCCTTCCAGCAGATAGCCCGGAACATGCCGAGCTTGACCCGCAGGTCCGCCAACAGCGCGCGGTTGATCGGATCATCGAGCGGTGTGCCGCCATCGACGCGGTACGTCCGCGCAAAGTCCACGAACCGCTCCCACTCGCGCAGCAGGGAAGCGGGCGAACCCACCTCCACGCGCTCCGCCGTCAGCGACGCCGCCATCACGTACCAGCCGCGATTCTCTTCGCCAAGCATGTACTGCGAGGGCACACGCACGTCCTCAAAGAACTCCTCGCTCCAGCGACGCCGACCTGCCATGTCATGGATAGGGCGGATGGTGATGCCGGGCGAATCCAGGGGCACAAAGAATATCGAGAGGCCGCGATGCTTCGGCGCGTCTGTGTCCGTGCGCACCAGCATCCGTATCCACGTCGAATGATGCGCCGTGGACGTCCACATCTTCTGGCCGTTGATCACATAGTCATCGCCGTCACGCACCGCCCGCGTCGTAACGCCTGCCAGATCGGAGCCGTTGCCCGGCTCCGACAGTCCGAGCGCGATGGGCATGTCCGCCGTCGCGATCTTCGGCAGCCATTCATCCTTCTGCCACGGCGTCCCGTGCAGGATGACGGCGTCACCGCCGAACGCCCCGCTTGCGGGCGCGCCCCGGTACGCCATCTCTTCGCGGTAGGTCAGCATCCGCGTGAACCCGGCGTCTTGCCCGCCGTGCTCCGAGGGCCAATGCATCGTGTACCAACCCTTGTCTACGAGCTTCTTGGCAAACTGATGGGCCGCGTCAAGCGCATCCGGATCGTCCAGGTGCCACGACGCGTTGGACACGTCGTTCATGTGGTAGCGGGTATCATCCCAGTTCTCCGCCACGAAATCGCGAATCTCATCACGAAACGCGAGGTCCTCAACTGACTGTTGGAAGTCCATGACGCCTCCCCTTCCCTGTCATTCGGGCATCCGACGCCTCAGTGTAGCCGATTCGCACGCCAAATTGAGACTCAAAACGCTAGCCAGATGTGGGTGGCAGAACCCTACAATTTCTTCAGTGACCACCCCAGTGTGAAGGACGCCGTAATGACAACTCAATCTGCAATCGACGAATGGCGCGAGAGGATCATCGCCCACGACCGCGAGGCGGCCGCCATTCGCTCGGGTCACGGCCCGGGCCATGACCACCACCACGACGGCCACGAAGATGGACATGACGGTGGACACGAGCACGGTGGCGGCCACGTCCACGGAGGATATGGCGGTTTCTCCTACACCAACCGCCCGCGAGACATTCATCGCACGGATGACCCCGCCGTGAACGCCCTCTTTGATCTGATTGATTCCGACACAACCGTCCTTGATGTCGGCGGCGGCGCAGGACGATTCGCGCTGCCGCTCGCCACCCGCGCCAAACACGTCACGGTCATCGAACCATCGGATGAGGCCGTCGGAATGCTTACGGAGCGCGCCGCTGAGGCAGGACTGGCCAACATCACTGTCATTAGCGAACGGTGGGAGGACACGGACGTTGAGGCGGCGGACCTGGTGCTCTGTTCACTGGTACTGCACCACGTGCCGGAGGGCGCGGCGTTCATCACGAAGATGCAGGAGCGGGCCACGGATCGCGTGGCCGTTATCGAGATGATGGAAGCGCCCAGCGCCCTTGAAGTCCCTTTCTACGAGCGCGTCTACGGCGCCGTGCCGACCCCGATGCCCGGCGTGCCTGAACTGCTTGACCTCCTCTGGGCGATGGATATCTACCCCGACATCACGATGCTCCCGCCGGAGACCGCCGTCATGGGCCGCGACCGTGACGAGATCACCCGTCAGCTCCGCCGTCGGTTTGACGTTGAGGAGAATACGCCCGAGGACTCACGTCTCCTCGCCGCTCTGGATGAACTGTTGGAGGAAACCCCTAACGGCTACACCGTCACCGGCATCGCCCCCCGCCGCGCCGCCATCATCACGTGGAAAACTGCATCCGAAGACAACTAGGCTCGCCCCGGTTATCCGTCATTCCCGCGTTGTTCCGTCATTCCCGCGAAAGCGGGAATCCAGAACGCGGCCACAAAACGTCGTAGGGGCGGCTCGTAAGCCGCCCCCACATGTTTTCCGAAACCTGTTGGCGCTACCGCGGCAGTCCCAGACCCCTCTGTGCGATGAGGTTGCGCTGGATCTCCGTTGTGCCGCCGCCAAGGCCGCTCCCGTGCATCGCGCCGTAGCGGAAACCCGGATAGCCGCCCATGGGTGCGCGCGACTCGCCCAAGCCGAGCCGGCCGTACTCCTGCAAGATGCTCGCCATCAGCTGCGGCCACTTCTTGCCAAGATTGTCGCCCCACGCCTTGCCCATGGAGCCTTCCTTCACGGGCAGCTCGCCGCGCGACTGCATGAACGCGACGCGGTAGGACAGCATCCGGCGTGTCTCAAGCTCAATCTTGAGATCGGCCACCTTGTGGCGGATGAGCGGGTCGTTCAGCACCGCCTCGCCGTTGAAACGGGTGTCCCGCATCACGGAGAGGAAGCGATCAAGCTCGCCGAGGTACTTGGCGGCGGTCTCGATGCCGGAGCGCTCAAAAGAGAGCGTCGTCATTGCCGCGTACCAGCCACGGTTCTCCTCACCAATGAGGTTCCTCACGGGAACGCGTACGTTGTCGAAGAACACCTCGCTCCAGCGGCGCGTGCCCGTCATATCGAAGAGCGGCCGCAGCGTGACGCCTGGAACCACTTCGCCTTCATCGCGCAGCTGCATCAGGACATAGCTGATGCCGCGATGCTTGGGCGCGTCCGGGTCCGTGCGAACCAGCACGTGGTACCACTCGCCGTAGTGCGCGCCGGACGTCCAGATCTTCTGGCCATTGATAATGTAATCGTCGCCGTCGCGGACGGCTCGGGTCTGGAGGCTTGCGAGGTCGGAGCCTGCGTTCGGCTCGGAGAATCCCTGCGCGAAGTCGATGTCCGCGTTGGCCATCTTCGGCAAGAACTCTTCCTTCTGCCATTCCGTGCCATGGATCATCAGCACGGGCGCAACGAGGCCGCCGCCGAATGACGCCGGAGCGCCCTCATAGGCCATGCCCTCGCGGTACGCGAGCTGCGTAGTGATGGCGGCGGCGCGGCCGCCGTACTCCTCCGGCCAGTGCATCGTCCACCAGCCCTTATCCACCAGCTTCTTTGAGAAATCCCGCTGCGCCTGCAACGCCTCATCATCCGCGTGATACGGAGATAGCAGGCCCATGTCATCCCACCCGCGCGGGTCGGCGACCTTCTCGCTCCATTCGGTTCGCGTGAATGCGCGCGCCTCATCCTGCAGCGCCTGGTCGTCAGCATTAAGCCGAAAATCCATCGTCTTCACCCCTCCCGTGACTCCCAAGAGCCATGTCCGTCCCTTGTTCGCCATCAGCAGACGAACGCTCGGAATGGCGACATTATGGCGTGTTCACGTTGCCAAACGCAACCGGTCTGCCTATTCATGAGCAATGGAAGGCACTTGACAATTATGGGCGACTTATGTCTCTATTACGTCCGATTGGAGTCGGGCGAATCCTCAATGGTACCGCGAGATAGGAGGGGATGTGATGGGGGATGTTGCATCAATTATTGCGGCTGCCGGCACTCTGCTAGTCGCCGTCGGAGTCCTGATCGTGCTCCTCAGGCTTGTTCCTGTTATCGACAAGTTGGCCGAGTACGTCGACAAACTCAACCAAAGAGATACCTGATCGTAACGGCCGGCTGTTCGTCACCCCCATAGTGGGGAGAGGTCTCTTTAGGATTCCGTGATCGTCACGCTGATGAGGGCTGTGCCCGGATTCGGGTCCGACTGCGGGTCGCGGATGCGGATTGACCGCACAACGTCCATACCTTCTGTCACGCGGCCGAATACGGCGTGCCCGTTATCAAGCCACGGCGTCGGTCCGAACGTGATGAAGAACTGCCCGCCGCCTGTGTTTGGCCGCCCGATGTTGGCCATGGACAGGATGCCGGGCCCATCGTGACGCAGCGTTGGATCGAACTCGTCCTGGATGGTGTAGCCGGGACCACCCGTTCCCGTTCCGGAGGGGTCGCCGCCCTGCGCCATGAAGTCCGGGATCACGCGGTGGAACGTGGTGTTGTCGTAGTACCCTTCCCGCGCCAGGAACACGAAATTATTGACGGTAATCGGTGTCTTGTCCGCCGTCAGTTCGATGACGAAGCTGCCGACATCCGTCTCAAATGTCGCCGAATAGCACTTCGCGGGATCGATCTGCATCTCGGGCGGTGCTGACCAGCGATTCAGTTTCTCAGTCACGGTAAGGGTCTCCTCTCTCTCTGTAGGCGTAGCGGCTGTTGGCGTCGGACAGTCCGGCGACACGGATGAATCGGTTGAAGCAGGAATTGGTGTTGCTGTGGGAATGGGCGTGAAGGTGGGGATGGGGGCCGGCGTCGGCGTATCTTCGCGTACCTCGCACCCAATGCCCACGAGCGCAAGGCTAACCGCCAGCGCAGAGATGGCAAGCAGGAGTAGTCGTGGGGCGGCAAGCCGGGAACGCATCACGCATTCAGCATAACTGTGGCCGAATTAGCCCCGCAACACGCCCCTTCGCTGTATCATTCTGTTTTACGCGGCGCGCCGCCTGAACGGGAGGAGGGGCAGCACGCATGACGCGGAAGCACTGCTGGGACGCCCCGCGCGGCTCATGAACCAGAACCGGACAATCACATCCGTTCCGGGCGTCCGTCTTGCGCACATCACCGATACGGATGCCGTGACGGGGACAACCGTCCTCCTCTTTCCCGAGTACGGCGCGATTGGCGGTGTCGAGGTTCGCGGCGCGGCCCCCGGCACTCGCGAGACCGATCTCCTCCGCCCCGGCACCCTCGTTGAGCGCGTCCATTCGATCTTTCTCACGGGCGGCAGCGCCTTTGGCATGAACGTCGCGGAGGGCATCATGCGCCACCTCGAGGTGGAGGGCATCGGTTTCCAGACCCCCGGCGGCGTGGTGCCCATCGTCCCCGGCGCCGTGATCTACGACCTTGGCATCGGAAACACTGATCGACGTGTAACGCGTGATTTCGGCCTTGACGGCGCTCGTGAGGCTTCGGATGCCCCCGCCGAGTCCGGCAGCATCGGCGCGGGAACCGGCGCGACCGTCGCCAAGGCCCTCGGGCAGGACCACGCCCTCAAGGGCGGCGTGGGCTCTGCGGCCATGGAGTTGGCGAGCGGTCACAGGATCGGCGCGGTCATGGTCGTCAACGCCTTTGGCGACATCGTCGATCCCGAAACCGGTGCGCTCATCGCCGGGCCGCGCAACGATAACGCGGACGGCCCCCCCTTCCTCAGCACGCGCGAAATCCTGCGCAGCGGGAATAGACGGGGGCCCGGCGGCCGGTTTGGGCAGCAGCCAACCAACACCACCATCGGCGTCGTCGCGACGGACGCGCCCCTGACCGTCGCGCAAGCAAACCGGCTTGCCATGATGGCCCACAGCGGCATCGCCCGCGCCATCGTGCCGTCGTACGGCATGGGTGACGGCGACACGCTCTTCTTTGTCTCCACCGCCCCGCCGGACACGCCTGTTGTAGACACGTTCGGCCTCACGCCCATCGGCGCGGCGGCGGCGGAAGTTGTTGAGCAGGCCATAATCGACGCGATTCGATCCGCCACCGGCATCGCCGGCATCCCATCCGCCGCGGAGCATATCTCCGGCATGAACGGACAATTGAGGCAATGACGACGCTCCGTGGAGACAGGGTGGGCATTCTCGGCGCAGGAGCCGTTGGCACGGCGCTCGCCGTCGGCCTCTCTGAGGCGGGCTACAACGTCACCGGCATCACCAGCCGGGACGCGGAGCGGGCCAGGAGCCTTGCCGCCCGCATCGGTGGAGCGATGCACACCCGTCACGCCGGACTCCTGGTGGATGTCGCCGATATCGTGTTCCTCACCGTGCCGGATGACGTCATCGGTTCCGTCGCGGAAAGCGTCCCGTGGCGCAGCGGCATGGCGGCCGTCCACTGTTCCGGCGGAACGCCGGTGAGCGTGCTGGAGTGCGCCGGCGAATATGGCGCGATGATTGGGGGATTTCACCCCCTCTATACCTTTCCCCGTAACGCAAAGAGACCCATAACGCTCGAAAATGTGACGTTCGCTATCGAAAGCCCGAGTCCCGTGCTGCATCACCAACTGCGCGATATGGCCCATGCCCTCCACGGCCACGCCATCGACGTCAATGAGAAATCGCGCGCCCTCTATCACATCTCGGGCGTGCTCGCGTCCAACTATTTGGTCGCGATTATCGCTGAGGCCGCTAGCATTTGGGCGCAATTCGGGTACAATCAGTCGCAAGCCTTGCAGGCGTTGCTGCCGCTTATTCGTGGAACGGTGGGGAATATCGAACGCGATGGGGCGGCTACCGCGTTGACAGGTCCGATAGTCCGGGGAGACCTCGGGACCGTGCAGGCGCACCTTGAGCAGTTGCAGGCAACCTTGCCGAGCGTAGTACCCTTATACGCGGCGCTCGCGCAGGCGACGGCAAAGTTTGCCGTTGACGCGCAACGGCTCGATGGGACGAGGGGAGCGGAGATTCTCGCCCTGGTGGGCGAGCCATCAGAAACGACAGGATAGACGAACCGATGATGCGCACAATGCTGGCCGGGAAGATTCACCGCGCCACCGTGACCGAGGCAAACGTCGATTACGAGGGCTCGATAACCATCGACCCCGATCTGCTGGAGGCCGCCGGCATCCTGCCCTATGAGCTCGTGCAGGTGCTCGACATCACGAACGGCGCGCGGCTTGAAACGTACGCCATCGAGGGTGAGCGCGGCTCCGGTCAGGTCTGCGTGAACGGCGCAGCCGGTTTGCTCGTACGTGAGCGAGACCTGATTATCGTTCTTCACTTCATGCACATGTCAGAGGAGGATGCCTGCCGCGTCAGCCCCCGCATCGTGCGCGTCGATGCCCGCAATCGCATCGTCCAGCGCACCAATCGCATCGAGGCCCGCAGCTACTACTAGAGCACGACCCGCCGTCTCGGCGGCAAGGGAATGGCGTCCGTGCGTACAACCATCAAGACGATCCAGGAATTCAAAGACCGGGGCGAGCGCTTTCCGGTTCTGACCGCCTACGACTACTACACTGCCCGCGCCATCGATGAGTCCGGCGTCCCCGCCATCCTCGTCGGTGACAGCCTCGGCAATGTCGTGCTCGGCTATGACTCCACCGTCTCCGTCACGATGGACGACATGATCCACCACACCGCGGCCGTGGCCCGTGGAACAAAAAGTGCTCTCGTCATAGCCGATATGCCGTTCATGTCGTACCAGACCAGCCCGGAGGATGCCCTGCGCAACGCCGCACGATTCCTGCAGGAGGCCGGCGCGCAGAGCGTCAAACTCGAAGGCGGCGAGGTCATGGCGGAGACGATCAGGGCACTCGTCGACCGCGGCATCCCCGTCATGGGCCATATCGGCTTCACGCCCCAATCCGAGTTCCAGATCGGACGGCGTTTCCAGGGGCGTCGGAACGTTGAAGACGCGCGCAAGATGATCCGCGACGCTGAGGCCGTGCAGGCCGCCGGCGCATACTCCATCGTTCTGGAACTCGTGCCTGAGCAGCTCTCACAGATCATCACTGAGCGCCTCAGCATCCCCACCATCGGCATCGGCTCCGGCCCGCACTGCGATGCGCAGGTGCAGGTGGTGAGCGACATGCTTGGCATCGTCTCAGACCACGTCGGGCGGCACGTCAAACAATATGCCGATCTGAGTGATACCATCCGCGCCGCTGTCAACGAATACGCCCGGGAAGTCCGCGACGGCACATTCCCCACAAGCGACCACACCCGCCCCCTCTCCGAAGACATCCTCAAAGACCTCTAACCACGCCCACACCCACAACGTTTACAAATACGGACGCTACTCTGCTCAGGCGCCAACAGCGCCTACCATTCGAGGGGACATTCTTGCAGCCAACAGTTTTTCTGCGGACATTCGCGATTGCAGCAGCCGTCCTGCTCGCGGCCATCTCAGCCATGGCTTGCGAAGATCGTGAGCCGCAAGACCTTGCCTTTGAAATGCACATTATCGGCGGTGAACTAACCGCCGACGAGTCAACGCTGACGGTCAATCAGGGGGATACGGTCACGATCGATTGGGCGAGCGATATTCCGCTGCTGGTTCATCTGCACGGGTACAACATCGAGACGCAGTTGGAACCCGGTGTGACGGCGCAGATGAGTTTCGTGGCAGATGCGACGGGCCGGTACGATATCGCCATCCACGCCGCGGATGTCCATGAACGCGTGATCGCGACTCTCGAAGTCAGGCCGTAAAATAGGCGGGCCGCAATGAAGAGGCTCGCTGTAACTATAATTCCGCTTGCGACGGCACTGGCGGTTCTCGTCTGGCTAATCCCCGGAGTCGCATCCGCTCACGGCTTTGGCGAGAAATATGATCTGCCTCTGCCCCTGTCGCTCTATGTGACGGGCGCGGGGCTGGCCGTCGCCCTGTCATTTGTGATCGTCGCCGTCTTTGTGCGCCGAACACCCAGCGCAACCGACTACCCCCGTTTCAACCTGCTCAAGCTTTGGCCTGTTCGAGTACTCGCAAGCACGCCTGTCATTCAGACGTTGCGCGTCCTCAGCGTCCTCCTGCTTCTGCTCGTTCTCCTGACCGGCGCGTTAGGCGTCAACCGCTCCACGGCCAACATCGCCCCCGTCCTGGTGTGGGTCTACTGGTGGGTCGGCATCGCGTTCGCGTCCGCGCTCATCGGCAACGTCTGGGGTCTCATCAACCCCGTCCGCACGATTTACGAGTGGATGGACGCCCTCGCGCAGCGCGTCATCCCCGGCGGCCTGAGTTTCGGGCAGGACGACTCCGCCTATCCGCCGCGATGGGCCGCGTGGCCTGCCGTCATCGTCTTTGCGCTTTTCGCGTGGTTTGAGATTGCGTACGAGGGCTCAGCAGAGCCGCTGTCGCTCGCCATCGCCATCATCGGCTACTGCATGATTACGTGGTGGGGCATGGCCATCTTCGGATCAGGCGCGTGGATGCGCAACGCGGATGTCTTCTCTCTCATCTTTGGCGTCCTTGCCAGGTTCGCCCCAACGGAACTGCGCGTCGTATCCGAAAACGGCGAGACGCTCTCGATCGACGATGTCGAGGCCTTTCGCACCGCCCCGCCCGAACGACGCGAGCTTGGCTTGAGACCCCCCGGCGCGGGACTCCTCAATAGTGCAGGCACAACGACCTCCTACATGATTCTCGTCGTCGTCCTCCTGTCCACTGTCACGTTCGACGGCCTGCAGGACACCCCGCCCTGGGCGCGGCTCGTCCACTGGGCGTTCGTCAACTCCCCCGGCTGGACCTCCACCGCCGTCACCTTAGTGAACACTGCGGGCCTAGTTGCAATCGCGGGGATATTCGTCGCCGCCTATCTCCTTTTCTGCGCCATCATGGCCCGCTCAGGGGAGGAGCCGGGCACACGGGACACGATGGCCGCCGCCCGCGTCTTTGCCCTCTCATTGGTGCCCATCGCCTTCGCCTACCACCTCGCCCATTTCATCTCCTACCTGCTCATCCAGGGGCAGGTGGCAATTCCCCACGCCTCCGACCCGTTCGGATTCGGTTGGGACCTGTTCGGCACGTCCGACTACCAGGTCAACATCGGCATCGTCAACGCGCAATTCGTCTGGATACTGGCCATCGCCGCCATCGTCATCGGCCACGTCATCGCCGTCTTTCTCGCCCATGTCACAGCGCTGCGGCACTTTGGCGCGCATGACGTTGCCCTGAGAAGCCAGCGCGCCATGCTCATCCTGATGGTCGGCTATACGATGATCAGCCTCTGGATCCTCGCCCTGCCAATCACTGAATATGCTTGACGGCGCGTCCCATCCTGCTACGCTTGCGAATATCCGGCGTGCCATCACCACCGCGCCGCTGTCCATCTGCCACTGACCCGATGGCAACGACACAGGGGAGACAATGACGACGACTGACAGCGAAACGTCCCCGTCCGTCTTGGCGGGAATCCGCGTGCTTGACCTGTCGGGCTTGGCCGGGCAATACGCAGGCCGCCTGCTGGCAGACATGGGCGCGGAGGTCATCAAGATCGAGCCTCCGGGCGGCGACCCCGTACGGTTCCTGCCGCCGTTCGCCGGTGATGAACCGGGCCTTGACCGCAGCCTCCGTTGGCTCGCCTACAACTCCAACAAGTCGAGCGTCGTCATCGACATTGAAACGAACAGCGGTCGCCAACAACTGCTTGAGATGGCGCGGTCCGCTGATGTCCTGCTGGATAGTTTCCAGCCCGGCTATCTCCATAGCCTCGGACTGTCCGATGATGTTCTGAGAGCAAAGAATCCCCGCCTTATCACCGTCTCCGTCACGCCGTTCGGCGAGTCCGGCCCGTATGACAGCTACCTGGGTTCAGACCTCCATGCCATCGCCATGAGCGGGCTGACAACAATTCAGGGCGACGACGAGCAACCGCCCGCCAGCGCCCCATTGGACCAGGCCTATATCCTCGCCAACACCCACGCTGCGCACGGTGTGTTCTACGCCCTTATGGCGCGTCGCAAGACGAACAAAGGCCAGCATGTCGAGGTCTCCATGCAGGAGGTGCTGGCCAACATCTTCTACCAGGTGATCCGCTACTCGGCCACGTCCGAGATCGGCGAACGCATCGGCGCAACCGGCAACCTCGCCCCGTACAACATCTACAGGTGCAAGGACGGATGGGTGAGCCTCGCCGTCCTGCTCGCGCCACAGGCAAAGGTCTTCTTCGATTGGTTGGGCGAGCCCGCCCTGCAAGACGACTTCTGGTATCCGCTCATAAACCGGCAGGGCGAGAACATGTTGTTCATCGATTCGATCGTGCGCCCGTTCATCGAACAGTTCACGGTGGCGGAGTTCGTGGAAGAGGCGCAGTCACGACGCCTCGCCGCGGCCCCCGTCAATCGCCCCGGCGACTTTGCCGACAACGTCCAGTTCGCCGAGCGCGACTACTTCACGACCGTCGAACACCCGGAAATCGGTGACTATCCGCTTCCCGGCGCGCCTTTCCGCATGTCGGAAACACCCATCGCCCAGCCCAAACCCGCCCCTCTGTTGAACGAACACGCCGGGCAGATCTCAGAGCGCGAGCCTGTACCCGCAGGCGCGTCGGACAACGATGCAAAACCCGTTCTACCGCTTGAGGGCGTGCGAGTCCTGGACTTTACGCGCATCTGGGCGGGGCCGTACTGCACACGGCAGCTTGCCGACTATGGCGCGGAGGTCATCAAGGTTGAGTCGTCCCTCTTTGACACCAACAACCGCCAAGGGACGATGCCGTTCGTCGCCGATCTCAACCGCAACAAGCACGGCATCACTCTTGACCTGCATCACGATGAGGCGCGGGAGGTCGCCAAGCGCATCGCCGCCGAATCCGACCTCGTCATAGACAACTTTGCGCTCGGCGTCATCGACCGCTTCGGCCTCGGCTACGAAGAGTTGAAGAAAATCAACCCGGACATCATCCAGATCAGCATGCCCGGGTGGGGGAGCATTGGGCCGCTGCGCGAGCACGTTGCCTTCGGATTCAGCCTCGTCTCCGTATCCGGCCTCAGCTATACGTGGGGGCACCCGGAGTCTGAGCCCAACGCCCGCTGCAAGTTCGACTACCCCGACTTTCTCATCGCCAGCCTTACCGCGCTGGCCGCCCTTGCCGCCATCTACCACAAAGCGGAGACTGGGCGCGGCCAGTACGTAGAGATGGCGCAGGTGGAGGCCGTCGGCAACACCATGGCGATGCCCTTCATGGACTACAAGCTCAATGGACGCCCCGGTGAACCCATCGGCAATCGCCATCCCGTCCACGCCCCGCACGGCATCTATCCCGCCAAGGGTAACGACGAATGGTGCGCCATCGCCTGCAGGACGGATCAGGAATGGGAGGCGCTCGTTGAGGCCATGGGCAGCCCTGCCTGGGCGCTGATTCCGGACTATGCGACGCAGGAGGGGCGCAAGGCCAACGAGGACGCGCTGAACGCTGACCTGTCCGAGTGGACGCGGACGCAGACGCCGCGACAGATCATGCACCTGCTCCAGCGCTCCGGCGTCGCCGCCACCGCCGTCCTCGACGGCGAGGGCCTCTTCTGGGACCCCCACCTGCGTGATCGCGGCTACATCCACACGCTGGACCACCCGGATTGGGGAGTCCTGGAGCAGCCGGGCGTCACCGTGCGTCTGTCGGAAACACCCGGCGGCTCGCGAATGCCCTCCGCCACCCTTGGCCAGCACAATGACTACGTCCTCCGCGGCATCCTCGGCCTCTCAGACGACGAAGTTCAGAAACTGCAGGACGTGGGCGCGCTGACCTAGAGCAAGACAGCAACAAATTACGGAATCAATAAGGCAGGGAGGAACAAAGATGACATCTGGGAATGCGAACAGCGCCGGCGCGCTCGATGGCGTGCGCGTGCTTGATCTCGGCGGGCTGCCGTCCATGTACGCCTCCAAGCTTCTCGCCGATTTCGGCGCGGATGTCATCCTCATCGAGGGCCCGAATGGCGACGCAAGCCGCCACATGCCTCCCTACGCCGCCGGAGAGCCCGGGACGGAGCGCAGCCTTGTCTTTCACTCGTTCCATGCCAACAAGCGCAGCGCCGTGGCGGACATCACCACGGACGAGGGGCGTACTGCAATCCGCCGTCTCGCCCAATCCGTCGATGTCATCCTGGAAACAAACTCCCCCGGCTACATGGATGAGATTGGCCTGGACTTTGAGAGCCTGCGAGCCGACAATCCCGGCCTGATCCTGTGCTCCGTTACGCCGTACGGCCAGACCGGCCCCTACGCCTCCTACAAGGGAACGGATCTCCACGCCGAGGCCATGGGCGGCCTCATGCTCCTGCAGGGCGACCCTGACCGCCGGCCCGTCATGTCGCCCTCCTTCCTCGGCTATTCCGTCGGCGGCACGCACGCGGCCCTCGGCATCATGAACGCCCTCTTTGCTCGGGAACATTCAGGCCGTGGCCAGCGTGTGGACGTTTCAATGACGGAAGCCATCGCGAACATCCTGTTTATCGTCGCGCAGTTCGGCTACAACAGCACCGTCGCAGATCGCCCCGGCACGGGCGGAGGCGGCGGGACCGGCGTCTTTGAGTGCTCCGACGGCTGGATCGGCTTCTCACCCATCCAACCCAACCAGTTCATGTCGTTCGCGCAGTGGACCGGCAATGAAATCATCCAGGACGAGATGTTCCGGGAACTCACCGTCCGCCAGGAGAACAAGGACTTCATCAACGAGATTGCGGTGGAGTTCTTCCTGACCAAGACCGTCGCGGAGGCCGTGGAGGAGGCACAGGCGCGCCGCATCCCCGCCGCCCCCGTCAGCTCTCCCGCCGACCTTGCCCAGAACCCCCATCTGCTTTTCCGTGACTACTTCCAGGACGTGACGCATCCGATTCTGGGCGACTACAAGCTCCCCGGCCCCGCCGGTCGCCTCAGCGAAACGCCGTGGTCGTTGCGCCGCCCCGCGCCGACACTTGGACAGCACACGGATGAGGTGCTTGCGGAGGCGGACACCGCGGAGCCATCGACGCCGCCAGCGCCCATCATGGCCAACCCCGGCAACGGGCGCCTGCCGATGGAGGGCGTCCGCATCACGGACCTGACCCGCATCTGGGTCGGCCCGTACGGCACGCGGCAGTTGGCGGACTTCGGCGCGGACGTCATCAAGATCGAATCATCGCTATTCGACCCAGCGTCGCGCATCACCGGCATCCTGCCCATGCACCCTGAACTCAATCGCAACAAGATGAGCATCACCGTCGACCTGCACTTCGAGGAGGGGCAGGACATCGTGCGCAAGCTGGCGGCGACAAGCGACGCCGTCGTTGAGAACTACGCCGCCGGCGCGCTCTCACGCTGGGGTCTGGACTATGAGGGCATCCGCGCCGTCAAGCCGGACATCGTCTACATGAGCATGCCCGGTTGGGGCAGCACCGGCCCGTTCGCGTCCCACGTCCTGTTCGGATTGCAGGCGCAGACCGCATCCGGCGTCACCTATCTCTGGGGGCACCCGGAATCGCCTCCGTCCCTGCGCTGCGGCGTCTACTACGCCGACTTCTTCGTGGGCGGCCTGTCCGGCTACATGCTGCAAACGGCGCTGTACCACAAGCTCAAGACGGGCCAGGGCCAGCGCATCGAGGTCTC
>DAOUKW010000070.1:0-2771 GCA_034420915.1 Dehalococcoidia bacterium
TATCAAGAACGCGAAGAATTAGGAAAGGAAGAACAGGAACTAGCCGAAGAAGAGGAAAAGCTGCTTCGCGACAATGAGAGGCTCGATCATCTTGAGGTAGGGCTAGACTACGCAGACGACACGGAAACGCCCGAATCCGAAAAGGCAGTGGAAGTAGAAAAACGCCGCAGTTCTCCCAAGCATACAATCGGGCTGATCATTGCTTTCTTAGGCATCTTCATAATCATATTTGGCATACTAATGGTCGGAGTGGCCCTAATCTTCGAATTGTTGCGCGGAGACATTGGAGAGGGTCTGTGGGGAATCTTCAGCGGACTATTCGTGATACTCATAGGCGTCATTGTGCTGGCCATCGGTGGTAGCGTGCTGCCGGACACTGATGAAGACCCGGCGGAAACCGAAGAAAACCCATGAGGCAGAGCGCCTGCATAGACCCGGGTGCATTCTTCAACGAACAACACCAGTCGGCATCACAGCCGGGCAGAGCGGGAACGCCGCGCGTCGCTCTTGCGGTGATGTGATCACAAAGCGCATTGGCGACACGGCCCCCAGGCGTCGCCAGCGCCGGCGCCTTCTCTTGCTTGATTCAACGAGAGATTGCCGAATTCCATTGCAAAATATTCTGTGAGTGGAATAAGGCGGCCAGTACTGCGGCGCGGATGTCAACCGCTGTTGTCTGAAAACCCCCTTGAATCGAAATGCCAGCCGCAATGCAGCCGCCCGTGAACGGGCATTCAAGGCATCGCACTTCCACTCGACGCGCCGGTTCTTGAGTTCATCAAATGCTTCGCACAGCATGAGGTAAACTGCCTGGGAAGATCGGCAGGCCGCCTCAATCCGATGGGGTTTGTATGGCACTACTGCCGCCGGTATCATCAAGATGACTTGACAAACTGTCAGAATCTGGATCAACAATTTGGGTCGGAGGACGTAGGATGTGGTCGCCAAGAAGCAGTCAGTCGAAAATCCTGAAGACCGGGAAGGAAACGTTTCATGTGCGGGGCAAGACTGTCGATTTTGGGATTTGCGAATTCTGGCGCTGGGCGCACTCCGACTTGCTGGATAATGTCGCTCGCGGCATTTTGGCCGAGTTCCTGGTCGCCTACGCGCTCAGACAAACGAATAAACTTCGTCGTGAGTGGGGCGCATTCGACCTCCGAACCAAGAGCAGACATAGAGTTGAGGTAAAGAGCGCGGCCTACGCCCAGAGCTGGCCACAGTGTAAGCCGTCAAAGATCAGCTTCGATATCGCTCCTCGATCGGAAATGTGGGATCCAGAGACGAACACGTATTGTCGTTTCAACCCACCCACGCGTGCTTCGGACGTATACGTCTTCTGTCTGCTCGGCAGGCCCTGTGACCCCTTCCCCGACCCCATGGACTTGGATCAGTGGAAGTTCTATGTCCTCGCTACGAGGTTATTGGACAAGAAGCGTCCGCATCAGAAGAAGATTGCTCTTAACCCGCTCAAGAAACTCGTGCAATGTACGACGGGAAGATGCGCGACGCCGTACAGCAAGTTGGCGCAGGTCATCGAGACTGAGGGTAAACATACCTAGCCGATGTTGCCGCTCAAGCGCTCACGCCAAGTGCGTGGCAGTGGACAGATCACACAGGAAGAGAAGGCTATAGGAATCGCTCACTCCGAGAAGAGCAATCTGCGATCATTCGCCGCCGACGGTTTCACGAGCAAACCGTGGCAATTTGCGTGAGCGTTCCTAGAGCCGACCGCGATTGAGTTCTGCCAAAGATAGCTTCCAATGTGGATTGCGATAGAGCCATGTCTCAAAGTTCCGCTTGATGGCGGGCCACTCGCTGTCCAGCATGGCGAACCACGCCGTATCGCGGTTGCGGCCCTTGACGATCATGTGTTGTCTGAATACCCCCTCGAATCGAAAGCCCAGCCGCAATGCAGCCGCCCGAGAACGGGCATTCAAGGCATCGCACTTCCACTCGACGCGCCGGTTCTTGAGTCCATCAAATGCTTCGCACAGCATGAGGTAGACTGCCTCGGTGTTTGCTTGCGTTCCCTGGGCATCCAGGGCATACCAGATGTGCCCTAACTCCAGGCGCCGCATGTCATTGGCAACGTTTAGGAAACTGGCCATCCCCACGCGCCTTTGAGTTTCATGGCAGTGCACCGTAAAGAAAATCGGATCATCGGATTCTGCTCCCTCTTTGAGCCAGCCAAGCATCTGCTCCTCTGTCTCGAATGGACCATATCCCATGTATGTCCAGACCCGCTCCTTGGCAGCGGAGCCGTGCGTGCCTGCAAAGAGTTGCTCCACGTCTGCTTGGGGATTCACCGGCGACAGTGTGACAAACTCGCCTATGTAGTCCGTTCTGCGCGGAACGTCAACATGCGCAATGGGTTCTACGGCATCCCCAACCGGAAGAGACGAATCTGCCATAGCAATTCCAGTCCAGAGTTCACAAGCTAAAGACCCTACTTCCACTCGTCGTCCGACGGCCAGATGTTGGTACTCCCCGCGCCCGCGCCGGCTCCCTCGGGCCTTTCCTCCATCCAGTTCTTGACCGTATCCCGCCACTTGATGAAGTGCGGCGTCTGCAAGTGCGCTTGGAAGGCGGCCTCATCCACGTAGACCTCGTAGAGCCAGATGCGGTTGGGGTCGCCGCCGTCCTGGACCACGTCGAACCGCAGGCAGCCGGGTTCGTCGTTGACCGAACCTTTGGCATCGCCCAACATTGCTTCGATGAAGGCATCCTTGTAGCCTACTTTTATCTTGATCGGCGCGACAATAATGTACATG
>DAOUKW010000071.1:0-9056 GCA_034420915.1 Dehalococcoidia bacterium
CGGACATCGGCCTGCAGGGTGCCGGCCGTGTGGGAGATTCGCCGGGCGCAGTGTTCAAGCCGCATCGAGGAGACTCCGGATGCACAAGGCCGGATCTCAGGGACCGGCTGTCCGGTCCGGAGCAGCGGGAGCAGCGCCCGGCGACGCCGCCGGCGAACCACTCACAGTCCCCGGCGGGCAGGCGGAAACCAGAGGACGGATCCACGACCCGGCTTCCAGGGGTTGCAGCCTGGAGGGGGCGCAAGAGCACACGGCGTCCAAGGCCGACGTCGAGAAGGCCGGGAATCGGCTGATCATTGCAGGCACAGCCGCAGCCATCTCCATCCCGGCCGCATCGTTCAGTGCATCCCGGCTGTTCCTCCCGCCAAGAGGCGGCTGAAGGGCGCGAGTCCAGACCTCATCGGTGCGGGGGCTGTCACGGGGTCACTATGAGCAGGCCGAGCACGGTGCCTGACGGCGCGGCGAGGCTGTCATCGCCGCGACAGCGGCCGATGCGGGACCGGCTGCGAATGGGCCGCCTCCGGGAACCGTCCGCGCGCCGGCGTTCAGCTTCCCGCCGTCATCGGCGAGCCCGGGAAGCCATGGGGCGGTCACGCCGCCGCTTCCCGCCGCGCCGAAGGGGCTCTCCGGATTCGGCTCCGGATCACCGTCGGCCGCGGTCCGGACCCCGAGCGCCTCCGAGGCCTCATCCACGAGCCGCAGCCTGCATGTCGACTTCGCGTCCTAGTAGCGCAGATGCCGAAACTCGCTCCAAAGCGGTTTGGACCGGCACCTGCCTGGCGATCCGACCCGGCGCCGCCACGTGCCCGAGATGCGGAGACCGAGCCGGAGGGACCTCGCCGGCGCGAGGGAGACTCCCCCGGCGACCATGGGCCGCCGCCGCCATCCCGCCTTCCGCCCGGCCCGCCTGTCTCTTCCTGCAGCAGTGCTCTCATGGATGCCGGCTGTCCGGATGCAGCTGTCCAAACAACCCGGACCACCCCACACGCCCTTGAGGTCGATGATCCTTGCGCTGATGTTGTCCTCACCGTGGTCGTCGCCCCAGTTGACGATCAGCTCGAACGTCCCGCCGTAGAGATTCTCGGTGTCTTCGGCGACCGCAACCGTCTCTCCCTCGTAGCCCGCGACACAGGTCAGCGTGGTCGTTTCGAGTTCCAGACAGTTTTCCAAGGTGGGTGTCGCGAGGGCTGGTGGGAGTCAACAGGGCGAAGTCCACCTCAAGTCTGCCGATCAGCTGTCCAAACCACCGGCACCACCTCATTGATCTCAGCGAGCGTCTGCCCGTTCCGCTCGATCACGAGCGCACCGCTGAAGCTGCCGTGGCGGATCGTGAGGCGTTGCGGCGTGGGCATTCAGGTATCTTTCACAACGGTCTCGAATGCCTTCATCATAGAGTCAAAGCCAGCATACGTGTCTGGCGGCTTGTTTTCCTTTACTCTCGGGTCGATGTGAGTTCTTATGGATTCTAGAATCGACTTTCCCCGATCGTCATCCGCAAGCATCATTAATACAATGTAGGAACTTCCTGATATTGTTTCTTGTCCTGCATGGAGAATCCGGCATTGATCGCGCCACGCAGTTCGCTGAATTCTCGAGCCAGTGCGTGATGCGATGCGGCAAGTGTGTCGATCTTGCGGTCTTGATTCGCGTAGACACGCCATATGAGGACAGCCAGCGCTACGCCGACACTGAGAGTTCCTATCAGTTCCGCACTCATTGATCAGTCCTCAATCGCCCTGCGCTGTCGTGTCCACTTGGAGGAACGGACCTGGTCCCTCGATCCGTGCCACTCGCTCGCCAAGCGAGGCCAGGCGCCGGGCCACATCCCGCAGCCATCATCGCAGCCACAGCGAAGCAGTGAGGATCAGACCGGCCAGCGCAGCGCCAACGCCGAAAACGCCTGTCAGTTCGTTGCTCATGCTCTCATCCGGTGCCTCAGTATACCCAATGCATGCAAGCTGAGCATACGCTGTCCTACGCTCCGGGTGGCGGACCCGGGCGTCCATTGGAGTGCACTCTGGGGTGGTCCCAGAGGTGGTCCGGGAATTTCGGACCGTGCGTCAAGGTGGACTTCGCCAAGGCTGAGAGGAGCCAACACGGCGAAGTCCACCTTGAATTCGCCGACCCGCTGTCTAAACAACCCGGATCACCCCACGGCAGGCGGACCTGCGCGGCAAGCCGTGCTCAGCGCATGCCGGGAAGCGCCCACAGTGGCTCCGGGGACGGCCTCCCGACTCCCAACCGAGTCCACATCGCAGCCAGCCGGGCCGGTCGTTGGCCCAGCGTCTCAGTTGCCGGCGCTCACACTCCTCCTAGTCTGCGCTCCCAGCCGACTCCCGCCGCCCACCTTCTTCCCCAACCGTATCGGCCGCCAAGCCGGCCTCTGGCCGCGAAATTCCCTACCACCAGCACCCCCGGTGTTGAGTGTTACCGCTGCGTCCCCCCCCAGCAACGCCACTTGTGCCCTACACTAGGACCGGAAGGAGTCCACGATGTCCCAACGTGGTGACGGCCCGGCGACCGAACTGGAGAAGAACTGGGCAGCTTTCAAGGCGCAGGAGGAATCCCTCAAGACGGAGAATCTCGGGCGGACAGTCTTGCTCCATAACGGAGAGATCGTTCAAATCTACAACGACAGCGGAGATGCCTACTCCATTGGCTGCGAGAAGTTCGGCCTGGGCAAGTTCTCGATTCAGACTATCGGGGAGAAGCCGAGATCCCTCGGCATCCTCACGATGCACATTGGAGCGTGAGTCGGGAGAATGCCGACATTCAGCGACCAGATCAGAGAAAGCCAGATCATCCTCATAGCCTCGATCGCTGTTTCACAGGCGAGTGTCGGCAGTCGGCGGTCCCATAGGGCGCTATTGGACACTGGAGCGCAGATGACGATGGTTTCCGGCATGGTGTGGTGCAAGAGGTCGGCTTGCAGCCCATCGGGAACACACAAATCGTTCCCGTGACCGGAGATTCCGCAGTCACGGACAAATATCGCGTCAGGGTGGATATTCCGATTGACACAACCATCACGAGCGTTGAGGGCGACGTGACCCTTGAGCGAACACTTCGCGGAACGGACATGGAAGTCGCGCGCCTGCCCTACGAGCCCAGAAACCACGATGTCCTGCTCGGAATGGACTTCCTTCAGGCGTTCCACTTGACAATCCACCGAGGGATGTACATCCTCAGCAGCTGAGGCTCGCGACCAAGGCCGGTCACTCTACGATTGGTCCTTCAGCAAGACCTGTAGGCGTTATTCCGAGTTCGGAACAACGGCAAGGCGGTGTTGCCGCAAATCCGCAAGCGCACGCGGACCAAACCGCTTCGCGGCGCTGGCAGGCTGGCGAGGTCCACCCACCTCCCCTAGGGCCGGGTTCCGGGCTTGCCGCGAAGCTCCCGTTGCGGAAGGATGGACGCGGTGCCAGGCGCAGCGCGTCCCACTTGATTCCCGCCAGCAGGCTTCCCATGACACACCTTCCCCGCCACACGGCGGAAGACGTGCAGGCTCGCAACCTGTTCCCCCCACACGCAGGCCAGCGACATTCCTCAGGTCTCGCGGATCGCGCACCATTTCGGCAGATCCCCGCACCCGCTCGGATCCGTGCAGATCCGCGAACACCAGGTCCATCCGGGAGCGGCGGCGCCCGTGCGTGGGGAACGGCAAGTGCATTGGGCCATGGGGGCACTTGTCAAGGGTACTGTGCGTAAATTTCCGCCCGGCGCAGGGTGTCGTCCCTCTCTTGTTCCCGGGCAATGGCGGGAGCCACCGCCACAGCGCTTCCGCGGAACGCGGCTCGCCCCCATGTGCGCGTGCAGGCTGTCCGCCTCCAGCGCTTGTCCATCTGGTCGTCCGTTGCCCTGTTCCGGATCGAGACCCCAGCGAGCCCGCAGTGGTTCAGGCACACAGAGACAAGTGCCGCGGACTTCAGCTCGTCCGGCTCTCGCGGGTTGGCCAGGCCCGGCAAGGCTTCTCCCCCGTTGCCGGAGAGTTCTGCGAATTTCACCCTTGCTTTCACGAGGACTTCATTGGCTACCTCGGTGGCGGCCATGAAGTCCGCTGTCGCCCTCCTGGCGGAAATGCTGCGGTGGCAGAGCCAAGCCAGGAAGGCCGACAGAAGAACGGCGGCCGGGGTGATCAGGAGTTCCGATCCGTCGCTACCAGTCAGTGCCGTCAGACGGCGCGAGCCAACCTGGGCCGGACCCCATCTCAAGTGCGGGAATCCGGCGGGTGCCTGTCCTGCTCATGTGTGGCTGCTCCCTTGGCCTCCAACGGCAAATCCGATCATGAGGCCAAACGAAGAGAGTTTCTCCTGTCAGCGCGGCAAACGGGCCTTTGCCGGGGCGCCGCCGCGACAAGGCGGGCGGGCCCGTCGCGGCCGCAACGCCGGCTACGGCTTCAGACCGGCTCCGAACGATCCCTTGCAGTCCGGACCGCTGGCGGCCGTGCCCGCGACGGACCATGTTCCGAGCACCCCGAGAGGGCCTTCCGAGCGGCTTTTCCCCAGGAACCTTCCGCTGACTGCCGCGGTTCCGACAGGGTCTCCGGGTTCCGCACCGCCGGCCCTGCAGCCGAACCGAACGCCGGGGGCTGTCGCATCGGCGCCACTGCATTCCGCGGTGCCGGTCCCGTCCATGTCCATCCCGGACAGGAAGATCGTTCCCACGTCCCGGCTGTCGTGCCGGAACCAGTCCCTGGCGCCGCCGCACACGTCCTTGATGCTGATGATCCTTGCGGTGACGTTGTCCTCATCGTTCTCGTCGCCCCAGTTGACGGTCAGCTCGAACGTCCCGCTGCAGAGGTTCCCGGTGTTCTCGTCGACCGCAAGCGTCTCGCCAGCGTAGTCCGGGACAAGGGGCAAGGTGGTCTGGGGTGCCAGCAAGTCGGCCACGGCGAGTGTCGCGAGGGCTGACAGGAGTCAACACGGCGAAGTCCGCCTCAGATCTGCCGATCAGCTGTCCAAACAACCGGCACCACCTCATTGGAACCAGAAGTTGCCCTTGACAGCGCAAACCTACACAATAGTATTGTTGTGTCATGATTCCCCAGTTCGATGCAGACGGGCTCCTTCCGCCAGGAGTTCTTTGGGCCAACTGGGACGAGTTGATCGACCGACTCGGGAACAATCCTTGGAGACAGCACCTCATGTCCGGACTCAGAGCTGCATTGGAGAACCTAAAGGGTGCTGGGTGCCAGACCGTCCATATCAATGGGAGCTTCGTGACGAGCAAGGATCTACCTAACGACTACGACGCCTGTTGGGAAGAGACTGGCGTCGATCCGGCAGCTCTCGACTCCGTTCTCCTGACTTTTGACCCAGGGAGGGCCACACAGAAGGCAAAGTACATGGGAGAGCCGTTCCCGGCGTCAATCATCGCTGACACAGACGGGCTGTCGTTTTTTGAGTTCTTTCAGACAGACAGGGACACTGGGCGGACAAAAGGGATCATTGCCATAGACTTGGGAGGCCTCGCATGATCAAGAACGAACGGCAATATCGGATCACCAAGGCACAGGCGGAACGGTTCTCGCAGACTCTCGACAGCCTCAGGCAGGGCTCCGGCGAGACCGATGGAGTACATCCCCTCATCGCAAAAGCTCGGGAGGACGCGTTGAAGAGCCAGCTGGCAGACCTCGAGGCAGAGTTGCGTGAGTATGATTCTCTGAAGTCCGGTAAGTTCCCGGTGAATCAGCTTTGCGTGGTTGCCGAACTGTCAACCCTTCTGATCAAAGCACGGATCGCACAGGGGCTGAGTCAGAGAGACCTAGCGGAACGACTTGGGCTGCGGGAGCAACAGATACAGCGGTACGAGGCGACGGATTACGCGTCCGCAAGCCTCAGGCGCATCACGGAGGTCGTCAGTGCCTTAGGGGTGGAGACAAGCAATCCTGCTCCACCAACGGGTTCTCATTGAACACGGCTCCAAGGATTTTCGGTAGCGGACGCAATTGCGCACGCACCGATACAGAACACCAACCACCACTCACACTGAGGACAACAGGCCAACGGCGACCGTTCCTGAGGCCCGTTGAACCGCACAGCCTCCCCGAGCGGCACGGCCATCGCGACGGGTGCGCCACACGAGTCGACCAGTCGTCGGCGACCGAGGGACTGCGTTCCATTCCGCGATCACCTGCCCTGGCGGAAGTTCGGGCTCGATGGTCCGAGCGAGTTGATTCCGCATGAACCTGAAGTCACGCGACGCGCCGTGCGGACGACGGCGCCGCGAAGTCGCATCCCCAGGGGGAGACGGCGAGCGCATGGCCGATCAGCTTCTCCACCAGCTGCGCCACGGGCAGCTTGCCGTACAGTCAGGCTCTGGCGCTCTGGTCGTCATGCCTGGGCAAGTGCCCCAGCTGCGCCAGCGACTTGAACCGCTTGAAGACCAGGTCGACCTGCCATTGAAAGCCGCACCACTGCAGGACCTCTGCACCTGGCCTGCGGAGGCCTTCCTGCACGATGCGGATCCGCACACCCGCTCCTGCACCCGCAGACCCTGCGGCGCGGGCCACCACGGATGCCCACGCCCGCTCTGCGTCGGAAGTCCGGAGCCGTCGCACCTTCACTAGCAGGTCGAAAGACCGACCTTCAGGCGTCTGAAACGACAGAGCCCCCGGATTCGCCCGCACTGTGACCCGTTCTCCCGCCTGCGCCACGCAGCCGATGCCGTTCGCCGTGGAATGCCCTCGGTCCGCCAGCAGGCAGTCGCCCTCCCGGACCGGGAACCGCCGCAGCGACTCGACCGTGCCCGGCCGCTCGGTCTCGGTCAGCTTGAAGAAATCGCATGCCAGCGACGGCAGTCGCACGCTGCAGGGGATCCGCCACGGCGATCCCGATCGCCCCGGCTCCTTCACGGTCGTCCCGTCGATCGCCCGCACCTGAACCCCCTGTATCTTCCAGGTGGTGCCAGAGGAGGTTCCGCCGTTCCCGGATTCACAACGCTGATCAGCACAGTGGAAGTCCATCAAGCGCGCAGACATTGCTCGAGGTGTGGAGAAGCGGCGACGAGGACTGCAAGCCGGGGTGGTGCGGCCGCGCCCGACGAGTCCTCCGCTTCACCGCAGTCACCTCCACTGCGCCGTCCGGCGAACCGGCCAGCTGCGGATCGCCGCTTCCGGCTGTGTCTGACGACGATCACGAGTCCGGGGCGACCTTCAGGCTTCCTCTGCCACCCTCGAACCGGCGAGGCAGAACAGCCAATGCGCAATTGTCGTCATCGCGCCAGGCAAGGGTCAGCTCGGAGGTCCCGCTGTAGAGGTTCCCGGTGTTCTCGTCGACCGCAAGCGTCTCTCCCTCATAGTCCGCGACCAAGGTCAAGGCGCTCCGGGGTTCCAGACAGTCTGCCAAGGCGAATGTCGCGAGGGCTGACAGAAGTCAACACGGCGAAGTCCACCTCGAAGCTGCCGATCAGCTGTCCAGAGAACCGGGACCACCCAACCCGGCGGTCCATGCTGAAGCGCAGCCACCACGAAACCTACCACGAGATGAATCCCAAGCACCTGCACCGCCATGAACGAACTCGCGGGGCGGCACAACATGCGCGGGCGCGACACGCCGGGCCAGACGGGGCTGTGGGCGAGAGCCCTGGAGGCAGGCCGCGAGGCTGCTTAAGGCCCCCGTGCCCTCGGGTTTCCACTTCCCGGCAAGCCACCCAAAGTTCTCGTAGAGAGTGGGCTGCTGCAGCGTTCTTCGCTTGGCCGCGACATACTGCTTCGGCGCGCCCCCATGTGCGCGTGCAGGTTGTCCGGCTCCAGCGCTTGTGAATCTGCTCGTCCATTGCCCTGTTCCGGATCGAGACCCCAACGAGCCCGCAGTGATTCAGGCACACGGAGACAAGTGCCGCGGACTTCAGCTCGTCCGGCTCTCGCGGGCTGACCAGGCCCAGCAAGGCTTCTCCCCCGTTGCCGGAGAGTTCTGCGAATCTCGCCCGTGCTTTCACGAGGACTTCATCGGCCACCTCGGCGGCGGCCATGAAGTCCGCTGTCGCCCTCCCGGCGGAAATGCTGCGACGGCAGAGCCAAGCCAGGAAGGCCGACAGAAGAATGGCGGCCGGGGTGATCAGGAGTTCCAATCCGTCGCCACCAGTCAGTGCCGTCAGATGGCGCGAGCCAACCTGGGCCGGACCCCATCTCAAGAGCGGGAATCCGGCGGGTGTTTGTCCTGCTCATGTGTGGCTGCTCCCTTGGCCTCCAACGTCAAATCCCATCATGAGGCCAAACGAAGAGAGTTTCTTCCCGTCAGCGCGGCAAACGCGCCTTTGCCGGGGCGCCGCCGCACCAAGGCGGGCTGGCCCGTCGGCAAGGCCCGCCAGCGAGCGGCGGCGGCCGTTGCGGCCGCAACGCCGGCTACGGCTTCAGACCGGCTCCGAACGATCCCTTGCAGTCCGGACCGCCGGCAGCCGTTTCCGCGACGGACCATGCTCCGAGCACCCCGAGAGGGCCTTCCGAGCGGCTGTTCCCCAGGAACTTTCCGCTGATCGCTGCGGTTCCGACAAGGTCTCCGGGCTCCGCACCGCCGGCCCTCCAGCCGAACCGAACGCCGGGGGCTGTCGCATCGGCGCCACCGCATTCCGCGGTGCCGGTCCCGTCCATGTCCATCCCGGACTGGAAGATCGCTCCCAGGTCCCGGCAGTCGTGCCGGAACCAGTGCCTGGTGCCGCCGCACACGTCCTTGAGGCTGATGATCCTTGCGGCGATGCTGTCCGCATCGCCGTCGTCGCCCCAGTTGACGGTCGGCTCTGCCCTGCCCTGTGTTCAGGGCATCGGGCCGCCGGATGATTTGGGCGCCCAGTGGACGAGCACCGCTGGGCCGGACCCATGACCGGAGGGCGCAGACGAGTCGATTGCACGCGGTCATGCCGCATCGCCCGAACAGTGAACTCAGCAGGCGAATCCAAGAAGAGCTCCCCGATGCGCACGAGCACACGGATTCGATCCTCCCGGTACGAGGCCCGCCTGCGACGCCAGCGCCGGCGACCGCGGCGGACATCGGCCTGCAGGGTGCCGGCCGTGCGGGAGACTCGCCGGGCGCAGTGTTCAAGCCGCATCGAGGAGACTC
>DAOUKW010000072.1:0-9458 GCA_034420915.1 Dehalococcoidia bacterium
CTTCTTTCAGACCTCCGTGAGAGCGGCGCGATTGAGCAGGACGCGGACGTGGTCCTCTTCCTCTATCGCCCGGACATGGTCTTTACGGGGGAAGAATGGGAGCGGCAGCACCCCGACCAGGACTACCCGCGCGGCATCGCGGATGTCATCATTGCCAAGCACCGCAATGGACCGACGGGACGGATGCAGGTCGTCTTTGAAGAGCAAACGACCACATTCCGCAATGCTGCCCGCGCCGGCGGCGGCCCGGATGGGTACTACTAGGGGGATGTGCCGAGCAGGCCGCCATGCGTGACATCGATGCCTTTCAGGGCTTTCCCACACCAACACAGGCCACTCCGGTCCCGGAGGCGTTTTTCGCGGAGATTCTTCCGCGCCTGACGAGCCTTGAGGAGATCAAGCTGTTCCTCGTGGCGCTTCGCTACATCCGCAGCCGCAAGGGAGCGATTCGGTTCGTCACCGCTCATGAATTGGCCGATGCGCCCGAGCTCGGTGAGCTGACGGATGCCACTGTTGCTGAGGCTACTCAGGATGACCGGGATTCCGGTGATGCCGTGCCGCGTGTCATGGCCGACTTTGTGCGTGCCGGCGTGTTTCTTGAGGTTGCACTCGCAGATGGGGACGCGGCGTATTTCATAAATGACTCTGAGGGACGGCGGGCGGCCGAGCGAGTCAAGGCCGGTGATGCCGCACTATCGCTGAGCCGGGCGAGAGTCCAACAGGCGGAGCCCCCGGCGCAGCCCGGTGAGATTTTTCGGCTCTACGAAGACACGATCGGTCCGATACCGGGGGCGGGCATCGCGCAGGAGCTTTCAGAGACAGAACAGGAATACCCCGCCGCCTGGATCCGTGAGGCATTTCAGGAGGCGGCAGCACAGAACGCGCGGCGCTGGGCGTACGTGCGCTCGATTCTTCGCAACTGGAGAGACAGGGGTAGGGGAGATGGAACGACTCAGCGACGTCCTGCGAAGGACCGCTATCGGGGCGGAGAATACGGCCAGGTTGTCCGCTGGCGCTGACGCACCGAAAAGCGACACGACCCCGGACGCCGAACGCTGCCCCGTCTGCGACGGTCTGGGGTGGGTCAGCCGTGAACTGCCCCTTGACCACCCGGACTTCGGCAAACTCACTCCCTGCGTGTGCCGCGCGGAGGAACTCAAGAGCGAGCGGTTTCGTCGCTTGCAGCGCTATGGACAGCTTGAGCCGTTTGCCCATATCACATTTGAGTCCCTTGAGGTTGAAGCGGCGCAGACGACTGCCAATGAACGGCGTGGGCCGCATGCTGATGCACTGGCCGGAGCCAGAAAATATGCTGCCGAGCCGGACGGCTGGCTCGTCCTCCACGGCCCCTCCGGCAGCGGCAAAACGCATATCGCTGCCGCCGTCGCCAATGACGTCATTCACCGCGGGGTGCCTGCTCTGCTCATATCCGTTCCGGATTTCCTCGATTATCTCAGGGGGGCGTATGCCCCAAACGCGGAGACGCCTTTTGACTCCCTCTTTGAACAGGTGAAAGACGCGCCGCTGCTCATTCTGGACGACCTCGGTGTTCAATCCGCGACGCCGTGGGCGCAGGAAAAACTCTTCCAGGTGTTGAATCAGCGATTCATTGAGCGTCGCCCCACGGTCATCACCCTTGGCAGGCCATTGGCTGAGATGGACCCGCAGCTCCTCAGCCGGCTCACCGCCCCGGGCCTGGCAACAGTGCTCGCCACGGGCGCCGTCAGCAGCCGTCTCCGCGCGACAGACGCGCTGGATCTCCCCCGATTCGGCGAGATGACCTTTACGAACTTCGATCCGCGAACATATGACGCGCTGGATCGCCGTCAGCACCAGAGCATCGAGGGCGCACTCAAGACGTCGCAAAGCTATGCGGAGCAGCCCGATGGCTGGCTTGTCTTCACCGGGGACAATGGTGTTGGCAAGACACATCTCGCCGCCGCGATTGCCAATCATTGCCGCGCCAAAGGCATCGAAACGCTGTTCGTCGTGGTGCCGGACCTGCTGGATCACTTGAGATACACGTTTGGCCCGCAGAGCGATGTTTCCTATGACGAGTTGTTTGAAGGCGTGCGGACTGTCCCGCTGCTGGTCCTGGACGATCTCGGCGCGCATGCCACGACATCCTGGGCGCAGGAGAAGCTGTACCAGATCATCAACTACCGCTACAATGCGCAGCTCGCAACCGTCGTGACCATGAACATCTCCCTCGATGAACTGGCGCAGGACGAGCCCCGTGTCGCGTCGCGTCTGGCCGACCCGCGTTTCAGCATCGCCTTCAACATCGACGTGCCCAACTACTTGCTGCGCCGCAACGTTACGCAGCCCATGTCTGAGTCGCGGTCGCGGCGCGGTCGCAGTTAGACTTGTCGAATGACGGGTCCTGCGCGAACGTATTGCGTCTTCTGTGAAATCATCGCCGGCCGCGAACCGGCCGAGGTCTGGCACGAGGACGAGAGCCTGATCGTCTTTCGCAACCACCTGCGTTGGCTACCGGTTCAACTGCTGATCGTCCCGAAAGAGCACAAGACGCAGGAAGAGTTCTGGAAAGACGACATGGAGCGCGCATCCGCGCTCGCCGTCCAGCTCGGCAAGCAGCACGCGCCGGGCGGTTTCCGTATCCTTTCCAATTTCGGTGAGGACGGCATGCAATCGCAGCCCCACGGCCACCTGCATCTTTTGGGGGGGCGGCCCCTCGGTATGTACGTGGAGGCTGTCCGACGCGCGCCATTTTGGGTCTAGCCGGGCGCAGACGGCCTAATGATCCACATTGCCTCTTAACGTCGTTGGGCGAGCCCGCTGTGTGATTTTTGGCACAAGTCCCCTCATCTACCGTCCACGTGGAGGGCACGCGGTTAACGCTCTTTGCCGCGCCTCAAAAGGGGATTGACATGCTATCTCGGCGGCGTGTAACGTTTCCTATTGATGCGTATCACTATTTCCTGCGCGGGGAGCGCCTGATCCGTGACTGAAATCGACCCGCAGTCATTGACGTCCGCAGATTGGGATCAGATTCAGACCACACTGGTCTATCTGTGGCTTCTGTGGCTGTCCGTCATAGGAATGGCGCTTTCGCTCCTCGTCGCCCACGCCATCATCCCGTCACTCGCCACCACCGGCCACATTGGGCCGCGAGTTGAGCGAGTTCGACCACTCTTTTACGCCGCGGCCGCGGTAGCCGCTGCAATAGCCCTCTTCGCGTTCTATGGGTTCGTGACCGAGTCGGACGTCCTCAGGACGATCTATACCAAGGTCTGGATCTAGGGGCGGGGCGTTCGTTCAGATGCGACAGCGAATGGGAGCCTTGCCACTCCGTGTCATCGGCGTGCTCATCGCAATCCCTCTTGCATTGATTGTTATCGGCGTCATCGCGTTTTCCGGGGGAACCGCCGCGCTCGGCGCCGTCTATTCCGTGCCGGAGAACGAGATGGAGTTCCCTCACGATCAGCACGTAACCTCACTCGCCATCGAGTGTGAGTTCTGCCACCGGGCCGCGGATACGTCGCGAACGGCGACGGTGCCGTCCGTGGAGCAGTGCATGTTCTGCCACAAGGCCGTCGCCACCAACAATCCCAACCTTGAGCCGCTACGCGCCGCGTGGGAGTCCGGCGAGCCGCTCAACTGGGTGCGGCAGCATCGACTACCCGACCATACCCAATTCAGGCACGAGCCCCATATCACTGCCGGTTTTGAATGCTCCGAATGCCATGGCGACGTGGGAAGCGTGAGACAGGTTGAACAGGTACGGATTCTCAAGATGGGAGACTGCGTCGGCTGCCACAAGGAATACAGCGCGCCGACCACGTGTTCCACGTGTCACTCCTGAGGAACTGAGGAAAGAGAAACGGACGGATAACGCGAGATGGATCTGACCAGGCGGGACTTTCTGAGGGTAGCCGGAGCCACATCCGTGGCCGGCGTCCTCTTTGCGGGTTGCGCCATTCCTGAACGGGAACTCATCAAGCAGAGTCCGCGTGATCTACCGGAGGATCTCGCCCAGGGTCTTGAGGACATGTACGCCACCTCATGCGCGTCATGCGGAGAGGGTCATGGCATCCTTGTGCGCGTCGCAGAGGGCCGCGCGAAGAAGATCGAGGGCAACCCGGATCATCCACTCAACCGGGGTGGGCTGTTGCCCGGCTGCCTGGCCGGCGTGCAGTCCCTATACAATCCGGACAGGTTCAGCGGCCCGACGGAGAATGGCCAGAGAATTACGTGGGGCAACGGCCTGGCCCGTTTGAACGCTCTGCTCAACGGAGCGGATGCGTCCCGCACACTGCTCATTACCCGCCCGAACCGAGGTCATCTTGGAGCGGTTACCCATGAATTCGCGCAGGGTTCCGGCATTCGCCACCTCCAGTTGGAGCCGCTTGAGAACGCCGCCATCCGGCAGGCCGCCAAAGACGTATTCAATCAGGACAGGCTCCCCTTCTTTGACATTGCGAATGCGGGTTCCGTGCTTTCAATCGGGGCCGATTTCCTTGAGTCGTGGCTTGCGCCGATCCATTACAGCAAGGCCTATGGTCACTTCCGTCGTGGAGAGGGTAGGAGCCGGGGAACGCACGTCCATGCCGGCTCACGCTTTTCCATGACCGCCGCGAACGCGGATACATGGCTGCCCATTGCCCCCGGACGTGAGGGCATTCTGGCCCTCAGTATCGCGTACGTTGTCGCCCATGAGGGACTCGCTGATGAGGCAACCGTGAATGCCATGACGGGAGGCTTGGGTGAGGGCGCGCTCGCCGCCTACCGCCCGGATGCGATCGCGGATCAACTCGGGGCAACGCCCGGCGTCCTGACAGGTCAAATGATCACGGATGTCGCGCACAACCTCGCCGCGCACGGTCCCACGGTGGTCTTGGTCGGCAGTTCAGCTGCCGCTCAACCGAACGGTCTCTTCAATGCCAAGGCCGGAATGATCCTTAATGGCGTGCTTGGCAGTGTTGCCCGGCGCGGCGGCGTGCAGTTCAACAGGGACACCTCGCTCCCGGAGCTTCGGGGATTGCCTGCCCCAACGACGTACTCGGAATGGCGCGGCGTTCGAGACCAACTCGATCGGGGAGACATCGATCTTGTGCTCGTCGACGGCGCCAATCCGGTTCACGCATTGGCCAGCCTCAAGTTCGGGCAGGCGCTCAGCCGCGCCCGAAACGTCGTGAGTTTCTCGTCCGAACCGAACGAGACAACGGCAATGGCCGACCTTATCCTTCCTGATCAGCATTACCTGGAATCCTGGGGGACGGACGTGCCGGACCCCGGCCCCGGCTACGAGGTTCTCACGGTGCAACAGCCGGTTGCCGCGCCACTGCTTGACGGCTCAAGGCGCGCGGTACACGACTCTCGAGCAATGGGGGACGTGTTGATTTCACTGATGCAGTCCCGCGGAATGAACCGAAGGACACGCGGTGACAACATGGAGCAGGTGGTGCTGAACGCCTTGGCGGATCTGCAAGCGATAAATCCCGGCCACGGCTCCGTGCAGGGCTCAACGCTGGCAGCTTTCACCACAGGAGTTCTGCAGCGCGGCGGTTGGTGGAACATCGCCGGACGCGGTGTGACCATATGGGAGCGCCCCGCATTTGATTTCGCCCCGGCGCTCGCTGACATGCCTGAACGGGTCGCAGAACACTCGGATCGATACCACCTGATTCCGTTCGCAAGTTCTACCGTCGGCGATGGCAGCGCCGGACACTTGCCGTGGGTTCAATCCGCGCCCGACCCTGTCACCTCTATGGTGTGGCACAGTTGGGTGGAGGTGAACAGCCGTGAGGCTGCCCGGCTCGGCCTGCGCGACGGCGATCTGGTTGCATTGGAATCTGACAGTGGCGCCGTCGAGGTTCCTGTCTATCTCCATCCCGGCATCCCGCCGAACGTCGTCGCCGTTCCATTCGGACGCGGACGAGCATTCTCGGGGCGGTATGGCGACAATCCGGATGGCAACGTGAATACCGTGCTGGGAGACATCGAAGTTGAGGGAACGGGCTCACAGGCGTGGGGCGCGACAACCGTAACCATTCGGCCTCTTGGTCGCCGGATGCGCATGGCGCGCATGGAGGGTGGCTTCACGGGGCAGCAGCTTGAAGGAACGCACATCATCCAGTTGGAGTACACATAGCCAGGGAAGGGCACGGAGACTAGCGCGATGACAATGTCGGACTACAAGTGGGGCATGGCGGTTGATATAGATGCCTGCTCGGGTTGCCAGGCGTGTGTGATTGCCTGCGCCGCGGAGAACAACCTGCCCATCAACCTGGAGCGTGATTTCTCGGAGCGGCGCGCGATTGCCTGGATCCGCATCGAGCGCTACTGGGAAGGCGAGTATCCGAACGTCAAGGCGCACTTCCTGCCAGTCCTGTGTCAGCACTGCGGCAACGCGCCGTGCGAACCTGTGTGCCCCGTCTACGCCACGTATCACAACCCCGCCGGCCTGAATGTGCAGGTATATAACCGGTGCGTCGGCACGCGCTACTGTGCCAACAACTGCCCGTACCATGCCCGATTCTTCAACTACCGCCGCCCAACGTGGCCGGAGACGTTCCACAACTACCTGAACCCGGACGTCACAGTTCGTGAGCGCGGAATCATGGAGAAGTGCACGTTCTGCATCCAGCGCATCAATGCAGCCGTTCGCATCGCGAAGCGCACGGGCACGAGCGCGCCCGACCACTTCATGACGGCGTGCGAGCAGGCCTGCCCGACGGATGCGCTGACGTTTGGGAATCTGAATGATCCGAATAGTCGGGTTTCGCAGAAGTTTGCGGATGAGTCACGGGCGTACACGTTGCAGGGGGCCATCGGGACGGAGCCGAACATCCGGTACCTCAAGGGCGTTGCTGCAGCAAAAGCAGGTTCAGATGAGATGACAGCCGCGGCCCATTAGACAAGTGAAATAATTCACAAAGTAGGATCTCGAATGTGACATGAACCGAGCAAAACGGCGACAGAATTCACCAAGCAGGGATTGAAGACGAGAGGAACATATCGCGAACGTTCGGAGAGCCGAGCACTAGTGACAACGAGACGGACCACCAGCGACAGGAACTGAGCAACGAGGAGAGGATGCAGAACAGCCACAACGGTCATGAGGCGCCCGGGCCTCCCGCGACACAGGACGAGCTGACACAAGAGCTCATCCATGACGCGCGGGCGACCGGCCCGCGGATGAGCCGGGCGCTGTGGATTCTCGCCCTGCTGACGGCGCTTGGCGGCGCGGCGGCCATCCTCATGATGCTGGGCGGCCTGGATGATCACACGCGGTGGAAGTACTACGCCGTCGGCTATTTCTACGTGTTCTCACTGGTGATGGGCATCCCGATGGCGGGAATCGGCCTGCGGTTCGCCCGAGCGCAGTGGCGTCGCCCGACAAGCCGGGCGGCAGAACTGTTTGCGCTCGCCGGTCCCGTCATGTTGGTGTTCTTCCTGCCGATCATGGCGGCGCATCCGGGTCTTGAGGGACGCAACAGCCTGTGGATGGACTGGCGGTTGGCCCCGTGGTTCCCGGATTTGCTCATGCTCTCCACGTTCGTCGGCATTGGGCTGATATTTGTCTACGTGTCCGTGCTGCCGGACCTCGCAGCCGTTCGCGACCATGGCAGCGGACGCTCCCGCGGTGTCGCGGCATCGCTTGCCTATGGCTGGATCGGCACGGCGCAGCAGTGGGCGATGCACAAGTCGGCGCTCGGAATCCTCGGCGCGATGTATATCGCCGCCTATGCCACGACGCACATGGTCTTCGCGACGGATTACGCGATGGTGCTGACGCCGGGCTGGAAGGACCCGATCTTCCCCGCGTTCCACGCGGTGACCGGCCTGCAGATGGGACTCGGACTGTTCATCGTGGTGCAGTTTGCTCTCCGCAAGTGGGGCGGCCTTGCACGCTATTTCGAGCTTGAGCAGTTCTGGGCATACGGACGACTGCTGCTTGCGCTGACGTTGTTCTGGTTCTATTTCTTCTGGAGCGGATTCATCCTGTTCTGGTATGGCCGACTGCCGCACGAGCAGCAGATTCTCGCGCTCCTTGCCTTTGGCGATCCGGCAGTTGAGAACTTATTGGCGCGTCCAACGCTCTGGATGTTTGTAGGCGCGTTTGGCCTCTCGTTCATCACGGCGTTCCTGTTGATCATGTGGAACCCCGTGAGGAGAAGCATCCTCGGCCCGGCCGTGGTGGGCGTGGTCATCATCATCGGAAACTTCTTTGACAGGCTCCGCATCTATGCGAATACATGGTCAATCGAGCAGGTCGGCGGCCACGAACTCCATGAGATTCCGCACGATATCGGCTACCCGGGCATCCTCGAAATCCTGGTGTTTGCCGGAATGGTGTCCGCGGTTGCCCTGATGATTTTGTTGGCCTCGCGAGTGGTGCCCTTCGTATCCCTGTGGGAGACGCGAGAGGCGCTGCTGCTGCGCGTGGTGAGGCCATTCGGAGTTGGACACGCGCACGTAGTGGCGAAGCCGGACTAGCGGAGAGACGAGGGAATGCGAGATCGACCGGTCCTGACGGCCAGCCAGATCAACGACGAGTTGCTCTGGCCGGTCTTTGAGCTGCGGAGGCGGCATGTGCTCGCCTTCCTGCCGCCGTTCATCCTCGTCATGGCGGGCGCGGTCGCCGTCACGATTCTCATCTGGCAGGGGTTGTGGGTCACGGGCCTGAACCGCCCCGCGTTCTGGGGATTCTTCATCGTCAACTTCGTGTTCTGGATCGGTGTGAGCCACGCCGGAACGATGATCTCGTCCATCCTGCGACTGACGCAGGCGGAATGGAAACGTCCAATCACACGTGCTGCGGAGGTGATGACGGTCTTTGCCCTCGTCACGTCCCTCATCCACCCTGTGATTCACGCGGGACGACCATGGCGCATCGTCTACTGGCTGCTGCCGTACGACTTCACGCGCGGCGTGTGGCCGGACGTTCGCTCCCCGCTGGTGTGGGACCCCGTCGCAATCACGACGTATCTGACGGGCAGCATCCTGTTCGTCTTTACGGCGTTGATCCCCGACTTTGCAATCATCCGCGACCAGAGCACAGGTATGCGGCGGACCATCTATGGCGCGTTGGCGATGGGCTGGCGGGGCACGCCGCGGCAGTGGCAGCTGCAGGGCATCTTCGGCATCCTGATGTCCGCTCTCATCCTGCCGGTATTCGTCTCCGTCCATAGCATCGTGTCATGGGACTTCGCAGCGTCCGTGGTGCCGGCGTGGCACGTGACGGTCTATGCACCGTACTTCGTTATCGGAGCAGTCCATTCCGGCGTGTCAATGGTGCTGACGCTGATGGCATTCATGCGCTGGATTTTTAAACTTGAAAATTTCATTTGGGAAGACCATTTCGATGCGGTTGGCCGGCTGCTGATCTTCATCGCGACGGCCTGGCTGTTCTTCTTCTTCCTGGACTTCGCCTTCTCGTTCTACACACGGGAAGAGCAGGAGATCGCGGTGATGGAGCGCCGACTGCTTGA
>DAOUKW010000073.1:0-3119 GCA_034420915.1 Dehalococcoidia bacterium
ACGCGGAACACCATCCCAACAGACCAACCCTCACCGAATCGCGAACCGAGAGCCGTAACGCAGTTACCGATATGCCATAATTCCCCCATGCCAACCATCGTCGAACAACTCGAAGATGACATGAAACAGGCCATGCGCGACCGTGATCGCCCCCGCCTGTCCGCCATCCGCATGATGCGCAGCGCCCTCCAGAACGCCGCCATCGCCAAAGGCCCCAACACCGCCCTTGACGACACCGAAGCCGCCGACGTTCTCGCCCGTGAGGCACGCCAACGCAAGGAAACCATCGACGAATTCCGCAAGGCCGGACGCGAAGACGGCCTCGAAGACCAGGAGGCCGAACTCGCCGTCGTCATGTCCTACCTGCCCGAGCGCCTCTCCAAAGAAGAAATCGAAGCGGAAGCCCGCAGGATCATCGACGACATCGGCGCGCGCAGCATGGCCGACCGCGGCCGCGTCATGGGCGCCCTCATGCCCGCCATGAGAGGCCGCGCCGACGGCAAAGACGTCTCAGACGTCGTCCAACAACTCCTCTCCCAATAACCCCCATATGCCATAATTCCCACATGGCATCTGCACAATCACCACGCGTCGCCGTTGTCGTCTTCCCCGGCACCTGGAGCGACGCCGATTGCCACCACGTCCTCACCAACGTCTTCAACGCCCGGGCCGACTACGTCTGGCACACGGAAAGCGACCTCTCCGGCTACGATCTCGCCATCCTGCCTGGAGGTTTCGCCCACGGCGACCACCTCCGTCCCGGCGCAATCGCCCGCTTTTCCCCCGTCATGGACGGTATAAGACGGATGGCAGACGAGGGCAAGACCGTCATAGGCATCTGCAACGGCTTCCAGGTCCTCTGCGAAGCCCAACTGCTCCCCGGCGCCCTCCTGCGCAACGCCCATCTCCAGTACCGCTGCCAATGGACGAATCTCCGCGTCGAGACCACGGACAGCCGCTTCACGTCTCTGGCGCAGGAAGGAGATGTCCTCCGCGTCCCCATCTCGCACGGCGACGGCAACTACTTCGCTGACCCGGACACCGTCGCCCAACTGGAGCGCGAGAACCGCATCATCTTCCGCTACTCCACGCCCGAGGGCGAGATCACCCCTGAGGCCAACCCGAACGGCGCGCTCGCCAACATCGCCGGCATCGTCAACGAGAACCGCAACGTGCTCGGCATGATGCCCCACCCGGAGCGCTGCTGCGAGCCGGAGATCGGCGGCGTTGATGGCCGTCCCATCTTCGCCTCAATGCTCCAACACGCCGGCCTCCTCGCGCCTCACGCATGACCGACACCACGCTCGGCATCATTCTCGCCTTCTCCGCCTCGATGTGCTGGGCGATTGGCGCAATCCTCATTCGCCTGGGCATAAGTCGTGTCAGCCCCACCTCCGCGACGTTCATCTCCATCGCGGCCGGGTTCATCTTCGTTGCCATCATCGCCGTCATCATCGACCCGTCCGCCTTCCTTGAACTCAACCTGCGGGCCCTCGCGGGCTTTGCCCTCGTCGCTCTCCTCTCCTTCCAGGGAGGACGATTCTTCTACTACACCGCCGTCAGCAAGATCGGCGTTGGTCGTGCCACGGCCATGGGCGGCGCGATGCCCATCTTCTCATCCGTCCTCGCAGTCATCTTCCTTGGTGAACTGGTAACCATCCAGCTCGCCATCGGCATCCTCGCCGTCGTCATCGGCGTCGGCCTCATCGTCACCGACCCCGCCCAGCAATCATGACCGCCACAACGACCACTCCTGCGTCCCGCCTGCGTGGCCCCGTCATCATCGGCACCATCGCCGCCCTCCTCTCCGTCCTCGGCTACGCCGGCAGCCAGGTCGTCACACGCAGCCTCCTCACCACCGACGACACCCCGCCGCAGGTCGGCTCAACCGTCACTCTCTTCATCGGCATGCTCATCCTCGGTGTAGCCAGTGCCCGCAGCATCCGCAAAGACATCCGTGCCCCGCGCACAGCCCTCATGTGGATCTGTCTGGCGGGCATCCTCGCCTCCACCGGCGCATTCCTCAGCTTCTTTGCCCTTGACCTCGCCCCCGTCGTCCTCGTCTCACCAATCTTCACCGTCAACCCGCTTGTCACCCTCGTCCTTGCCGCCGTCTTTCTCCGACAGGTTGAACGCATCACCGTGCGCGTCTTCATCGGCGCATCCCTCGTCATCGCCGGCGTCATCCTCGTCATCCTCAGCAACCAATAACCCCGTGTACCATCTAAACAATGACCGCCAACGACTTTCTTCTTGAAATCAACCAGATCGTCAGTCGGGACAACGTCCTGACCGACACCGCCGTCCTCGCCGACTACGCCGAAGACGCCATCCCGGCACGCCCTGAAGAGGGCGTCGAGCAAACCCTGCCCCTCGCCGTCGTCAAACCCCAATCCGCCGCCCACGTCGCAGAGATCCTGAAAGCCGCCACAAACGCTGGCGTTCCGGTGATTCCCTATGGCGGCGGCACCGGCGTCATGGGCGGCGCGTCGACAACCAAACCCGGCATCGTTCTGGATATGGCCTCGATGGACAAGATCATCGACGTCAGCCTCCAGGACGGCACGGCCACCGTTCAGCCCGGCGTCGTCCTCGGCGACCTTGAGGAAATCGTCCAGCACGCCAACCATTTCGTCGGTCATGATCCATGGAGCCAGCCCGTCGCCACCGTCGGCGGCGCAATCTCAACCAACGGCGTCGGCTATCTCGCCGCCAAATACGGCCCCATGGGGCGGCAGGTCGTCGGCCTTGAGGTCGTCCTGCCAACCGGCCAGGTCGTTCGCACCCGTAACCTGCGCCCTCTCGTGTCCGCCGGACTGGATATGACGAGCCTCTTCATCGGCACAGAGGGCATCTTTGGCGTCATTACCGAGGCGACAATCCGCATCTACCCGGAACTCGAAGAACGCCGTCACTACGCCCTCGAGTTCGACAGCTTCCAACAAGGCTTTTTCGCCATCGAGCGACTCTTCACTGAGGGGCTCACCCCCGCCATGATCGATTTCGCCCAGGAGGACGAGTCTGAGTCCGGCGGCCAGCCCATCACCGCCGACGGCCCCGGCCGCTCACAGCTCCACCTCAGCCTTGAGGGCGGCTCCGCGGAACTCGATATCCAGGAG
>DAOUKW010000074.1:0-9450 GCA_034420915.1 Dehalococcoidia bacterium
ATCTCCTGGTCCGTTGTTGGCACTGACGCAAGAAGGCTGTCCATAGATAGTGCCGGCGCCTTGCGTTTCAAGGCGGCCAAGAACTTCGAAAAGCCGAACGATGGAAACGTCGACAACGAGTATGAGATCGACGTGTCGGCCACCGTCGGATCGACGCACGTCTCGGTGGAAGTGGCCGTCACTGTCACGGATGTCAATGAACCACCGGCTTTTGAACTTGAAAGCGCGGAATTCTCGGTAGAGGAAAACGCATCCGCCAATCGACGGGTGGGACGCGCATTCGTGGTTATCGACCCTGACGACGGTGATTCGAGGACGTTCTCAGTGGAGGGAAAAGACGCAGGCCTATTCCACATTGACACCGAAGGGCAGATTCGTGTTCGGCGCGGCGCCGTTCTTGACTATGAGGCTTTACGTATTTTCAAGATCACCGCCCGGGTAACGGATCAAGGCGGCCTGACCGATTCGCTGCCCGTGCAGATAAGCCTGACCGATGCGGACGATCCGGGAGTTGTTACTTTCTCGCCCGCCAAGCCATTCATTGGGGTGCCGTTCACCGCGACGGTTTCCGATCAGGATGGTGGTGTTACCGGTCGCATCCGATGGAGATGGCATCGAGCCATGAACGCCGACGATGAATTCGAGCAAATTGATGGAGCGACCCGGATTTCATATACGCCGGTGGAGGATGACGAGGGCTACATCCTGCGCGTGACAGTTTCATACACAGACAACTTTGAAGACAGGGCTTCGGCTTCGGGAATCAGCGCGGCAGTAGGCAGAAACACTGCGCCTCAGTTCGAATCGGAGTCCATTACGCTGACGGTTCCGGAGGAGGCGCCTGCCGGAACGGATGTTGGCGACCCCGTTTCAGCGACGGACACTGCTGATGACGATCTTACCTACACCCTTTCAGGGGAAGATGCGTCTTACTTTGAGGTCGACGCTTCAACCGGACAGATTGCTGTTGGCGCTGAGGCGTTGCCCGATTCGGAGACGAAGGCCGGCTATACCGTGATCGTCACCGCGACTGACCAGGCGGGGGAGACAGCGTCCATCACAGTGACGATTTCAGCAATAGTTCCAAATGCTCCTCCTGTCGTAACCGGCTCCGCCGCCGTTAGCTACGTGGAGAACGGGACGGCGTCTGCGGCGACGTATACGGCCACTGATCCGGAAGAGGATGAAGTTACGTGGAGCGTTAAGGGAACGGACGCCGTGAAGTTTGAGATCAACGAATCGGGGGAATTGTCTTTCAAGTCGCCGCCGGACTATGAGAAACCACTTGATACCGACACCGACAACGTGTACGAAGTGACGATCACAGCGTCAGACGGCAACCTTGAATCCACGCTGAACACAGAAGTCACCGTTACGAACGTCGACGAGGCCGTGACTATCACCGGCTCTGCCACCGTTAGCTACGCGGAGAACAGCACGGCGTCTGTGGCTAAGTACGCAGGCACTGACCCGGAGGGTAACGAAGTTACGTGGAGCATGACGGGAGCGGACGCGGCCAAATTCTCAATCAGCACAACAGGAGAGTTGACGTTCAAGTCGCCGCCGGACTATGAGACGCCTGGCGATGCCAACGAGGACAACGTGTACGAAGTGACGATCACAGCGTCAGACGGCAACCTTGAGTCTACCCGGGGCGTAGAAATCGCCGTTAGGAACATAAACGAGGCCGTGATTTTCACCGGCTCTACCACATTCAGCTACGCGGAACACGACACGGCTTCTGTGGCGACTTATTCCGCCACCGATCCGGAAGGGGCCGAGATTACGTGGAGCGTTAAGGGAAGTGACGCGGCGCAATTCTCCATCAGCGAATCGGCGGAATTGACGTTCGATTCCGTGCCGGATTATGAGAAGCCGCGAGACGCCAACACGGACAACGTGTATGCGGTGACTGTGACCGCGTCCGACGGGAGCCTTGAGTCCACGCTGGAAGTTGAAGTCACTGTCACGAACGTCAATGAGGTTCCTTCATTCACCGGCTCTGCCACTGTCAGCTACCCAGAGAACAAGGCGAGGAATGTGGCGACATATTTCGCCACTGATCCGGAAGGGGCCGAGATTTCGTGGAGCATTGCGGGAACCGATTCGGCGTGGTTTGAGATAAGCGAGTCTGGGGAGCTGACGTTCGACTCACCACCGGACTATGAGAATCCGCGTGACGCTGACACGGACAATGTGTATGCGGTGACGGTAACCGCGTCCGACGGGAGCCTTGAGTCCACGCTGGACATCCAAGTTACGGTCACGAACGTCAATGAGGCCCCGTCCATCACCGGCCCTACCGCTGTCAACTACGCAGAGAACGGCTCCACAACTGTAGCGGTGTACTCCGCCACTGACCCGGATGGAGACGGGATCACATGGGACATTGAAGGAACAGATGCAGCGCGGTTTGAGATCAGCGAGTTGGGGGAGTTGTCATTCAAGACCCCGCCGGATTATGAGGAGCCGCGTGATGGCAATAAAGACAAGGTGTATGAAGTGACAGTCACCGCCTCGGACGGGGATCTGTCATCAAGACAGGATGTTGAAGTCACTGTCACCAACGTCAACGAGGCTCCTTCAATCTCCGGCGATTCCGCTGTCAACTACCCGGAGAACGGGACGACGAATCTGGCGACATATTCCGCCACGGATCCGGAGGGTGATGGAATCACGTGGAGCATTGCGGGAGTGGACGCGGTGGTGTTTGGAATCAACGAGACGGGCGAGTTGTCATTCAAGTCAGCACCTGATTTTGAGAAGCCGCTTGATGCCGATAACGACAGCATGTATGAGGTGACGGTAACCGCGTCGGACGGCAACCTTGAGTCTACCCGGCGCATAGAAATCACTGTCACGAATGTGAACGAGGCCCCGTCCATCTCCGGTTCTGCCACTGTCAACTACGCAGAGAACGGCACGGCACCTGTGGCAACCTATACTGCCACTGATCCGGAAGGAGACGCAATCACGTGGAGCGTTGCGGGGAGCGATGCAGCGTGGTTTGAGATCAGCGAGTCGGGGGAGTTGTCATTCAACTCATCACCGGACCATGAGCAACCGCTTGATGCCAACGAGGACAACATGTACGAGGTGACAGTGACAGCATCGGACGGCAACCTTGAGTCTGCCCGGGGCGTAGAAGTTACTGTCACGGATGTTGTTGAGGCCATCGTGATCAGGGGCTTGGCAAGTGTGAGTTACGTAGAGAACGGGATGGACGCTGCAGCAAAGTACATGGTGACTGATCCGAAAGGGGCCGAGATTACGTGGAGCATCGCGGGGATCGATGAAGCGTGGTTTGGGATAAGCGAGTCGGGGCAGTTGTCATTCAACGCTTCACCGGACCATGAGAAGCCGCTTGATGCCAACGAGGACAACGTATATGAGGTGGCAGTGAGAGCGTCGGACGGGAACCTTGAGTCTGCCCGGGGCGTAGAAATCACCGTCACAAATGTGAACGAGGCTCCGTCCATCACCGGCTCTGCCACTGTCAGCTATAAGGAGAACAGCACCACAGCTGTTTCGGCGTACTCTGCCACCGACCCGGAGGGGGGCGGAATCACGTGGAGCGTTGCGGGGGCCGATGCGGCGTGGCTTGAGATTAGCGAGGCAGGAGGGCTGTCATTCAAATCGCCGCCGGACTATGAGAATCCGCGTGATGCTGACAATGACAACGTGTATGAGGTGACGGTAACCGCGTCGGACGGGAACCTTGAGTCTACCTTGCGCGTAGAAATCACCGTCATGAATGTCAATGAGGCCCCTACAATCACCGACTCGGCAAGTATGAGCTACCCAGAGAACGGCGCGACCGGTGTCGCGAAGTACATAGCTACTGACCCGGAGGGTAACGGAATTACATGGAGCGTTGCGGGGACTGATGCAGCGTGGTTTGAGATAGGCGAATCGGGCAAGTTGTCGTTCAACTCTCCACCGGACTATGAGAAGCCGCTTGATGCCAACGAGGACAACGTGTATGCGGTGACGGTGACGGCCTCGGATGGGAACCTTGAGTCCACGCTGGAAATTGAAGTTACTGTCACAGATGCGAATGACGCGCCTCGCTTCCCGTCCAGAGCCATCGTCACCGAGATCCCGGAGAATTCATGTCCGGGCGCCCATACCCTTTATCGCGGCGTCGGGAGAACGGACGAGGATGGAGATACTCTCACATATGCGCTGTCAGGAGCGGATGCGCGGTTCTTTGTGATACATCTGCCCACCGGTTACGTGACGCTTGACGCGGGCAAACCTCTGGATTTTGAAACCTCGCGAGAGCCATTCGTGCTGCATGTGTCCGTTTCTGACGGGCGAGATGACATGGGTGATCCCGAGAGCGGATTCGTTGCGGATGATTCATTTGAATTGACCGTGGCTATTACTGATGTGAATGAGCCGCCGGTCTTTACGGAAGCACGTCTCACCCGTGATCCATGCGGCAGGCCTGTTAGACATGAACCTGGTCAGCTAAGGAGAGTGGTGACGGCGGGTGCTCGCGGAGGGAGCCCTGTGGGGACCACCCTCTCAGTGGTGGATCCGGAGGGAGAGCCTGTCCGTTTCCGGATTGTCAGTCAATCAGATCAGGGAGCCTTCATCATCGATTCAACATCCGGGCAGATCATGGTTGCACCCGATTTCTCCCCGAGAGACGCGCGGCGTGTCTTTACACTCCGTGTTGCTGCAACGGACGGCGAATTGGAGTCCGAGATTGAAGTGCGTATAGCCGTTAAAAGGGCTCCAAAGCCTACACCTGAACCCGATGTAGAGGATTCGCCCAGACCCAACCCGGAATCTACGAACGATACTGAGGCGCCAACGCCCGTGCAGAGCGATGAGAATACGGATGATTCATCATCGTCTGACGAGAGCGATACGGACTTGGTCTCCACGCCCGAGACTATCGGGCGGTTGCCCGTGATTCTCAAACAGGTAGAGCCTGTATTCGTGCCCGTACCGGGCGCGGTGCAGGTGCCGAGGTTTGCGGCGGCAGAGGTCCAAGACCAGACCGGCCGTGTTCGATTGACTGCCCCTGCGGGCACACTCGCAGTCCCGTACCAGGTTCGCCTGACACAGGACGAGGCCGTGTGTGTCCGAATGAATGAGGCGACCTCACTGTTGGGATGCGTGTGTGTCTCCGTGGAGTTCTTTGACGCGGGAGGCGCGCTATTGTCACCGGAATCTCTCAATCGCCCGGCACTGCTCGAGATTGTTCTGAGAACGCGGGACGACGCGGGGAATTCCGAAAGCGAAGAGGAGCGCGCAGAAATCAGTCGTGACTCAATTGGGGTGATGATGAGGCAGGGCGATGAGCGGGAGTGGGCATACGCACACGGAGAGCTCAGAGGACCGGCAGACGGCTCGTCAATCCTGATGGTGCAGGTGAGATCGCCGGGGCAGTACATGGCGCTAGTGACCGAATCCGAAAATGAAAGAGATGCCCCTGCCGGCGAAGCGCCCATGAATTTCTTGAGGACTGCGGTTGCTCAGCAGGCGCAGAACACGGTCATAGAGAGCATCGCAGAGCGCGCCGTATCGTTTGTCTACGATCCCCTTGCTGCTCATCCCCGGTCGCAACCGTCGCAGGTCGTTTCAGCCGATCCCCAGGCATGGCATATGGCGCGTCTGTTGATTGCGCTACTATTGGATGTGACGGTTGCGCTTTCCGCCGGCATCTTTCTTCAACGCATGACATTCCGAAGGCGCTAGACGACCGCAGAGGTGTTGATTGACTGGACGTACCCCCTCTCCTCCCGCCATTGAGGTTGCGGGTCTCCGAAAATCATATGGCAGCTTTGAAGCCGTCAAAGGTGTGGACCTGCGTGTCGAAACCGGAGAGGTTTATGCCCTTCTCGGGCCGAACGGGGCGGGAAAAACGACGACGGTCGAGATCCTCGAAGGCCACAGGGATCGGAGCGCAGGAACAGTTGCCGTCCTGGGGCATGACCCCGCGCGGGGTGAGAGAGCATTTCGGGAACGCATCGGCATCGTCCTGCAGACGACAAGTGTTGATCAGTATTTATCCGTCTCGGAAACGGTGAATCTCTTTCGCGGTTATTATCCTGACCCGCTGCCGCTTGACGTCGTCCTCGAAGCGACCGGCCTGACGGAACAGGCCCGTGTTCGCGTGGGTAAACTCTCCGGCGGCCAACAGAGGCGGCTTGACGTTGCCGTGGGGTTGGCCGGCAACCCTGAGCTGCTGTTTCTCGATGAACCGACCACCGGCTTCGACCCGTCGGCACGCCGCGGCGCGTGGGACATGGTGAAGAATCTCCAGGGACTCGGCAAGACGATTCTCTTGACGACGCACTACATGGAAGAGGCGGAATACCTGGCGGACCGCGTCGGGATTATGGTTGAGGGCCGCGTTGTCGTGGAGGGCTCGCCGCAGGAGATTGCCGGAGCCGGCGGCGCGACGGTCATCAGAATCCGTCTGCCGGACGGCGCGACAACGCCGCCTGAATCCCTGGGCGCGCTCATCGCAGGCGGACAGGGAACATTTGAGATTCAGACGGCGACACCCACGGCGATTCTGCATCAACTGACTGCGTGGGCAGTTGGAGAGGGCATAGAGTTCGAGGAAATCTCGGTCACGAGGCCATCGCTTGAGGACATCTTCATCGAGGTGACGAGTTCAAACGGGCAAGATGGAGGTCTTGGGGCGTGAGCATCGTCAAGCTGGCGCTTCGCCAGGCGCGGTACCAGAACACGGCTTTCTGGCGAAACCCCGCCGCCGCCTTTTTCACCATCGTTTTCCCGCTCATGTTCCTGGTGATTTTCAATCTGCTTTTCGGCAGCAACCAGGTTCAGTTCGAGGGTGGGACGGCGAGCCTGTCGACATTTTATGTTCCGGGCATCGTGGTCTTCGCTCTTGTGGGCGCTTGCTATAACAACATCGCGATGACTCTCGCCTTTAGTCGAGACAACGGCCTGCTCAAGCGGATTCGGGGCACGCCGCTGCCGCCGGGGGCGCTGATTGCGGGCTACGTGATCCATTCCGTGTTGGTTGCTATTCTGCTTGTCGTCATCGTGCTTGCGGCGGGTTTGGTGGTCTATGACGTGGACCTACCCACCACGCGCATGGCCGCGTTCATCGTGACGTGCATCGTTGGGGCAGCAACGTTCTGCGCCCTGGGTGTGGCAGTGGCGAATTTCATTCCGAACGCGGACGCCGCGCCCGCCATTGTCAATGCGAGCATCCTGCCGCTGCTGTTCATCTCCGATGTCTTCATCCCGATGGACGATGCGCCGGCGTGGTTGACCACGTTTGCAGACATCTTTCCTGTGCGCCACTTCGCGACGGCCATGCACGAATCGTTCCATCCATTTGCGACCGGCTCCGGGTTCGAACCGATCAACCTCGGGGTCATGGGAGTGTGGATGGTCGTGAGCGTCGTATTGGCCGTGCGGTTTTTCAGATGGGAGCGACGGCGCTGACCGCAACTTGCACGACAGCGGCTGCGAGGAGTTTTGTGTCTACTACTCCTCGTCGTCCTCTCGTCCCAGGAAGACCTGCGTGAGGATATCCGAGTCTTCGATTTCTTGGGGTGTGCCCTCAAAGGCCACGCGCGCCCTGTCCAGGATGTAGCCACGGTCGACGATGTTGAGCGCGCCCCTGATGTTGTGCTCCACGAGCACGATCGTCGTGCCGAACGTCTTGCTTATCTCGGTGACCCTCTGAAATACCTCCGAGACGATGATGGGAGCGAGTCCGAGGGTCGGCTCATCCAGCAGCAGTATTTCCGGCGATGACATTAGGCCGCGTCCGAGCGCGAGCATCTGCTGCTGCCCGCCGGACATGGCGCTTGCCGGATCGCGCCGCTTTTCGCGCAGGATGGGGAAGAAATCCATGACGGCGTCAAGACGCCTGCTCCGTTCTTCAGCATCAGGGACGTGCATACCGCCAAGCTCCAGGTTCTCCTCCACGTTCAGATGCGTGAACACACGGCGGCCCTGTGGAACCAGGGAGATGCCGCGCTTGACGATCTCATGCGTCGGCGAATCCAGGACATCGTTGCGCCATCGGATCAAGCCCGTTGAGACGGGCGCCATTCCCATGACGGCCTTGAGGATAGTGGACTTGCCCGCGCCGTTGGGTCCCATGAGCGCGACGACTTCACCGGGGTAGATTTGCACGGAAACATGGTCAAGGGCGATGACCGCGCCGTAGTGAACAGACACGTTGCTCAGTTCGAGTAACGGCGAAGCAGTGGTTGACTGTTGCTCGGTGGCGCCGTGGTTCTCTCGTGCCGTCATGTTCGCCTCGCCGTCATCAGTTGCCTAGGTACGCTTCTATGACTTCGGGATCATTCAGCACACGGTCAGGGTTCCCGTGCGCCAGCAGCCGCCCGCTATCCATGACGATGAGGTAATCGGAGAGTTCGCGCACAATGCCCATGTTGTGGGATACGAAGATAAGCGTCCTGCCGTTTTCCTTCAGCTCCCGCATGACGCCCTTGACGACCTCAATCATGTGAAGGGCGAGCCCGGCAAAGGGCTCGTCAAAGAGGTAGAGCTGGGTGTTCATCGCCATGAGGCGGCCAACCTCCAGGAGCTTTCGTTGGCCGTATGACAGTTCTTCCGCCAGATCGTTGCGCTTTTCCCACAATCCCACCACATTCAGGATTCTCTCCGCGCGCTCCCTGTGCTCCTTGCGGGCCCGCTGGAAGAGGGAGAGGAGAGATGATCTCTCCGTCATCACAACGTAGAGATTATCGAGGACGCTAATCTGCTCAAAGAGCCGCACGTCCTGGAAAGTTCTGGTCAGTCCAATGTCGGGAGAATCGTACGGCCTGATTATGCGCAGGCGCTTTGGTCCGACCACAACCATTCCACCGTCGAGAGGCAGGGTCCCACTGAGGAGGTTGATCAGAGTGGACTTGCCGGAGCCGTTGGGGCCGATGATGGCGGTGATCAGACCGCGCGGAATGGTGATTGAGAGGCGGTCGACCGCAGAAACGCCTCCAAAGCGCTTCTCAATATCGAGCGTCTGAAGGACGAATGAGCCTCCGAGATGACGTTGCTCGTAGAGTGTCATAGCTTGAACCGTCCTGCGACTCCCTGCGGCCTGAACAACATCAACAGCACCAGCAGCGTTCCCAGTATGATCTGCCGCACCTGGCCGACGTGCTCGGGCGGCAGGAACGGCACAAACCGGACTCCCTCTTCGAGCAATACGAACGCCAGCGCGCCGAGCAGCGATCCCCAGATACTGGCCAGCCCGCCGAGGATCACGATGGCGACAAGAAGGATTGATTCAAGGAGGATAAAAGAATTAGGGTCAACGAACGAGGTATATGTGGCGAGCATCGCCCCTGCCAGCCCGGCCATCATCGCTGAGATTACCCAGATCGCCAGCTTGTAGCGGGATGAACGGTAGCCGAACACCTCGATGGCGTCCTCATCCTCGCGGACAGCCTTGAGCACCCGGCCGAATGAGGACGTGAC